>NZ_JAXMNY010000004.1:0-300000 GCF_034670185.1 Nisaea sp.
GCTCTGCCTCTGTGGATTCTATCACCGGCACAAGTGGCGCCGATACCATTGCCGGTGGCGGCGGTGCGGACGTTATCAATGCGGGCGACGGCGCCAACCTGATCTCCGGCGGTGCAGGCGCCGACAACCTGATCGGCGGCACAGGCGCAGACACTTTTGCCGCGACTTCCGCGGACATCACAGGCCTGGCAGAGACCGTCAGTGGCGGCGGCGGCACGGACGTCCTCGCCCTCAATGGCGGCGGTGCCTTTGACCTCTCCAGCGCCACACTAAACAGCGTTGAGCTGATCTCCGGCTCCACCTCCGCAGATTCCATTACAGGCACAAGCGCTGCCGACACGATTAACGCGGGCGATGGTGCAAACCTGGTCTCTGGCGGTGCTGGTGCGGACGTGATCTCGGGCGGGGCGGGCGCGGACAGCCTGTTCGGACAGAACGATAACGACACCCTGTTCGGGCTTTCCGGTAATGACTTTCTCGATGGCGGCGCCGGCGCGGATGTCATTTACGGCAACGCCGGAGCAGACACACTCTCCGGCGGGGCCGACGCGGATACGCTCTATGGCGGGGCCGACGCGGATATCATCTCGGGCGGGGCCGGGGCCGATCTGCTGATTGGCGGCACTGGCAATGATACCTTCACGGGCAGCGTCAGCGATCTCAACGCCGACACAATCTCCGGCCTTGAAGCCGGCGACACGATCGTCATCACCGGCACCGACCTTTCGAGTCTGAACGGCACCACCGCCGGCAGCACAATCGATCTCGGCGGCGGCAGTACGCTGAACCTCGCCGGCACGTCAGGCAGCGTGACATTCACGGCCTCCTTCTCCGGCGGCAATACGACCCTCACCACCGCAACGGCGACTCCCTCGGCTTCTTCCGACAGCGGAAGCAGTTCAGGCGGCGGCCTGACCGTGACCAACCAGACTGCGGCCGACACAGAGGGCACCGCCACCGGGCGTACACTGGCAAACACCAGCGGCAGTACCGCGACCGGCGCGCTCGTGCAGAATACCGGCAACGGCAACGTAGTGACGGCGACGCTGCCGTCCGGCGTATCACTGACAACCTCCGGCACCTCCAACGCACAGCCGACCAGCACGGCCAGCACCACCCTGACCGGCGAGATCCAGGCAACAGAGCCGGACACGGGTGCGCAGAGCTTCCTCGACGGACACGGCCAGACCTTCATCACCGGCTCCGGCGGCGTCAGTCTCGATATCCGCTCGATCACCTTCTCCGGCGGGGGCTCGGGGGCCCAGACCGTTCAGATCACCGGCGATACCGGGACATCTACCGGTTCGGAGGCTTTCGTCATCGATACCTCCGGCTTGCCAACGGGCTCTATCTTGCAACTCGACAATATCGAGTTCGCCGCCATCGTCGGCAACGCGACCGTCAATGGTGGCGCGGGCCAGAACTATGTGGTCGGCGACGATGCAACCCAGTTCATCTCCCTCGGTGCCGAGGACGATACCCTTGCCGGCGGCGGCGGAAACGACACAGTCGGCTCCGGCTTCGGCGAGGATATCGTCTACGGCAACCAAGGTACCGACTCCGTCTTCGGCGGCGGCGGCATGGACACCGTCTATGGCGGTCAAGGCGATGACACTGTTCTCGGTGGCAACGATAATGACGTCGTCTACGGTAACAAAGGCAACGACACCCTCTACGGTGGAGAGAACGAAGATCTCCTCTATGGCGGCCAGAACGAGGACATTGTCTATGGCAATGCCGGGAACGACACACTTGCCGGCAATCTAGGCAACGACACGCTCTATGGCGGACAGGGCTCGGATTACGTGGCGGGTGACGGCGGCGCAGACCTGCTCTTTGGCAATGCCGGAAACGACACACTTGTCGGCGGTGGCGGAGCGGACACTTTTGTCTTTGCGTCAGGTGGCGGAAACGATCAGGTCAACGACTTCCAGGCGGGGATTGACAGCCTGCAATTCCAGGATGGGTTGACCTACACAGCAACGGAAAGTGACGGGAATACGCTGCTCACACTCTCCGATGGTGGAACAGTCACCCTCATAGGCGTCAACCAAAGCGCCCTCGGATCTGCGGCGACGGCAGGCTGGGACCTGATTTAACGCACGTGGTTCGCGGTTTATCCGGAACGATGTGATGCACGTCCCGACATAGCGTGCATCACACCTCGGCCTATTCCGGCAAGTTTCTCCAGCTTGTTGTCCTCAAGCAGGATGAGCTTGGCGAGGTCGATTGCGATCGACGCGGCCTCGAAGGCGAAGAAGGCGGGCAGGCGCAAGCCGTGTGCCCGCCAGACGCGCATGCGGTTGCGGTAGATATAGTACCGGCGGAACCCTGAATGGCTGTTGAAGCGGAAGTCACGACCAAGTAGCCGCTTGTGTTCGAACTCGCCAAGCCGGTGTTCCAGCCCGGCATCGCCGACTGCGACCAGCCCCCAGCCGAACCGCCGCATGCGAAAGGCGAATTCAAAGTCGATGTAATCGACGAAGAAATCCTCGCGCATCAGGCCGATCTCTCGGAACACTTCCGCTTTCACCAGGCTTCCCGAGGCCATGACAAAGGCAACATTGTCGAGCACATCGCCTGGCCCGAACCGGACCCGCCGGAAATCGAAAGCATGTTTCGAGACATAGGCGCGAGCTTTCAGGGTGCATTCCGCATCGTGCAGACGCGGCGCGACAAGGCCGATCCGCTCCGGTGCCGGATGACTGGCATAAGCGGCCAGCAGGGCCTCAACCATGCCCGCGTCAGGAACGCTGTCATCGTCGAGCAGCAAAACCCAGTCCGCGCCTTCTTCCAGTGCCTGCCGGATACCCTGGTTCTGCGCGGCCGCGAGCCCCACATTCTCGTCATTCAGCACCAGCCGGACTTTGTCCCCGTCGGCTTCAGCCACTTCCTTCAGCTTTTCCGTCACCTGATCGCCAGAATCATTGTCGACGACAATGATGCGCCCAACCTGCGGGGCCAGCGCTTCCAGCCCCCGGAACAGCCGTTCATCGGATTGATAGGAGACGATAATGGCGGCAACGCTAGTCTGCTGCATGTTCCACCCCGGTTGGCGGGATCAGTCCCGCTCTGTTTTCACGCCGGATCGGCCGACGGTCGCCTTCCTTGGCGAAGAGTTTTGCAGGATTCCAGCTCAACGCGGAAAGAAACGTGCAAATCCCCACCTTTCGGCTGGATTGAATTGCGGCCCGCTGTTTCATGATTTCGGGGAAAGCTGCAAGCGCATCCCTGATCGCCCTTACCCGCACGGCACTGTCGCCGCGCACCGGGCCAAGCAGGACAATGAGCGCGAGCTGTGCCAGCAGCAACGGCAGAATCAGATGGAACACCGGCGCGGGCATCGTGCGCAGGAACGTCCAGATCCGGTTCCGTGTGATGTGGTAGCGGGAGAATTCCGAGTTCTCACCGGCAATGGCCGAGGCGACATGCCGGACCCGGGCACCAGCAAGCTGAATACAGCGCTCGCCGGCAAGCCGCAAACGCAGCCCGAGTTCGACATCCTCGTAGTAACAGAAATAGGTCTCGGCAAAACCGCCGACCTGCTCGAAGACATCTTTGCGATAAAACGCAGCAGCGGCACAGGGCCCCATCACCTCGGCATCTTCCGATATCAGAGATGCGGGCTTCAGCCGGTCACCCCGCCAGGCAAGACCGAGCGGGCTGTAATGATCCCCCGCACCGTCCAGCAAGTCCGGGTCGCTGTCGAGAAGCTGGGTCGAGCCGAAGACGGAGATGCCGTCATAGCGAGCGACAGCATCCGCGAAGGCCTGGAGCCAATCCGGCTCGGCAAAGGCATCCGGGTTCAGCAAGGCGAGCCAGGTCCCTCGCGCCTGCCGGGCAAGCAGATTGTTACCGGCGGCAAAGCCTATATTTTCCGGGCTGCGCACCAACTCAGCCGGGACGCCGAGATCTCCCAGGTCAATATCATCTCCGTCCGGAGACCCGTTATCGAGCACCAGGATTTCGAAATCGCGGCATGTCTGCGCTTCCAGCGCCGCCAGACAGCGGGGCAGGTACGCGCCCGAATTATAGGCGACGACAAGGACGGAGATTTGTGGCGCTCTGGCTACCATGCGGGTCTGCAATTGGCTGATTTTTCATGACCATAGCATGGCCTTATCTCCGCTTTCGAGCACGGAGACACAATCCGCGCAAACAAAAGGGGCTCGTCAGCGACGAGCCCCGTAGGGAGAGTCTCGGAAGGATCACTTCGCCAGGTTAGGGGGATGCGCGAAAACGCTCCTGGACGTGATTGCTGCCGCTGGGGGAAACGGCGCTTCCTTGCAACTCAATCTAGTGCGCAGCGGTAAAGAAAGCCTTAAGCGAGCAGCAGAAAAATAGCGGTCGGGCTAAACCAGCAGCTTGCGGATGAATTGCGGCAAGCCGAACGCGCCTGCATGGGCTTCCGGTGTGTAATAGCGGCAGGAGATGTCAGCGGCTTCGAACCGCTCCGCAATCTTCGGAACGGGAAGCTGGCGCAAAGACTTATCGTCACTGGCCCAGCCAAAAGCCATCAGCCCGCCCTGATAGGTCGGCACCGCTGCCGTGTAGAACCAGACATCGGTGAAATGCGGGCTGAGACGGTTGAAGCTGTTCGTCACCTCGCCGCCTTGCACAAACGGCACGCCGTTCTGTGTAAGCAGAATACCGCCGTCGGTGAGGCACCGCTTGCAGGCCTGGTAGAAGCTCTCCCGGAACAGCACCTCGCCCGGCCCGATGGGATCGGTCGAATCGACGATGATCACATCCCAGCGCCCGTCCGTCTCCTCGACGAACTTCGCCCCGTCGGCGAATTGCAGATCGAGTCGGGGATTATCGAACGCACCGTTGCTGAGAGACGGCAGATGCTCGATGCACATGTCGACGACGCTGCGATCAAGCTCGACCATTGTCACCTGTTCGACCGATGTGTGACGCAGCGCTTCACGCGCCATGCCGCCATCGCCGCCGCCGATGATCAGCACGCGCTTCGCCCGGCCATGGGCCAGGATCGGCACATGCGTGAGCATCTCGTGATAGACGAACTCGTCGCCCTCAGTGGTCTGGACGATGCCGTCGAGCGCCATCACCCGGCCGAAAGCACGGTTTTCGAAGATGATCAGATCCTGATGCTCCGTCCGTTCCCGGAAGAGCACCTTGTCGATCACCAGACGTTGTCCGTAGCCGCTGTGGAGGGTTTCGCAGAACCACTCGCTCATACGGTCAGGCCCCGTTTCAGGTCGTTGAGCTGAATTGAGTCAGGACGGAAAGCCCGACGAAGCACCGCGATCGCCTTGTGCGGTTCGGCATCTCCACACATGAATACATCGAGCGCAGCATAGCCCCGCTCCGGCCAGGTGTGGATGCTGATATGCGACTCAGCAAGCACAGCAACACCCGACACACCGCCGTTCGGCGTGAAGTGATGCAGGTGAATGTGCAGCAAGGTCGCCCCGGAAACCTCGACGGCTTCGCGCAGGGTTTCCTCGACATGTGCGAGGTCATCCAGTCGCGAGGCGCCAACCAGATCGATGATCAGGTGCGTGCCGGCAAAAACCAGCCCGTCCTTCTTCACGAAATGATCGAGAGATGCATCCGAATGCGTCGGTGCCCATTGAACGACCGTGCCATCATTATTGGCCGTGCCGGTGGTGTCGGAATTGGTTCTGCTCGGTTGAGTATCCGAGTCCATCCCCAAATCAGCGAAGGCGACGTTTTTATCCATCAACCCCTCCTATCCAGTAGATGTCCCAGTTACCCCGTCGCATCCCGCTTGCCGCAACACCGTTGGGCGGAATGGTCTGGCGTTCCTTTCGCTCCGCATGAAGCGGATATAAGCGCGGCGTTCTGAGGCTTTTAGCCCCCCGTAGCAAGTTAATTCTGACCCGCCGCTCGAAAAAGTTCGACCGGAAGCGCCCCACTTCGTCGCGGTGCCCTGCCGGTCGCGTCTTTCCAAGACACAAATGCGCAATATGTGCGCCTATGTCAAGTCCGTACCTGGATGATTTTTTCAACGCGGCCGCAAGGCGATGCAATCAATCTCGACAAGCGCTTTCCTGGCCAGCCCGGTGACCCCGATGCAGGTCCGGGCCGGTCGGGTTTCGGCACCGAAATACTCCGCATAGACGGTGTTCATCGCATCGTAGTCACGCTCGAATTCCGTCAGGAACACGCGGGCAGAAACGACATGGCTGAAATCGAGTCCGAGCCCCTCGAGCACCAGTCGCAGATTCTCCATGGTCCGGCGGGTTTGCGCCTCGACGCCATCCGGCAGCGGCCGCGCGTCATCCTCTGGATCGGTCGCCAGCTGACCCGTGATCAGACACCAGTCGTCAATCTCGACAGCGTGGCTGTATGGAGCGACCGGAGCTGGCGCCTGATTGAATAAATGAAACACCGGTCCCGTCATGGCACGTCTCCCCAATCACTCCACACGCGTCGCTGTACCGGCACTGCGCCGGTTCTTACGCCTTTGCCGAGGAACGGCCGCGCCGCGTCGATCATGCAGTTCGGCAATGATCTGAAGTCTGCGATCACTGTCATACCGTGACCAGCCCGAAATCTCCTCGATCGTCCGCCAGCAGCCGAGACAATGACCGCTCTCGCGGTCGATCTGGCAAACGGCAACGCAGGGAGATGGAATATCGGGCATGACGAAAATCTACCGACCACAGTTTCAGAACATCGAAGCATTGCAGAAAAGAAAACGGCGTGGATCAAAAATCCACGCCGTCTGCGTCGGTTTATAGTCCGGAAGCGGCGTTAAGCTGCTTCGGTCACATTGCTTTCGAAAGCATTGATCAGGGCTGCAAAGCTCTGGATCATCTCAGCGATACCTTCGGTGCCGCTGGCGGTGACCAGGTTGCCTTCGGTCACGGAAGCGACCTCTTCCCAGCTGGCACCGGCGGCTTCGAGAGCCTCACGGGTGTCGGCGGAGGAGGTAACGGTCCGGCCCTTGGCATCCTCGACGGTGATCAACAGGGACGTGGCATCGCCGATCAGGGCAACCGGCATACCGGCGCGCATGAAAGCTTTCAGAACGCGCTGGGCATGGGGGTCTTCAGCAAGCTTCTCAACGCCACGGACACCGCCCGGGACAACGAGGCCAGCATAATCAACGGCCAGCGTGTCAGCCAAGTCCGCGTCAACCGGGAAGAAATGGCCCCAGGAACCGTCGTACCAGCCATTGACGAGGCCGGTGGCGCGGGAAACGGCTTTGACCGTCGCGCCGGCGGCAAGCAACTGCTTTTGGGGCTCGACGAATTCGACTTCATCGAAACCGTTGGCGACCATGATTGCGATATTTTTTCCGGTGAGCGGCTTGTCCTGCATTTAGTTCTCCTTTTTCTAGCGTCTCGTCGGGTGCGGCGGGGCCGGAACGGTCCTGGATCAAGACACTCCCGGAATGCACCGAAAAATCGGACTCCGGAAAGCAAGTCTCATCAAAACGCCGAATGTGGGCTGGATCCCTCAACACCCGGTCAAGGCCGGGAGCGGGATCAAAACAATTGAAACCGACGAGCATTAGCTCGCGGCGTCGGAGATAGCGAAAATCGAGACGAAATTCAAGTCAAGAGATGTGCATGGCTGCGTTGCGCGGATAAATCCGGGCCGGGATGCTGGCAAATTCCCAATCCGCCGAACATCCGATCATCTCCACACCAGCCTCAACATGAGTTGAGATGCGATTGGCATCACTGGAGCGGGTGAAGGGAATCGAACCCTCGTATTCAGCTTGGGAAGCTGATGTTCTACCATTGAACTACACCCGCGACACCGCCAAAGATGCGCAAGCAGCGCCCTGCTTACAAGTGAAATCGTCTCTCTTGAATGACGGCGGCACGATCACGCACGCCGGCGTCTCAACCGGTTCTGTCTCGGACGGACTTTTCCTCTTCGGTTAATCCCCTGCGACGCGGGCAATTCCCGCCCTTCCGACGCTTTACAGTCCCATATAGTCACGACATGGTGAGAGATTGTGCGGCCGCTGGCGCTTGCCCGACTGTTGGCGGTGGCGCACGCTGCGCTCTATGTAGACTCTTCGGAGTTCCGCTCCACATATAGCGTTGGCACCGGGGACACCGGTAGCAAAGGACAGCGACGGCGCGGGTGAAGGGTGAAAAGAGTGTACAGCGAGACCACGGGCGCGATCAGGGTATTTGTTCAACCCCACTATCTTCCGGATCATTCGGACCCGGAGGAACATCGTTTTGTCTGGGCCTACAAGGTCACGATCGAGAATCTCGGAGATGCGGAAGTACAGCTGCGTGCACGTCATTGGGAGATTACGGATGCCCTCGGACGCCAACAGAAGGTCGACGGGCCAGGCGTCGTCGGTGAACAGCCAGTGATCCGACCGGGCGAAAGTTTCGAATATACTAGTGGTACGCCGCTCGGAACGCCTTCCGGCTTTATGAGCGGTCACTATGACATGACCGGCCCGGACGGGCACATTTTCACTGTTTCGGTACCCAGTTTCTCGCTGGACCTACCGGAAGCGGCCGGACGGCCAAACTGAGCGGATGCGCAAGTCGGGCATCCATTGGGAACACTGAGGGCGTAACCCCATCACAATTCATGCGCCCTTGACCGAGAAGGAATTCAAGAATGTCGCCTTATGACAACGCACTGCGCGCAGAGGCCGCGGCGGACCACGATGTCGACGTTAAGGTCGGCGGACCACGCCCCTCGCGCGAAGACGCGGAAGCGGCGGTTCGTACTCTGATCGAATGGGCCGGGGACGACCCGGACCGGGAAGGGTTGCTGGAGACGCCGGCACGCGTCGTGCGCTCTTACGAAGAACTGTTCAAGGGGTATGACAGCGATCCACGGGTCTATCTCGAGCGCATTTTCGAGGAGACCGAGGATTATCACGAGATGGTCCTGTTGAAGAATATCCGCATGGAATCCCATTGCGAGCATCACATGCTGCCGGTCATCGGCCGGGTTTCAATCGCCTATATGCCGAACAACCGCGTGGTCGGCGTCAGCAAGCTGGCCAGGGTCGTCGAGACTTTTGCAAAGCGGCTGCAGATCCAGGAAAAAATGACCGCGCAGGTCGCCAATACGATCCAGGATGTGCTTCAGCCCAAGGGCGTTGCCGTCATGGTCGAGGCGGAACATCAGTGCATGACCACCCGTGGTGTGTGCAAGCCAGGCGCCAGTATGGTCACCAAGACGTTGACCGGCTGCTTCAAGGAGGATGCCGAGCTTCGCAAGGAATTCTTCGACCTGGTTACGAAAGGCAACTGACCACTTCATAACCGGGACCGGAACATCGGGGGCGCGGCCACTGGGCAGCGCCCCTTTTCCGTTTCGGTACTGGACATCGGGCTCCAGCCAGTCCAATGATCCCCGCTCTGTGCAAATGGATTTGGAGCGCGGACTTGGTCGCCATTGGTCCGGTCCTTCACATCGTCGGTCTTCTCATGTCGATCATGGCCGTGGCCATGTTGCTGCCGGCCGGTGTGGATCTCATCGTCGGCAACTCCGACTGGGAAGTTTTCACCGGCGCGTCCGCGTTGTCCCTCTTCATCGGCGTTTCGATGATGTTGAGCACGTCGAGTCCATCGGTAACCAATCTGAGCCTCCGCCAGGCGTTCCTTCTGACCACGCTCAGCTGGCTGACGATCGCAACAGTCGCCGCACTGCCGTTTGCCTTCTCCCAGCTCGACATGACTGTCGCCGATGCTTTCTTCGAGAGCATGTCGGGTGTGACCACCACCGGTGCGACCGTTATCGTCGGGCTCGATCACGCACCACCGGGAATCCTGCTCTGGCGCGCCCTGCTGCAGTGGCTCGGCGGCATCGGTATTATCGTCATGGCCCTGGCCGTGCTGCCGATGTTGAGCGTCGGCGGCATGCAGCTGTTTCAGACCGAAGCGTTCGATGCGCCGGACAAGGTGGTGCCTCGCGCGGCGCAGCTGGCAGGCGGGATCAGCGGCATCTATCTGGCCTTCACCGCAATATGTGCGACCGCACTCTGGATCGCCGGCCTCCCGGGCTTCGACGCAATCACCCACGCCATGGCAACGATCGCGACAGGCGGCTATTCGACCCGCGACGATTCCATCGGGCACTATGATAGCGCCCTTGTGGACTGGATCGTCTTTGTTGGCATGATCGCGGGCAGCCTGCCATTCGTCTACTACCTGCGAATGATGCGCGGATCGCTCCGCCCGCTGTTCCAGGACAGCCAGGTGAAGTGGTTTCTCGCCATCGTGGCAATCGTGGTCTCCGCCGTCTCGCTGTGGAACTGGCATGTGCTTGATTTCGCGCCGATGCAGGCGCTGCGGTATGCCGCCTTCAACATGGTCTCGGTGATGACCGGGACCGGGTTTACCACGACCGATTACGGAAACTGGGGAGGCTTCCCGGTCACCGTCGTCATGTGCCTGATGTTTGTCGGCGGATGCGCCGGATCGACGACCTGCGGCATCAAGATCTTCCGGATCCAGGTCCTCTATGCCACCGCACAGGTCCAGATCGAGCGGTTGCTGCGCCCGCACGGCGTTTTCATCCCCTACTACAACCGCAAACCGATCCCGGAAACGGTCTCGGAATCGGTGATGGGTTTTTTCTTCCTCTACATGCTGTGTTTCGCGGCGTTGGCGGCCCTGCTTTCCTTCATCGGCCTCGACTTCATCACCGCGGTCTCGGGGGCCGCAACCGCGATCAGCAATGTTGGCCCCGGCCTCGGCCCGATCATTGGGCCGGCGGGGAATTTCGACTCTCTGCCCGACAGTGCAAAATGGCTCTTGTCATTCGGCATGCTGCTCGGCAGGTTGGAGCTGTTCACCGTCCTGGTGATGCTCTCTCCCTCCTTCTGGCGCCGCTAGGCGCTGCCCGGAAAGGTATCGCGACATGAGCGAGATGCTCGCCCAATCCATTTCCATGCTCGACCGCCTGGTCGCTTTCGACACCACGTCCCGTCTGTCCAATCTCGCGCTGATCGACTTCGCGCGGGACTATCTGGAAGGCCACGGCATTCCGACGCGGACGACCTTCAACGAGGACAAGACCAAAGCCAACCTCTGGGCCACCATCGGCCCGGAAGACAAGGGCGGCGTCGTGCTCTCCGGTCACGTCGACGTGGTTCCGGTCGACGGCCAGGACTGGAGTGCCGAGCCATTCACCATGTGGGAAGCCGACAAGAAGCTGTTCGGACGCGGCACCGCCGACATGAAGGGTTTTTGCGCCATCGCGCTGGCCATGGCGCCGGAAATGAAAAAGCGCGGCCTGAAGACACCGATCCATCTCGCGTTTTCCTACGATGAAGAGGTCGGCTGCATTGGCGTGCGCGGCCTGATCAAGGACATGACGGAGAATCTGCCACTGCCGATCGCCGTCGTGGTCGGCGAGCCGACCGGCATGAAGATCATCGGCGGCAACAAGGGTAGCCGTAGCCTGATGGTCACCGTGCGTGGTGTCCCGGGCCATTCCAGTGAGCCACACCGCGGCGCCAACTCCATCATGTTCGCTGCCCGAATCATCAACCTGCTGGAACAGATCCAGGCAGAGCTCCAAAAAAACTCCCATGAGGACAGCCAGTTCGACCCGCCCTACACCACAATCGACCTCGGCATCATCGAAGGCGGCACCGCGCATAACATCATCCCGGAATTCACCAAGTTCCGCTGGGGCATGCGGCTGCATCCAGGTGATGACGGCGAAGCCATTGAGCAGCGCGTCCGCGATTATATCGAGAGCGAGCTGAACCCGGCCCTCAAGGCTGTATCGCCTGAAGCAGGCGTCACCATGGAGCTGGTCAACGACGTGCCGCCGCTCGTACCGGACACGGAATCCGCTGCCGAAGACCTGATCCGCCACCTGACCGGCCTCAACCAGTCTGGCGCGGTGTCCTTCGGCACTGAGGCTGGCTTCTTCCAGCAAGCCGGCGTCCCGGGCGTGATCTTCGGCCCCGGCTATATCCAGCAAGCGCACCAGCCGGACGAGTTTATCGAGATCTCACAGGTCCAGGAATGCGTCGAGTTCATGGCCAAACTGACGGACTGGGCCGCTCAAAACGGCTAAGCCGGAACGGCTCTCACGCCAGTCACCACCTTGACCGCGTCGCCAACCGGTGAGACGGTTCGCGACAGTTAAAAAAACGTCCGGCACCGAAACCGGACGATGGTCAAGGGGGAGACCGGCATAATGGCCGAGGACAATTCGAACAAGGACGATCCGAACAAAGGCAAGCGACGCTCGTCCGACTGGTATGGCAAAGCCGACAAGGATGGCTGGGCGCACCGTTCCTGGATGAAGAACCGGGGCATTCCCGCCGATATGTTCGACGGACGCCCGGTGATCGGCATCTGCAACACCTGGTCCGAGTTCAATCCTTGCAACGCCCATTTCCGCGATATCGCGGAGCGGGTGAAGCGCGGGGTCTATGAGGCGGGCGGCATGCCCGTCGAATTCCCGGTCTTTTCCACCTCCGAAAGCCAGCTCCGCCCGACGGCAATGCTTTACCGCAACCTGGCCTCTATGGATGTCGAAGAAGCGATCCGCGGCCTGCCGATGGACGGCGTCGTACTGCTGGTTGGCTGCGACAAGACCACGCCCTCGCTGATGATGGGCGCGGCAAGCTGCGATCTCCCCACCATCACGGTTTCCGGCGGCCCGATGCTGAACGGCCACTATCGCGGCGAGCTGGTCGGCAGCGGTACCCATGTCTGGAAATTCTCCGAGATGGTCCGCGCCGGCGAGATGACGCTGCAGGATTTCATGGATGCCGAGCAGGACGGCGCCCGTTCCGCCGGCCACTGCATGACCATGGGCACCGCCTCCACCATGGCCTCCATGGTGGAATCCCTAGGCGCCGGCTTGCCGCACAATGCGGCCATCCCCGCTGTTGATTCCAGACGCAATGTACTGTCCCAGATGGCCGGGCGCCGAATTGTCGAGATGGTACGCCAAGACATCAGAATGTCGGACGTGCTGAAGCGCGAGAATTTCGAAAACGCCATCATGGTGAATGGCGCGATCGGCGGCTCCACGAATGCCGTGGTCCATCTGCTCGCCCTCGCCGGACGAATGGGCATCGACATCACACTGGACGATTGGGACCGGCTCGGCCGGGACGTGCCCTGCCTGCTCAACCTGATGCCGTCCGGCGAATTCCTGATGGAGGATTTCTTCTATGCCGGCGGTCTGCCCGCGATCATCCGCGAGCTGGAAGGTTTCATCCACAAGGACGCGCTGACGGTCAACGGCCGGACGATTTGGGAAAACAACAAGGACGCGGAATGCTGGAACCGGGAGGTTATCTTCCCGCTCGACAAGCCGTTCAAGCCGAATGGCGGCATTGCCGTCCTGCGCGGCAACCTTGCTCCCGACGGCGCCATCATCAAGCCATCCGCCGCCTCGCCGGAACTTATGAAGCATCGCGGCCGGGCCGTGGTGTTCGAGACCATCGAGGATTACAAGGAGAAGATCGACGATCCGAGCCTCGATATCGACGAGACCTGCATCATGGTGCTGAAAAACTGCGGCCCGAAGGGATATCCGGGCATGGCGGAAGTCGGCAACATGGGTTTGCCGCCGAAAGTCCTGAAGAAAGGCATCACGGACATGATCCGGATTTCCGATGCCCGGATGAGCGGGACCGCCTATGGCACGGTGATCCTGCATTCGGCACCGGAAGCCGCTGCAGGCGGGCCACTCGCCTTCGTTCAGAACGGTGACATGATCGAGGTCGATGTCGATGCACGGCGCATGCATCTCGATGTTTCAGACGAAGAGATGGAGCGTCGGCGGGCCGCCTGGCCCGGGTTCGAATCGCCCTATGACAGGGGCTACTCCAAACTCTACGTTGAACATGTGGAGCAGGCCGACAAAGGGGCGGATCTGGATTTCCTCGTCGGTCGCAGCGGAACGCCGGTCATGCGCGAGTCGCATTAATAAAAATTTCTGACTTCAGTGCGTGCATGATGGCTGCGTTATAATACGAAAGTATGCAATGATTGATGAATAATCATTCTGTAGCGCGTCGGCATGCATCGCACCGAAATCGAAGACAAGAACACTCTAATGCGGCGGCGTCGTTACCATAAATTGATGGCAAACGGCGCGTATAGGCATGAAAAAGACGCATATACCGGATGAATCCCGCATTTCGGATGCTCCGGAAACAGAGGTAACGCCTCACGACGACAAGGAATTCCTGACCGACATTGCGCATGAAATGCGCAATGCGCTGAGTGCGCTTCGGGCTTACACGCATCTCCTGAAGGTCGAGAAGCACGGACCGCACAGCCACCCGCAATATCAACGCTATTCCACCGTGGCCCATGATGCTGCCGAAGCCCTCGTACGCATCTGCGACCGGTTGCTAGACAGAGATGAGACGGGAGCACCGGGTCCTGTTTCACCGACGGATGCGACAGCAGTCTCCAAAAACACCGCCGAACGCTATATGGCACTGGCGGGAGAGAAAAACATCTCTCTTTATGTCCAGTTCGAGCCGGGTTTTCCGTCTCTGCCAATCCCCCAGGCAATCCTTGAAGATGTACTCGGTAATCTGATCACGAATGCAATCAAGTTCACTCCATCGGGCGGAACCGTTGCGGTGATCGGCAAGTGCGATCCAAAATCCGGTGCCGCTATCATGGTGATCCGCGATACCGGCACGGGGATGTCACCCGAGAAGCTCTCGGAAGTTCTCCAGTTTCTGCCGGTCAAACCGGCGGAAGGTTCGGATGGAGAGCTTGGGACCGGCCGCGGGCTGTCGATCATGAAGAGCCAGCTCGCCCCCTATGGCGTGGATATCGAAATCAGGAGCAATCCTAATTTCGGCACCTCCGTCGCGCTTGTCTTCCAGAACGATTAGCGGCCCTTATCAGGGCATTGCCGCCAGCGCCTTGGCAAAAAAGTCCGGGCCGCCAAAGTTACCGGACTTGAGCGCCAGCGCGATGGGCTCGTCGCCCAGTGAAACTGTCGCCGGGACTCCGGGGTCGATCTGCGCGCCGATGCGGAGTCCAGCGACGCCCAGCGCGGAAACAACAGCACCGGAAGTCTCACCGCCCGCCACCACAAGGCGCCGAACCCCCGACGCAACCAGTCCTGTCGCAATCGCGGCCATCGCCTCTTCGATCAGCGCGCCAGCCTCCGCACGGCCCAGACGATCCTGTATGGCACGTACCGTCTCCGCCGGCTGGCTGGCATAAACCAGCACCGGGCCCGCCGGAATCTTCTCTCGCGCCCAGTCGAGTACTTCCTGAACCACATTCTCGCCATCCGCCAGGCGCAGCGGGTCAATGCCAACGGATGGATGATCCGCCTTGAACCGGTCGATCTGCCCGAGCGTCGCAACGGAACAGCTCCCGGCGAGCACCGCAGCATGACCAGAAACCGCTGGAACAGCATCCGCGCCGCCGGTTTCGCCCAACAGCCCCTGCCGCCGGTAGTTCTCCGGAAGTCCCAGGGCGATTCCTGAGCCACCGGTAATCAACGCAAGGTCAGACAGAGAACAACCAATTGAAAATAAATGACTATCCAGAACCGCATCGACGATAGAGATGCCACCGCCAGTCGATTTCAACGCTTCTATTTCAGCCGAGATGGCGTCCGTACCAGCTTCCACGGTAGCGAATTGGATCAATTTAACTGGTTTTTTAGTTTGTCGTTGCAGGACCGACACGAGATTGCTGTCGGTCATCGGCGTCAGAGGATGATTTCGCATTGGACTGTCGGAAAGAAGCTGGTCGCCGACGAACAGATGACCCTTGAAAATCGTCCGCCCCGTCTCAGGGAAGGCCGGACAGGCAATCGTGAAGTCCGTCCCAAGATCGGCCATCAGCGCATCCGTCACCGGACCGATATTGCCCTCGTCGGTCGAATCGAAGGTGGAGCAATACTTGAAGAAATACTGCCGGCAGCCCGCATCTTGCAGCCATTTCAGCGCGGCGCGTGACTGAGCGACGGCCTCCTCTGCCGGGTTGGTCCGCGACTTCAGGGCGACGACGATGGCATCGGCCTCGGGAACAACCGTGTTCTCATCGGGGACACCGATCAGCTGCACGGTCCGCATGCCTCCGCGTACAAGCATGTTCGCGAGGTCCGTGGCTCCGGTAAAATCATCTGCGATGCAGCCAAGAATAGGCGCCATAATCGCATGTCTCCCTTGGAAAATCAGTTTCTGGATCGGGCAGAGCAGTCTGCTGTAGGCTGCCTCTCCAATCAAGCGCGGGTCCGCGCAACAACCGGCAATTTCAAGGACCGGCAACCAAGGGGGTGTTCATGCCAAAGCTGGCAGCCAATTTATCCATGATGTTCCAGGAGCATGCGTTTCTCGACCGGTTCCAGGCCGCGGCCGATGCCGGCTTCAAGGGCGTCGAGTTCCTGTTCCCATATGATTTTCCGGCTGAAACAATCCGGGCACGCCTCAAGGAGGCTGGCCTCGAACAGGCGCTTTTCAACTTGCCGCCGGGCGACTGGGAGGCTGGCGATCGCGGTTTCGCGGCGATTCCCGGACGGGAAGACAGTTTCGGCGAGGCGCTGGAACTGGCGCTCGATTATGCCGAGGCCCTCGACTGCCCGCGTCTGCATGTGATGAGCGGCATGGTGCCCGACGGCGTCTCCCGCGAGGCATGCACGGAAACCCTGACAGCCAATCTGCGAAAGGCTGCGCCGATCGCGGCCGCACGCGGCAAGACCCTGATCATCGAGCCAATCAACAACATCGATATGCCTGGCTATTTCCTGAACTATCAGGCTCAGGCCAAGTCGATCCTGCAAGCCGTCGGTGCCGATAATGTCCGGCTGCAGTTCGATCTCTATCACTGCCAGATCATGGAAGGGAATCTCGCGGTCCACATGCAGGATTATCTCGACCTGATCGAGCATATCCAGATCGCGGGCGTCCCGGGTCGGCACGAGCCCGATATTGGCGAGATCAACTATCGTTACCTGTTCGATCTGATGGACGAGCTTGGCTATGACGGCTGGGTCGGCTGCGAATACCGGCCAGAAGCCGGGACCATCGACGGTCTCGGATGGAAGAAGGAGTGGTCCCTATGAAAATCACCATCACCGGGGCCACAGGCTTCATCGGTCAGAAACTGGCCCGGCGCCTGCTCGACTCCAACGCACTGGTCTCCGCCGACGGCAGTCGGCAGAGCGTCACCGAGCTGACCCTTCTCGACACCGTACCTGCGCCTGCCGCGCTGACGGACGATAGCCGGGTGCGCAGCCTCTCCGGCGACATCACCGACAGCGCCCTCTTGGCCGAGGCCATTCCGGGCGACACGGACAGCGTCTTCCATCTTGCCGCCATTGTAAGCGCCGGGGCGGAGGAAGATTTCGAACTCGGCATGGCCGTCAATCTGGATGCCACGCGCAACATTCTGGAAATCCTCCGGCAGGCCGAAGGCACGCCGAAGATGGTCTTCGCCAGTTCCTGCGCCGCTTTTGGCGGAGACCTGCCCAATATCGTCGAGGACATGACGGCGACCACACCGCAAACCTCCTACGGCACCCAGAAAGCCATCGGAGAGCTGCTGGTTTCGGACTACAGCCGGCGCGGTTTCGTGGATGGCCGTTCCCTGCGCTTCCCGACCGTCGTGGTACGCCCAGGAAAACCGAACAAGGCCGCCTCCACCTTCGCCAGCTCGATCTTTCGCGAGCCGCTGCAGGGCCAGCGCGCCGTCTGTCCGGTCGCCGGAGACGCCAAGATGTGGCTCGCCTCCCCGCGCAGCATCGTCGAGAATACGGTCCATGCCCACAACCTGACGGGCGAAGCCTGGGGCGCATCGCGCACCGTGTCGCTCCCGGGTTTCTCGCTCACCGTTGCGGAAATGGCGAAGGCACTGGAACATGTCGCCGGCCCGGTCGTCGCCTCCCGCATCGACTGGGAGCCCGATCCCTTCATCGAGAAGATCGTGCGTGGCTGGCCGCCCGCTTTCAACACCAAGAAAGCAGCCGCACTCGGCTTTACGCAGGATGAGGGCATGGAAGCCGTGATCCGGGCCTTCATCGAGGATGAGCTGAACGGAAAGATCGCCGCTTAACCGGATTACTCCCGGCGCAGCACCTTGTCGACGATCAGGGAAAAGAACCACTGATCGGGGAAGGAAGCCTGCAATGCATCGGGATCATATTCCGTCTCGACCCAGTCACGGAATGTGATCCCGGTTTCGTCGTGTCGGTCGGCAAAGGTTTCGAAGACGAAATCGACAACACCGGTCCTGCCCTGCCGCAGGTGACCAAAGCGAAGCGACAGCTGGTCCATCGCCTCACGCATCGGCACGTCATGCTTCAGATGCAGATAAAGCGTGCTCATCAGCCCGGTACGGTCCGCACCGGACTTGCAGTGCATCAATGTCGGACCCTCAAGCTGGTCCCAGACATTGATCGCGTCGATCATGGTCTCCCGCTTCAGCGGATTGCGGGAACGGATCGGCAGGCTGATCAGCTTCAGTCCGAGCCGCTCGCAGGCTTCCCGTTCCAACCGATAACGATAATTGTCCTGCTCCGAGCCGCGCAGATTAAGGATGGTTTTGAACCCGGCCGCGGCGAAGCGCTCCAGATGCCACGGAGAAGGCTGGGCCGAGCGCCACAGGTCATCCCGCACCCGATGCTTGTTCAGATAGATCGAGCGGACGATTCCATGATCCTGCGCCATCAGGTGCCACCAGGCGCGCAGACGCTCAAAGCCTTCAAGGCGCGGAAGAGAGGGGCTCTCGGGCACGGAAGCGTCGGTCATCAAATCTCACTCACGGCTGTCGCGGTCGGGATCATGGATTAGTCCCGCGCCCCGCGCTCACCGATCATCAGGGTAAAGGGAATCCGGCCACGCTCGAACACCATCTGCCCCATTGCGGTTACGCATTTATGCTCTTCGTTCTTGAAGGAGGCGTTAATTTCGAAATCCACCATTTCGTCGGGGAACACCTTCTCATCCACATATTCCGCGAAAGCCTGGATGATCTTGATCGGTGTCTTCGACCAGATCGCGTCGTCATCAACGGTGAATGTATAGTCTTCCTGCGTGTGACGCGTCGCGCTCATCATTGTCGCGACCAAAGTTTTAGACATGACCGAACTCCCCTAAACCTGAGGCTCTTCTACACGCATTTTCTGGCGATTTTATGATTCTATCCCTGTATCCAGGGTAATTTCGCCTCATCCTCCGCAATAAACAGCGTACCGCCTATGGTCTCGGGCAGCGAGAGCCGGAGATAGCCACCCAGCGCCTCCGGCTCAAAACCTCGCTCGCGCAGAAATGCCTCCGTCTTGGCGAGATCTTTGGACAACAGCCCATACCCAACAATCAGAGGGCCGTCCCCCGGCAACTCGGCGTCCGGCACGAGCTCGTCAAGCCCGGCCTCATCCACAACCACCACACCACCGCGATCAAGCGGAATGCGCCAGACATGTTCGCTCATCGGCTTCGGGCCGCCACGGTTGAGGAACCAGCAATAGCGCGCGGCCACCTTGTCGAGAGTCTCGACGCCGACCACCACATCGCGCAGCGCGACGATGCCATTGCCGTGATGTAGCCAGCGGTCCTGCCAGACGATCTCCTCGGTATGATGCGCTACATATTGCACCCGGCCTTCAGGCATATCCTGCGACCGTACCCGGCAAACGGTGAAGGAGGCTTCGTCCTCGCCTCCGCTGGCCAGGCTGACCGGGCGCCTCAGGTTTACCAGGGGCTCCGGGTGAAAGCCCGTCAGGGTCAACCGGCCTTGAACGCTTTCCGGATCGGCACAGGAAAAGGCAATCAGATGCAGGCCGACATAACGCTCCATCTGGGCTGCCGAGCGCTCACCAAGCGGTGTTGTGGCATCGGAGACCGTGATCACCTCAATATAGCCCTCCGGCAGCATGATGCACCGGTTGGCCGTTCCGGACGGCACCGGCTCCACCTCCTCGCCAACGATATGGCGGTGCTCGGTATAGGGCGTCTGCACGAAACCGAGCCGATTAAACTCGCGATGTGCCTCCGCCATGTCCGGCACGAAGTGCGCGATATGATCGAGGAAGATCTCCTCTCCGACTGGCAATTGCCGCGGCTGTTCCATGTTCCGTTCTTTCCCGGCTTGCTTTCCGAATCTGCGGCGTCACTATGCGGAGAAATCAAAGCACTGAAAAGTAACGGTTGATGCGTATTTTATTCGGATGGGAATTCGGGGCCGGACTAGGCCACATCAACAGGATCAAGCCGATCGCCCGTGCGCTCCGGGAACGGGGCGCGGAGATCTTCCTCGCCCTGCAGGAAACGGAACGCGCGGACGCCTTCTGGGACCCGGGGACGGGAAAACTCCCGGACGGCTATCACCTGCTGCCGATCCCGCGCTGGAACATGCCGTCCGATCCAAAAGCACGGACTGTGCCGACCCATTCCTTCGCCGATGTGCTGAACCTTATCGGCTACGGCAACGAAGGAGGCTTCGCAGCCCGGCTCGAAGCCTGGAGCGGGCTATTCGACGCTGTGCGCCCGGATCTGGTGATCGGCGATTTCAGTCCGACCATGAACATCGCGGCGCGCGGCCGGATCCCGTCCCTGACCATCGGGAACGGCTACACCATGCCGCCCGGCGGCCGACCAATGCCGCCGATCCGGCCGTGGCAGGACGCGCTGGAAGATTTCTCAAAAAAGCATGAGGCGAAACTGCTCGCCATCATCAACAAGGTTCTCCGGTTGCGCGGCGAAGGACAGCTCCCCTATCTGAGCGATGCCTTTCACGGTGATCGGTCCTTTCCGCTCACCCTTTCCATCGTCGACCCCTACGCAGCCCACCGCGAGGAAAAGACCGTACCGCCCTTCAACATGCCGACGGATATCACGCCGCTGCCGAAAGAACAGCGACCGGCCGACGGCGTGTTTTTCTACATGCCGCATTCCCATCCGCAGCTGAAACTGGCGATCGATTCCCTGAAACAAAGCGGCCTCCAGGTTCTGGCCTATATCAGCGGCATCAACGCCGAGGCAGCACGCTCGAACTCCACGGCCCGGTTCCGGATCAGCCCGACGCCCCTGCCCTTCAACGAGGTCATGCCTAAGGCGCGGCTTCTGGTGCACCATGGCGGCCTCTCGACAGCGGTTGCCGGCACCATGGCCGGGACCCCGCAAGCGATCATGCCCTGGAACCTGGAACACCTCGTGACCGCCAAGCGGATTGAAACGCTCGGTGCGACACGTGTGCTGAACAATCCGGCAAAAGAACTTCCTGGCAAGGCGCTGACACAATTTTTTGTCCAAGCGGCCCGCGACGATGCCCTTCTCGAAAAAGCTATCGGTGCAGCCAGATCGGTCGAACTGGGGAGCCCGGATGCCGGGCTCCAGACCATCGTCTCCGCCTGTTTCGAACTGGCGGGGAAAAACGGTAAATAATCACTCTTGAGGTGAGTTGTTTTAATTGCAACTCATTCTCATAATCACTACCCTGTCCTGACCATGCGATGGGAGGGATAAATCGTGCAGCATTTGCTCACAGCACAAACAGGTATTCAGGCGCGAACCGGAAGCGGGCCACTCCCTTCGCCATTGACCACTCCGGCATTGGACGAGTTCGAAACCCTGATCCTCTGGGGCATGCGGCAATGGATGCGCGCCCATGAGGAGCGTCGCTGCGCAACAGGCTCGGTTCTCGACGCGTTTGAGTTCTCGGGGCTTGTTCCGGCTCTCGCGCCGCTTAACCGGATGATGACACTCCTGGTTCTCGGCAGCCGCCGGCGCCTCGCCATTGCGACAATAGAGACCGCACCGCTGAGCATCGATGAGCAGCTGCTCCTGCGTATCCTGAACGCAGCCCGGCAGCGCCAGGCCGATCTGGTGGAATCCCGCCTCGGAATGTGGATGGAGCAGATCAGCATCCAGGCAACGGCGCTGGCAGCGATGCGCCTGGCGAAGGCCGCATTCTCATCCCGCAAAGCAGTTGCTGCGGCGGTTTAGGGAAAGTCGGCACGCTTGCCTTAAAAAGAAAAAGGACACCCCGCCCGCGCAGCAGGGTGTCCTAACACTCAATGCAAATCCGTAGATGGATCTACGTCAGTCCATCTCGTTCGCTTCGGACTGCAGCAGCAGATAGTTGGGCATGCCCAACTTCTCGATCATGCCGAGCTGCGTCTCGATGTAATCGACGTGACCTTCTTCGTCCTCGAGGATCTCGGCAAAGAGATCGCGGGTCACATAATCACCGACCGACTCGCAATGCTTGATGCCCGCCTTGTAATTGGCAATGCCGTCCAGCTCGAGCTTCATGTCGCCTTCGAAGATCTCCTTGACGTCCTCGCCGATCAGCAGCTTGTCGAGATACTGCAGGTTCGGAACACCTTCGAGGAAAAGGATGCGGGCCATCAGCTTTTCTGCATGCTTCATCTCGTCGATGGACTCGTCGTACTCGTGCTTACCGAGCTTCGAAAAACCCCAGTCCTGCAACATCTTGGCGTGTAGAAAATACTGGCTGATGGCGGTCAATTCGCCCTTCAGTCCATTGTTCAAAAACTCGAGAACCTTGCTATCGCCCTTCATAGGCCTTGCTCCAGTATGAATGTCCGGAACCGAAGATAGCACTGATTAGAATAATTCCAAGTATGTTCGCAAAATCAATACTGCGAATTATATTCAATATAACAAAGACTTAGGGTTTGCCTCAAAACCTACGCGACGTCTGTGGAAGACATTTCAATCTCACTGGTCCGCGCCGCGAGCTGCTCGCGAATGGTGTTCATGCAAGTGCCGCACTGCGGACGGCAGCCGACATTCTGGTACACCTGACCAACCGTTCTCGCACCAGCCTCGATAGCCTTGTCGACGCAGCGATTGGTAAATCCATTGCACAGACACACATACATCGCGCGATACCCGCAATTGAGAGTCATTCGCATATGATCGTTCTTGCGACTGATTGTCAATACGAAATAAGGCACCAAAATTGGTCTGTATTAGTTTTTCCCGGAAACACCAGGAAACCGGCCGTTTTTTTCTGGGGTAAAATGAGTCGGGCGGCCCCGAAGGACCGCCCTAGCTCGAGCCGAGAGGGAGGGAGCGAAGTCGAAAGGCTCGAGTGTTCCGTTGCTGGCGTCCTTCCGAAGAACAACGCTGGCTTGGTACTTTTTTACCCGTTAAACCTGAACATTTCGTAAACAGGACAAATAAATCCACCTGCGGTATTAGCCTGTACCGGTGAGCATGGGACGCGTGGCGAAAATGACGGCAAAAGCGCTGATGTTTCAGGGAACTGGCTCGGATGTCGGGAAATCCGTTCTGGTTGCCGGCCTGTGCCGTCTGGCAGCCCGGAACGGCCTCAGGGTCCGTCCGTTCAAACCCCAGAACATGTCCAACAATGCCGCCGTCACCGTCGATGGCGGCGAGATCGGCCGGGCGCAGGCATTGCAGGCCCGCGCCTGCGGTCTTGAGCCACACACGGACATGAACCCGGTGCTGCTGAAACCCGAAACCGACCTCGGATCCCAGGTGGTCGTGCAGGGCAAGGCGCGCGGCCATGCTAAAGCCCGCGCCTATCAAGCCATGAAACCGGATCTTCTGGGAGCGGTCTGCGAAAGCTTCGCGCGCCTGAAGGAAGAGGCTGACCTCATCCTCGTCGAAGGCGCCGGCAGTCCGGCGGAAGTCAACCTGCGGGCCGGTGATATCGCCAATATGGGCTTTGCCGAAGTCGCGGGATGCCCCGTGGTTCTGATCGGCGATATCGACCGTGGCGGCGTCATCGCCTCCCTCGTCGGAACCCACGCCGTAATCCCCGAGGCAGACCGCCGGCGTATCGCCGCCTACCTGATCAACAAGTTTCGCGGCGACGCCTCGCTGTTCGACGAAGGGTTGCGCATCGTCACGGAGCGAACCGGCTGGTCGTCGCTCGGCGTGGTGCCGTATTTTCCCGAGGCCCGGAAACTCCCTGCGGAAGACGCCGTCGCCCTTGAAACCGCGATCAGGGAGACTGCGGGGCCAGTCAAGATCGCCGTTCCCCGGCTTTCCCGCATCGCCAATTTCGACGATCTGGACCCGCTGCGGCTGGAGCCGGACATCACGGTTGATATCGTGGAGCCCGGACGCGCTTTGCCTGGCGATGCCGCGCTGATCCTGATCCCCGGCTCGAAATCGACCATCGGCGACCTTGCCGACCTGCGCGCCCAAGGTTGGGACGTGGATATCGCCGCCCATGTCCGGCGCGGCGGCCGGGTGCTCGGGATCTGCGGCGGATATCAGATGCTCGGCCACAAGGTGCATGACCCGGACGGACTGGAAGGCCCTGCCGGATCGGCTGACGGCCTCGGACTGCTGGACGTGGAGACCGTGCTCTCCCCTGAAAAAGCCCTGAAACGCGTCACCGGCACCTCCGCCACGGGCGAGCCAATTTCCGGATACGAGATCCATATCGGCCGGACTGACGGCCCAGACAGATCCCGGCCCTTCGCCACCATCGACGATGGAGATGGCGCGCATCAGGACGGTGCCGTCTCCGCGTCGGGACAAATCGCCGGCAGCTATCTGCATGGCATGTTCTCGGACGACGGCTTCCGCCGAAGCTTTCTTGCCAATCTCGGCGCCACCCGCTTTTCAGACATGAGTTTCACCGCCGAGATCGACGGCGTTCTGGACCGGCTGGCCGATCATCTGGAAACCTATCTGGACACTGAAACTCTGTTCGGTCTTGCCCGCTGAGCGCGGTCGTTTATGGTGCCGCCGGAAACGCTCAATCTCGGAGGCATACATGGCCCATCGCCTTTGCGCCCTGTTGGTGCTGCTGACGGCAGTCCTGTTGACTGGCCCGGCGCGCGCCGCGGATCTTGAAAACACGCTCTATCTCGACCTCGATTACGGACGGGTCGAAATCGAGTTGCTCCCCGACATTGCGCCGAAGCATGTGGCGCGGGTCAAGGAACTGGCTCGCGAGGGCTTTTATGACGGCATCATCTTTCATCGGGTGATCGATGGCTTCATGGCACAGACCGGCGACCCGACCGGCACCGGCATGGGCGGGTCCGGACAGAAGCTGAAGGCAGAATTCAGCAATGCGCCTTTCGTGCGCGGCACCGTCGGCGCGGCACGGTCGAGTAATCCGAACAGCGCGGACAGCCAGTGGTTCATCTGCTTTACCGACTGCCAGTTCCTGAACGGCAAATACACCGTTTGGGGCGTGGTCTCGAAAGGCATGGAATTCGTCGACATGATCAAGCGCGGCGAGCCGCCACGCACACCGGATCATATTGTGAAACTGCAGGTGGCCGCGGACGCTCAGTAAGTCCAACGCTCACCTCTTCCCAGAAACTCATCTTCCCAGAAACTCAGAGAAGGATCGAAACCTTGAGCGATCAGGAAAACACCCTCTTCATCGATCTCGACCACGGCCGCGTGGTCATCGAACTCAAGCCCGACCTCGCCCCGAAGCATGTGGCACGGGTCAAGGAACTGGCCCGCGAGGGCTTTTATGACGGCATCGTCTTTCACCGGGTGATCGACGGCTTCATGGCCCAGACCGGCGACCCGACCGGCACCGGCATGAGCGGATCCGGCCAGAAGCTGGACGCCGAATTCTCCGACGCGCCGTTCCAGCGCGGTACCGTCGGCGCCGCACGCTCCCAGAGCCCGAACAGCGCCGACAGCCAGTTCTTCATCTGCTTCAAGGACGCCCGTTTCCTCGACGGTCAGTACACCGTCTGGGGCGAAGTCACCGAAGGCATGGAATTCGTCGACATGATCAAGAAGGGCGAGCCGCCGGTCGACCCTGACAAGATGATCAAGGTCCAGGTCGCGGCCGACGCCGAATAACCTGAACGAACATCACTCCAATCCAGGACCGGCCTGTCGGGCGGTCCTGGATCCGGCCTGGAAGAGCCTGGCTTCGAAGAACCCGCCTTAAAAAAACATCGCGTCTTCAAGCGGATTGCGGCCTTCGCGATCCTCGATTTCCAGAACCCAGATGTCCGGATCGATCCGGCGCTCCTTCTCCAGAATCGCATCCGCATCGGCTTCGGGCACGGGCTCCTCACCTGTCCGCGACCGCCATTTCAGGCTGCCGTCCAGCTCGCGGGCCAGCGCCAGAATGGTGAAGCCGGGGCCAAGCCGGTTGATCTTGAGATACACCGTACCCGCATCGTCATCCCCCGAGCGCACCACGGTCGCCATCAGGCCAAGCACCATGCACTGGCGCAATCCGGCCTGAACCAGCATTTTCGACTTGAGACGCGGTCCACTCATCGGCTATCCCCGGCGGTCGCTGAAATCTGCGGGCTTTCCGCAATTTTACTGATCGGTAAAAGCAGCAGGACTCCGACCGGTTTCTTTTTTAGACTACAGCCACGGATTGAAATCCGCGAACAGGCCCTGAGCGGCCTTAATAAACAGGGGTGGCACATAATGAAACAGTGGGTATTCGCGGCGATCGCCGCAATCGGTATCGGCGCCGCTGCCGATGCTGCCGAATTCAAGCCGGCCGTCGTGTTCGACATGGGCGGTAAATTCGACAAGAGCTTCAATGAAGGCGTCTACGAAGGTGCCGAGCGTTTCGCCAAGGAATCCGGGGTCAAGTATCTCGAGTTCGAGGTGACCAACGAGACCCAGCGCGAGCAGGCGATCCGCCGCATGGCACGCAAGGGCGCCAATCCGATCCTCGGTGTCGGCTTCGCCCAGGGCCCGGCCATCGAGAAGATCGCCAAGGAATACCCGGACACCAGCTTCGCCATCATCGACAGCGTCGTCGACGTGCCGAACGTGCAGTCCATCGTGTTCAACGAGCATGAAGGCTCGTTCCTGGTCGGCGTGCTGGCGGCGAAAGCCTCCAAGACCGGCAAGCTCGGCTTCGTTGGCGGCATGGATATTCCGCTGATCCGCCGCTTCGCCTGCGGCTATGTCGGGGGCGCCCAGTGGGCGAACAAGGATATCGAGGTTCTGCAGAACATGACCGGCAGCACCCCCGCCGCATGGAACGACCCGACCAAGGGCGCTGAGCTTGCCCGCAGCCAGTTCGACCGCGGCGCGGACGTTGTTTTCGCGGCAGCCGGCTCCACCGGCCTCGGCGTGCTGCAGGCCGCAGAAGATGCGGGCAAAAAAGCCATCGGCGTCGACAGCAATCAGAACTATCTGCATCCGGGCACCATGCTGACCTCCATGCTGAAGCGCGTGGACATCGCCGCCTACAATGTCTTCAAGAGCGCCAAGGCGGGCGAGTTGAAGCCGGGCATCAATGTTCTCGGCCTCGGCGAGAACGGTGTCGGTTGGGCGCTGGATGAGCACAACAAAGCCATGATCACCGACGAGATGAAGGCTGCGGTCGCGAAGGCCGAAGCGGGCATCAAGTCCGGCGAGATCAAGGTGCATGACTACATGGCCGACAATACCTGTCCGTACTAAAGGCCGCGTACCAGAAAACATGACCTCCGATCATCAACAGTCCATAACGGGTGTCGAGGGGGCGGGCGGCGGCAAGCCGCCCGCCATCGAGTTGAAGGACATCAGCAAGAGTTTTGGGCCGGTTCAGGCGAACCGGAACGTCACCCTGCGCGTGATGCCCGGCACCATTCACGGCATCGTCGGCGAAAACGGCGCGGGGAAATCGACCCTGATGTCGATCCTCTACGGCTTCTATCAGGCCGATGCAGGTGAGATTCTGGTCGACGACGCGCCGGTCACCATCCAGTCCAGCCGAGCCGCCATCGATCTCGGTATCGGCATGGTGCATCAGCATTTCATGCTGGTCGACACCATGAGCGTGCTCGACAATGTCATGCTCGGCTCCGAAGGCGGGGCACTGCTCGACAAGGGTGAGCGAGCGGCACGGGCCGAACTGGCGCGACTGTCAGAGGATTACGGGCTCACAGTCGATCCGGACGCGCTTGTCGGCGATCTTTCCGTCGGCCAGCAGCAGCGGGTCGAAATCCTGAAAGCGCTGGTGCGCGGCGCCCGTATCCTGGTGCTGGACGAGCCGACTGGCGTGCTGACACCACAGGAAGCGGACCGGCTGTTCGAAATCCTGGACGCCCTCCGGGAACGCGGCGTCACCATTATCCTGATCACCCACAAGCTGCGCGAGATCCTGGCCGCCACCGACAGTGTTTCGGTGATGCGTCTCGGCGAAATGGTCGCGCACCGGACGACATCGAAAACCAGCGCCGAGGAACTCGCCGAGCTGATGGTCGGTCGCAAGGTCCTGCTGCGTGTGGACAAGGCGGCGCCGAAGGTCGGCGAGACAATCCTGGAGGTCGATGGCCTCAGCGTCGTGGATGCACAGGGCGTGGACCGCGTCAAAGCTGCCAGCTTCGCCGTGCGCGCGGGCGAGATCGTCGGCATTGCCGGGGTCGCCGGCAACGGTCAGAGCGAGCTGCTCCAGGCACTTGCCGGCATCCGTCCGCTCTCCGGCGGCTCCTTCTCGGTCAACGGCACCCGCACCGTCTCCACCGCGACACCATACAATCCGCATGAAGCGCGCGATCTCGGCATCGCCCATGTTCCGGAAGACCGGCACCATATGGGACTGGTCACAGCCTTCCCCGCGCACGAAAACCACATCCTCGGGCACCATGACTGGGAGCAGTTCAACAACGGATTGCTGCTGGACAGGGAAGCCGCCATCGCCGATTGCACGGCGGAGATGGACCGCTACGACGTACGCCCACCGAACCCGCATCTGGCCGCCGCCATGTTCTCCGGCGGCAACCAGCAAAAGCTCGTGCTTGCCAGGGAACTGGAAACCGAGCCGAAGCTGCTGCTGGTTGGCCAGCCGACTCGCGGCGTCGATATCGGTGCCATCGAGTTCATCCACAACACCCTTGTCGCCATGCGCGACCGGGGCGCGGCAGTGCTGCTGGTCTCCGTTGAGCTGGACGAAATCATGTCCCTGTCCGACCGCATTCTGGTCATGTCAGACGGCCGCATCGTCGGCGAGATGAATGCGGCACAGGCGGACCCGCAACGCATCGGCCTGATGATGGCGAATATTTCAGAAGACGACGCCCCTCAGGGCAGTCCCGAGGGTGACAAAGCCGCATGAGTCAGCCGATCAAGCTCCCGAAATGGGTCGATGTCGGGGTCATCCCGGCACTGAACATCCTGGCCGCGCTCGCAGTCTCTGCCCTTGTCATCCTGGCACTCGGCGAAAACCCGATCGAGGCCCTGGACGTGATGCTGTACGGCGCTTTCGGGTACGACGAGGCGATTGGCTATACGCTCTATTACACGACCAATTTCATCTTCACCGGCCTCGCCGTCGCAGTCGCCTTCCATGCCGGCCTGTTCAATATCGGCGGCGAGGGGCAGGCGTATATCGGCGGGCTGGGGGTCGGGCTTGTCATCCTGGCGCTCGACGGCCTGCTGCCCTGGTACGCGATCCTGCCGCTGGCCATGATCGGGGCGGCGCTTTTCGGCGGGATCTGGGCGGCGGTGCCCGGCTGGCTGCAAGCCTACCGCGGCAGCCACATCGTCATCACCACCATCATGTTCAACTTCATCGCCTCGGCGCTGATGGTCTATCTGCTGGTCAATGTGATGATCAAGCCGGGGCAGATGTCGCCTGAAAGCCGGGAATTTGCCGAGAGCGCCTGGCTGCCGATGGCGCACGAGGTGTTCGCCGTCATCGGGATTGACGTCTCCCGCTCGCCACTGAACCTGTCCTTCCTCCTCGCCCTGATCGCCTCGGTTCTTGTCGCCATCTTCATCTGGCGCACCCGTTGGGGCTATGCCATCCGCACGGTCGGCCGGAACGAGACAGCGGCGATATATGCCGGGATCGACCCGAAGAAGACGATCTTCTGGACCATGGCACTGTCCGGAACGCTGGCCGGCATGGTCGGTATCAACGAGATCATGGGCGTGCAACACAAACTGCTGCTGAACTTCACCGCCGGATACGGCTTCACCGGCATCGCCGTCGCCCTGATGGGCCGCAATCACCCGATCGGCATCGTGCTGGCCAGCCTGTTGTTCGGCACCCTCTATCAGGGCGGTGCGGAGCTCGATTTCGAGTTCGAGCAGATCACCCGCGACATGGTGATTGTCATTCAGGGCTTCATCATCCTGTTCTCCGGCGCCCTTGCCTACATGTTCAATCCACTGGTGGCACGGCTGATCGGCCGGCTGATGCCGGTGCGGGGCTAGGAGGCGGACATGGCAGACACCTATCTCCTGATCCTGCTCACCCTTGACGCCACGCTGCGCGTTGCCACGCCGCTGATCCTGGCGGCCATGGCCGGGCTGTTCGCCGAACGCTCCGGCGTGATCGATATCGGGCTTGAGGGCAAGATGCTGGCAGCCGCCTTTGCCGCCGCGGCGACCGCCGCCGCCACCGGCTCGGCCTGGGCCGGGCTCGGCGCCGGGATTTCGGTCTCCGTCGGGCTGGCGCTGTTGCACGGCTTCGCCTGCATCACCCACAGGGGCGATCAGGTGATCAGCGGCGTCGCCATCAATGTTGTCGCCGCCGGGCTGACGATCGTGCTCGGCATTGCCTGGTTCCATCAGGGTGGCCGCACGCCGACCCTCGATGCCTCCGCTCGATTCACCGAGCATGCCCTGCCCTTCGCGGATGCGATGCGCGCCGTTCCGGCAATCGGACCGCTCTATGCGGAAGTGATCAGCGGGCATAATTTCCTCGTCTATCTCGCCCTCGCCATCGTTCCACTGACCTGGTGGGTGGTTTACCGGACCCGGTTCGGCTTGCGGCTGCGGGCGGTCGGCGAGAATCCGGCAGCGGTCGATACCGCCGGGATCAGTGTCACCGGTCTGCGCTACAGCGCGATGGCGATCGCCGGTATTCTCTGCGGCATCGCCGGGACCTATCTCTCCACCGCCCATTCTGCCGCCTTCGTACGCGACATGACGGCCGGCAAGGGCTACATGGCGCTGGCGGCAATGATCTTTGGCAAATGGAAGCCTGTGCCGACCCTGTTCGCCTGCCTGCTATTCGGCTTTCTCGACGCCATGGCCGTCCGGCTGCAAGGTGTCGAGTTGCCGGTGATCGGCATCTTCCCGGTTCAGCTTCTACAGGCGCTGCCTTACATCCTGACCGTGGTCCTGCTGGCCGGCTTCATCGGCAAGGCCATCGCCCCGAAAGCCAGCGGCACCCCTTATGTGAAGGAGCGGACGTGACCCCTTACGGAACAGCGGCAAAAGCCATCCGCACGGCCTTGCCTAGACGAAGCGCGCGAATCGCACTGATCTTGGGCAGCGGGCTCGGACCCGTTGCAGATGCGGTGGAGAATCCAGCCTCGATCTCTTTCGACGACATACCGGGCTTTCCAAGACCTGCCGTCGAAGGCCATCACGGGCGTCTGATTCATGGCACGCTCTCGGGCCGCGATATCTTCGTTCTGCAGGGTCGAGCCCATGCCTATGAAGGCCATGCGCTGTCCGACGTTGTTCTGCCTGTATGCGCACTGGCACTGCTCGGCGTTGAGACGCTGGTGCTGACGAACGCCGCCGGTAGTCTTCGGGAAGACATGGCACCCGGCAGCCTGATGATGCTGACGGATCATATCAACTGGTCCGGCGCCAATCCGCTGATCGGTCCGAACGATGCGGCTCTCGGCCCACGTTTCTTCGACATGACCCAGGCCTACGATATCGGCCTGCGGGACTCTCTCCGGCGCAGCGCGGAGGCGGAGGGTGTGGCCCTGCATGAAGGCACCTATCTCTGGGCGCTCGGACCGAATTTCGAAACCCCGGCGGAAATCCGGGCTTTCCGTATCCTCGGCGCCGACGCTGTCGGTATGTCGACGGTGCCGGAAGTGCTGGCCGCCCGGCATGCCGGCCTCAGGGTCGCCGCAATTTCTGGTATAACCAATTTCGGCGCGGGCATGGTGGCGAACGAAATTCTCGACCACGAACACACGCTGACGCAGGGCGCGACGATCGCGGAATCGATGACCCGCCTGCTGCTGGAATTTCTGAAGGACCCAATTCATGACTGAAGCCGCCCGCGCGCTGTCCATGCTCGATCTGACGAGTCTTGGAGACAATGACACTCCGGCCTCGGTCGGCGCCATGCTGAACCGCGCCGTGACGCCCGCCGGGCCGGTCGCCGCAGTCTGCGTCTGGCCTGCATTCGTTGCACAGGCGAATAGCGCACTTGCCGGAACGACTGTCCGCGTCGCCACGGTCTCGAACTTCCCGCACGGCCGTCCGGATATTGCCGGCGCCGTCGCGGTCACGAAACAGGCTGTCTCCGATGGCGCGGACGAAGTGGACGTGGTCTGGCCCTATGGCAGTTGGTTGAACGGCAACAAAGCCATCGCCGGGGATCTGGTTGCGGCTTGCAAGAGTGCCTGTGGCAGCACCGCGCACCTCAAGGTCATTCTGGAAACTGGCCGCCTGCAAACCTCGCAAGCCATTGCCGACTCCAGCCGGGATGCCATCGCGGCCGGTGCCGATTTCATCAAGACCTCCACCGGCAAGACAGCCGTCTCCGCCACACTGGAATCCGCCCATATCATGCTGGAAGCGATCCGGGAGAGCGGCAAGCCGGTCGGCCTGAAACCCTCCGGCGGCATCCGCACGACGGAGCAGGCCATCGCCTATCTGCGGCTCGCCGACAAGATCATGGGACCGGGTTGGGCCACACCGGAGACGTTCCGTTTCGGTGCCAGCAGTCTGCTTGACGCTCTGTTGAAGACACTCGGGCACAAAGAGTGAGAGACTACCGCCATGCTGACCCAGGAAATCATCCGCAAGAAGCGTGACTGCGCCGCCCTCTCGGAAGGCGAGATCGCGACCTTTGTCGAACGGATTACCAGCGACGAAGCGAGCCCGGAACAGATCGCTGCTTTCGGCATGGCGGTCTTCCTGAATGGCATGAATACCGAAGAGACCGTCGCCCTGACGCTGGCAATGCGGGACAGCGGCAACGTGATCGACTGGGACGCGGATGCGCTCGGCGGGCCCGTCCTGGACAAACATTCGACCGGTGGTGTCGGCGACAAGGTCAGCCTGATGCTGGCCCCGATGGTCGCTGCCACCGGCGGCTTCGTGCCGATGATATCCGGACGCGGGCTCGGCCATACCGGCGGCACGCTGGACAAACTGGACTCAATCCGTGGCTACGAGACAGCGCCGTCAGTCTCCCGCTTCCGCAGAGCGGTCGAGCAGGCAGGCTGCGCCATCATCGGCCAAACTGAAGATCTGGCCCCGGCAGACAGGCGCTTCTATGCCGTGCGGGACGTGACGGCGACGGTCGAATCCATTCCGCTGATCACCGCCTCCATCCTCTCCAAGAAACTCGCCGCCGGGCTGCAGGGCCTCGCCATGGATGTGAAGACCGGCTCCGGTGCCTTCATGGAAACGCTCGACGGCTCCCGCGCCCTTGCCCGCTCCATCGTCGATGTGGCGAACGGCGCCGGACTGCCGACCACCGCTATTATCACGGACATGAACCAGGTGCTCGGCCATAGTGCCGGCAATGCCGTGGAAGTGCGCGAGACCATCGATTACCTCACCGGTGAACGGCGCGACGAAAGACTGCATGAGGTTGTGATCGCGCTCGGCGCGGAAATGCTGGTCACCGGCGGACTCGCACCGGATCGGGAGAGCGCTAAAGAAAAACTGCTGCGCACCCTCGCCTCCGGCGCGGCCGCCGAACGGTTCGAGCGCATGGTCTCCTGCCTTGGCGGGCCGACCCATCTGTTACGCGACACCAAAGCTCTTACCAAGGCTGCGCATGTTGTCGCTGTCCATGCCGACCGCACCGGAACAATCACGGCAATAGACACGCGTCACATCGGCCTCGCCGTGGTCGAGCTTGGCGGCGGACGACAACGGGCAGAGGATCGCATCGACCACTCTGTCGGACTGACCGAGATCGCCGGGCTCGGCGATACAGTCGACGGCGAGCAGCCGCTAGCAGTGATTCATGCGAAGGACGAGGCGGATGCTGCCCGTGCGGCCGACGCACTGAAACAGGCTTTCAGCATTGGCAATGGTACGCCGGATGAGGCCTCCCCCATTGTCGAGATCATCACCTGATGGCCCGGGCCTTTCTTATCGTTCTCGATTCCGTCGGCATCGGCGGCGCGCCCGATGCTGAGGCGTTCGGCGATGCGGGCTCGAATACAGTCGGCCATATTGCAGAAGCCTGCGCCACCGGGCATGGAGATAACGATCGACGTTCGGGTCCACTCTCCCTGCCAAATCTATGTCGGCTCGGTCTTGGAAGTGCGCTCGAAACCAGTACGGGAAAGCCCGCGCCCGGCCTGACAGCGGCGGCGCCGAATGCAAGCTGGGGCTATGCATCCGAAATCAGCAACGGCAAGGACACACCAAGCGGACACTGGGAGCTGACCGGTGTGCCAGTCACCTTTGACTGGGGATATTTCCCGGAAACCGAGCCCTGCTTCCCCCGCGACCTGATGGAACGGCTGATGCAGGCCGCCGATCTGCCCGGCTGGCTCGGTGACAAGCATGCCAGCGGGACGGTCATTATCGAAGAACTGGGCGCGGAACATATCCGCACCGGAAAGCCGATCATCTACACGTCCGCCGACAGCGTCATGCAGATCGCCGCCCATGAAGAACATTTCGGGCTCGACCGGCTGCTCTCCCTCTGCGAGACAGCGCGCACACTTGTCGACCCGCTTAATATCGGCCGGGTGATCGCCCGGCCCTTTATAGGAAAAGACCCGGCCAGTTTCCGGCGTACGGCCAACCGGCGAGACTATTCCGTGCTGCCCCCCGCACCGACGTTGCTGAAGCGCCAAACGGATCGCGGCGGCTCTGTGATCTCCATCGGCAAGATCGGCGATATCTTCGCCCATGACGGCACCGGCCGGGAGGTGAAAGCGCCGGACAATGACGCGATGTTCGACCTGCTCCTAACGGAGACACGCGCTGCCGGGCCCGATAGCCTTATCGTCGTCAATTTCGTCGATTTCGACGTGCATTTCGGCCACCGCCGTGATCCGGCGGGATATGCTGCCGCACTCGAAGCCTTCGACCGGCGCCTGCCGGAATTCGAGGCTCTGCTCGGCCCGGACGACCTTGCCGTCATCACCGCCGACCATGGTTGTGATCCGACCTGGCGCGGTACAGACCATACGCGCGAGAATGTTCCGGCCCTCGCCCTCGGAGGCGCCCGGCCCGATACTCCCTTCGGGCACCTGACCAGCTTTGCCGATATCGGCCAGACACTGGCCCGTCATCTCGGGATCACCGACATGCCGCACGGCCAGCCTTTCGGCCCGACGGTAAAGGAGCGCGCGCGATGAAACTCTTCCGGGACCTGTTCCTCATCGCCATGATCGCCGCGGGTGGGATCGGCGGCTCGCAGATCCCGCAGCTCGTCCAGGAATATGAGCAACGCCTCGGCGGCGCCCGGGACGAGGCCATGGCAGCGCATAAAAAGGACATTGAGGACGCGGGCGCTTTCGGGCTCTCTCTCGAGGATTTCGCGGATCGTTATCGGGCCTCCGTGGATGCCGCCGTCCGGTCCGGTGCCGACAACATGCTGCGTCGGCGTGACCGGGCAAATGCGCTGGACGAAGCACTGGCCGCACTCGGAGAGGCCCCCTACATGCTACGTCCCTGGGTCGCCTTCCAGCATCTTGATCCCGTGGTCGGCCCCGCCACATGGAATGCCTTCCAGCCAACGCTCACCATTGATCCAAGATTTGCCGTCGGCGGCGTTCTGCTCGGCTGGATCCTGCATGCGCTGCTGGCCCTGATCTGGCGCCTGATCGTCGCACGTCCGCATCGGGAACGGCGCCGCTTCGACCGCCGCCGTGCCTGATCCTCTCGAAAGCCTTGTCGCGCGGATTTCCGCCTGCCGCACCTGCGCCGCTCATCTCCCCCTCGGCCCGCGCCCCGTCGTGGTGCCACGTCCCGGCGCTCGCATCCTGATCATCGGTCAGGCGCCCGGAACGAAAGTGCATGAGAGTGGCATTCCCTGGAACGACCGCTCCGGCGACCGGCTACGGGAATGGATGGGGCTGGACCGGGAGACGTTCTACACCTCCGAGCGGATCGCCATCATGCCGATGGGCTTCTGCTATCCCGGTGTGCTGCCGAACGGCGGCGACGCACCGCCGCGTCCCGAATGCGCGCCGCAATGGCATGAGGCACTGCTCGGCCACATGCCAGAGATCGAGCTCGTGATCCTTGCCGGCATGTATGCCCAGAAAGAATATCTCGGGAAAGACCGGAAGAAGACCCTGACGGAAACGGTCCGGAGCTGGCAGGAATATCTCCCGCGCTATCTGCCGATGCCGCACCCGAGTTGGCGCAGCGGCAATATCCTTAAGAAGAATCCCTGGATCGAGAGCGAGATCCTGCCATACCTCCAGGCGGAAGTGGCGCGGCTCATCCGGTAGGCGGCATGCCTAGAGGCTGGAGCGTTTCAGCTTCGGTTTTTTCAGGCCGAGCTTGGTCTCACGATAAAGGATGAACAGACCTGCGCAGCAAATGATGCCGGCGCCCGCGATCACCTGGTTCGACGGAATGTTGCCGAACACCAGATAGCCGAGGGTCGCGGCCCAGAGCATGGCCGTGTAGTCGAACGGAGCGATCACGGAAGTCGGCGCCTGACGGAAGGCTTCCGTCATGAACATCTGCGCGACACCGCCAATAATGCCGACACCGATCAGCAGGGCCAGATCGACAAGGGTCGGCGTAACCCATTCGAACGGCATCATCACGCCGCCAACAACCACGCCCGCGAGGGTGAAATAGAACACCGTCGCCGCGCTTCGGTCGATGCTGCCGAGCTTGCGCATGACCACCATGATGCAGCCATAGGCGAATGCCGCGGAAAGGGCGAGCAGAGCATAAAGGCTGACCCCGCTGCCATCCGGCGCGGCGGCCAGCGCCACACCGGCAAAACCGGTCAGCACGGCGGAAAGACGCTTGATGCCGACTTTCTCACCCAGAAACGGTATGGCCAGCAGGGTGCCGAACAGCGGCGCGGAGAAGCTGATCGTAACGTAGGTCGCGAAGTCCATCTGGGAGAGTGCGTAGAAGCCTGCGAACATGGAGGCGACACCAACGGTCGCCCGGATGAACTGCAGATCGGGCCGCCTGGTCAGCAGCGCGCGCCAGCCGCCCTGTGCCGGCAGATAGAGGAACAACGGCAGCAGTGCCGGCAAGCTCCGGAAAAAGATGATCTGCGATGTCGGGTAGGAGTCGCCAAGGCCCTTGACCAGAATACCCATTATCGCGAACAGGAAGACAGCGGTGAGCTGGCAGGCGATGCCGCGTCCATATCCTGCAGAAGCGGCGACAACGGGAAGAGCAGCAGGCATCAGATAGACTTCCGGACGCGGGAACAATTTGTTCACGCTACGCCCGCAACCACCGATTGAGGCATGCAAAAAACGACTATCTGACGGCTAAGGAATCGATAACGCCTTAATAACTCTATAATTTTTGTCGCGTGCGAAACACCGGGTCGGATTCAGAGCATTTCTTCAGGCCAGGCGAAACAGCGGCCGCAACCTGACGCCGATCACGTTCCCCGCCATCGCCACCAAGATCCAGACCCAGCCATGCAGGCTGGTCGAGGATATACCGGCGAAGAACGCCCCGATATTGCAGCCATAGGCCAGCCGGGCGCCGTAGCCGAGCATTAGCCCCCCGATAACGGCCGCAACGAACGGGCGCCATCCCATGCGCAGGTTCGGCGCTATCTTGCCCGCAAGGGATGCTGCCATCCCCGCGCCAAGAATGATCGCGATATTCATCAGCGACGTTGCTTCCATCAACAGATCCGCACGCAGCGCGCCCTGCCGCCAGGCCGGTGTCCAGAAACTGCTGCTTGCCGGGTCCCAGCCAAGTGCCATTGCGGCCTTGGCTCCCCACAGCGTGAAGCCCCAGGTCACTCCCCAGGGGAATCCCTTTGCCAGCAAGGTGGCAAAGCCGAGCAGCGCCAGCATGATCGCGCCGAGCAGCAACGGCCAGGGTCCATGGACGAGCGTCCGCCAGTTCAGCGCCGTCGCTCCGCCCCAGAGCGGCTGCCTGATCCGCGCACCCCAGAGCCAGAGAGCGCCGAGGATGGTGCCAAGCATGGCAAGCTGCAACGCGACGCCGCCCGTATAGCCGAACTCCCGGCCGAGAGAGACCGCGCCCAGACTTGGCAACGTGCGCCAGAAGGGCAGGTCGAGCGAGCCCCAGAACGATCCGGCACAGAAAAACACCAGCACCACGATCATCCGGACATTGCCGCCACCGGCGGTAAAGAGTGTGCCCGACGCACAGCCCCCCGCGAGCTGCATGCCGAGACCAAAAATGAAAGCGCCGGTGACCAGGGAGACATTGAGTGGTGCGATCGCAGGGCCCGCCTTCAGGCCGAAGGCACCGCCCGCGCTCAGCACCGGCGCGAACAGGATCATGGCGATGGCCAGCATGACTGCCTGGGCGACGATACCGCTCAGATCACGCTCCACCAGCAATTTGCGATACGCGCCGGTAAAACCGAACGCGGCGTGATACAGCGCGACGCCGAGCCCGCAGCCGATCGCCAGCATGGAAAAGCGGCGCCAGTCCGCATACTGCAAATGCAGGACGGCAATGGCCACAGCCGCACAAGCGAAGATCAGGAAGAGCGGGCGTTGCGTGGCCGGGAGGGACGGAACGGCAATGGTCATGATTGCATCAGCTCAGCTGTTGGTTTTCGCAGCGTAAATAATGGCCTCCACATCCGCGTCCAGTTCCGCTCCAAGCACGTCAAGGGCCGGTACTTCATAGGCGCCGAAAACATGGGACGGCAGGCGGTACGTCACCTCTGCCGTGCCGTCGCCGGCCTCCGTTATATAGACGCGGATCGGCGCCTCAATCCCCGCCGCTTCCGAGGCGGCGAGCATACGCACTGCGTAGGCCGGTTTAAAGAAGAAGAACACCCGGTTGCCAGGGACCGTCACTCCTTGGGACTTGGCAGCACATGTCGCGCAGGCAATCCCGACGATGTTAAATCCTTTGGCCTTGATCGCACCGGACAATGCCTTGACGAACGGGATGAAGGGTTTTCCCGTGGCCACGGTGCTCGTGCCAGAGTAAGGCGCCCGCACCTCCGCATGAACCGAGCCTGCGGCCAGCCCCCCAGTCAACCCGATGACGACGCAAAGCGCGCGCAGAACGAGACGCAACTGAACCATGGCGTTTTCTCCCTGACCATTATCTCTGGCCGGGGTGACACAGATTGATGCTCTCGGGAAATGAACACCCCGTGACGGCCGGGCCACCGTCGCTCTATTGCAGCAACCGCGGTGCCGGAATATCCGCCAGCGTACTGACCTCCGATGCAACCGGTCCCGACTGATGGTGGATCAGCACCCAGTCGGCGCTCTCGAAGGCGAAAATATTCGTCGCGGTCAGGGTCTCGCTGCCGCGCCGCTCGAAGCACACGACAAGGGCCAGATCTTCACTCAGGAAGTGGACCTTCGGCTCCAGGCATTGCAGCGAGGAGCGGACCGGGCTGGACAGAATTTGCACCCAGCTTTCGACAACGGCCTCACGGCCGAAAAGGGGAGTGCCGCCGGGGTGAATGCAACTGACACGCATCTCCGATGCCCAGAGGCTTTCCATAGCCGCCAGATCACGCGTGGTGAAGGCCGTGTAAAAAGCCTCGTTCCGCATCAGTATGTCTGTTTGCCGGGCCCGACTCATTGTCTGTCGCCTTGAAGCTAAGCCTCCCGAGAGCGGGCCTCAGTAGGTTGCGCGCCCTCCCGAGCAATCGAATACGCCACCGGTGCTGAAGGTGCAATCCTCGGAACTCAACCAGGCCACGATATTGGCGATTTCCTCGACTTGACCGAACCGCTTCATCGGGATTTTCGAGAGCATGAAATTGATATGCTCCTCGGTCATCTGATCGAATATATCGGTCTTCACCGCTGCGGGGGTGACGCAGTTCACTGTGACGCCGGTTTCCGCCAACTCCTTGCCGAGCGACTTGGTCAGGCCGATCACGCCTGCCTTGGCCGCGCTATAGGCAGCAGCGTTGGGATTGCCTTCCTTGCCGGCCACCGAGGCAATATTCACGATGCGCCCGTAATCATTGCGCAGCATGTAAGGCACCGCCGCCCGGCAGCACAGAAAAGTGCCGTTCAGATCGATATCGATCACCTGGCGCCAGTCGGCGACGCCATATTGCCAGGTCGGCACGTTCGGGCCGGTGATGCCGGCACTGTTGACCATGATATCGAGGCGCCCGAACTCACGCTCGACCTCCGCCGCCGATCGGTCGACAGCGGAATCGTTTGTGATATCGACCACGGAGGTATGGACGTTACCGCCCAGTTCCGCGGCGGTTTCAGCCAATTTGTCGCCGTCCGTATCCCACAGGCTGACGGACGCGCCGGAGGCAGCAAGACGGGCTGCAACCGCCTTGCCGATACCACGTGCGCCGCCGGTAACCACGGCGGCACGTTTTGCAAAATCGTAACTCACCATGACCGTCTTCCCCGTTCGGCTCTCTTAGCTGTCTGCAACGCAGGTCTGGCGCTGAACGCCGAGACCGTCGATACCGAGTTCAACCACATCGCCGGCCTTCAGGTATTTCGGCTCCGGCTTGAAGCCCATGCCAACGCCCGGCGGTGTGCCGGTCGGGATCACGTCGCCCGGCTCGAGGGTGAAGAACTGGCTGAGATAATGCACCAGGAAGGCCGGGCCATAGACCATGGTGTTGGTGTTGCCGTCCTGCCGTGTTTCGCCATTGACCTTGGCCCATATGCCAAGCGCCTGCGCGTTCGGTATCTCGTCCTTTGTCACCATCCACGGGCCGGTCGGGCCGAACGTGTCGCAGCTCTTGCCCTTGGTCCACTGGCCGGAACGCTCCGCCTGGAACTCACGCTCGGAGACATCGTTCACCACACAGAAACCGGCGACATAATCCAGCGCATCGGCTTCAGAAACATACTTCGCCTTCTTGCCGATGACGATGCCGAGCTCGACTTCGTAATCCAGCTTCTTGGAGCCGCGCGGCACGACAGTGTCGTCGTTCGGACCGCAGATCGCGGAGGTGGCCTTCATGAAAATGATCGGCTCCGGCGGCACGTCCATGCCGGACTCGGCGGCGTGATCGCTGTAATTCAGACCGACGCAGATCATCTTGCCGACCTTGCCGACGCAGGCGCCGAGACGCGGGTCACCTGCAACGACGGGAAGAGACGCGATGTCCGCCGCCTTGATTTTCGCCAGACCCTCGGGGCTGAGCGCCGCGCCGTCAATATCGCCGACAATGCCGGAGAGATCACGGATCTTCCCGTCGGCATCCAGAATCCCCGGCTTTTCGGCACCCGGTGCGCCATACCGCAACAGCTTCATGAGGGTTGTTCCTTCCCTTAGCGTTTTTCTGATTTGCAACCTATTAAGGACGGCAGCGAGGTTTGCAACCGGATACCGGCAAGTCAAGCTGTTGCCGAATTTAGGGGAGTATGGACATGAGCGATACGGCAGTGCTGGCACTGGATTGGGGAACCACCCGGCTGCGGGCTTTCCGCATGTCGGAAGACGGCACAATCCTGGAGCGGCGCGATGCTCCCGCAGGAATCCGGGCGATCGAGGATGGCGATTTCGAGGACGCCTTTCATACGGTGGTCGGCGACTGGCTGACGGCTGCAGCGGAACCGGCACCACTGATTGTCCTCGGCGGCATGATCGGCAGCCGGCAGGGCTGGTTCGAGGCTCCTTATGTGCCTTGCCCGGCCAATCCGGAAAACCTCGCCGATCACGCTATTGCCGCAAAAACGGAGTCGGGTCACGCCCTCTGGATCGCGCCCGGCCTTTCCCTCTCAGAAGAGAGTCGCGCCGATGTCATGCGAGGCGAAGAGTTGCAGATTTTTGGTGCGCTGGATCAGCTTGGACCGGGAAAGCACCTGCTTTGTCTGCCCGGAACTCACAGCAAGTGGGCTTTGCTCGACGACGGTATCATCCGCGATTTCCGAACCTACATGACCGGCGAGCTGTTCGATGTTCTGCGGCGGCACTCGATCCTCGGCACCACCATTGAGCACGCGGTATGGTCGGATGCGGGTTTCGCGAAAGGCCTTGCCGCCGGGCGCTCGGAAGCAGGCTTGCTCGCACACCTCTTCACCGTGCGCGCTGGCACTCTGCTGGAGACCCTCCCGGTCGAGGAGAGCGGCGCTTTTCTATCCGGGCTTCTCATCGGCAGCGAGGTCGCATCCGCAACCCGCGATCTGGCCAAGGGATCGGAGGTTTGCATTATCGGCAACCCAGACCTCACCGATCTCTACACCCCGGCGCTATCGCAGCATGGTATACGCTGTCGCCAACTGGGAGAGTATACGGGCGCACACGGCCTGTTCCGGCTGGCCACTGGCCTTCGGAAAAGGCGCTAGAGGCGCAGAGGACGAAGGGACGGGTATGACGCCGAATGTCACCTTTCTCGGCATCGGGCGGATGGGTCTTAGCATGGCCACCAACATCGCCCGCGCCGGATTTCCACTGACGGTCTGGAACCGGACCTCAGGCAAGACAGATCCGCTTGTCACCCACCATGCCACCATCGCTGAAAGCGCCGCGGAAGCGGTCGCCGAGGCGGATATCGTCTGCACCAGCGTCACCAATGCGGATGCCGTTCGGGAAATCCTGTTCGAGCATGGCGTTGCCGATGCCATGAAGCCGGGCACGATTTTCTGCGACATGAGCTCCATCGCGCCACAGGCCGAACAGGAATTCGATACCGCCCTGACGAAGCTTGGCATCCGTCATCTCGATGCGCCGGTTTCCGGCGGCACCCAGGGCGCCGAACTCGGCAGCCTTGCCATTATGGTCGGCGGCGAGAAAGACACCTTTGTCGAGGCGACCCCCGTGCTGGCCGCCATGGGCCGCCCGTTCCGGGTCGGTCCCTGTGGCGCCGGACAGCTTACCAAGCTCTGCAATCAGGTGATCGTCGCCATCTCCATCGCCGGACTCTCCGAAGCGATGCTGCTGGCCGAAGCTGGCGGCGCCAATCCCGAGTCAGTACGCGATGCCCTGCGCGGCGGGTTCGCCGAGAGCCGCGTCCTGCAAGAGCACGGTAACCGTATCATCGAGCGCAATTGGGGTCCCGGCGCCCAGGTCAGCAATACGCTGAAAGACCTGGACACGGTGCTTCGCACCGCCAAGGAATGCGGTCTCGACCTGCCGTTTCTCTCTCTTGCTCGCGATCTCTACAACTCGCTCAGCGAACGCGGGCTTGCCGAGTACGACCAGACCGCACTGCTGCTCGAACTGGAGCACCGCAATTCCCCGCACCGGGTCGGCGACAAGCCGGACAGCGGGCCGGATAGCTGAGCGCCCCTCGTCCCATCCTTTTATTAGGTTGTCATCCCCACGCACGTGGGGACCCAGGGAACATCGGGTGCCGCCCTACGATCACTGGGTCCCCGCATTCGCGAGGATGACGAATTTAAGGTGGATTTGGTTGAGGGCAGAAGTATTCCCCTACGGGATCGCCTTGCGAGCCCGGAATTCCTCGAACAGCTCGATGAACATTTCCTGCGACCGAACATAATCGTTGAAGCCGGCCATGCGGATTTTCAGCGTGTCCGTCATCACGTCCCAATCCGTGCCGAAAACATAGTCCGCGAAAGGCCAGGCGGCGATGTCGGCATACGGCGTGTGCATCAGGCCCTCGCGCTCCACGATCCGCTCCCAGAGCGGCGCCTTGTCCGCCATGAACTCGGTCAGCGGAATGGTCTGCACGTCCCCCACATCCATCTCGAAAAACTCGGCGAAACGCGGCCAGACGTTCTTCCAGCGGAAATAATCGCCGTTGGTAATGTTGAACACCTCGTTCTGCGCACTGCCGGCCGTTCCAGCCCAGACCATCGACCGCGCCAGCAAGGCTGAGTCGGTGACCTGATAGACCGCCTCATAGGCTCCCGGCTTGCCGGGGAAGCGCAACGGCAGGCCAAGCTCTTTCGAGATCGTCGCGTAGACCGCGATGCAGGTGGTGATATTCATCGGATTGCCGACAGCAAAGCCGCAGACCGTGTGCGGGCGCAGGGCCGACCAGGTCCAGCGCTGCCCTTCCTGGGCGGTGCGCAGCCAGCTTTCCTGGGTGTAGTAGAAATTCGGCAGCATGTGCGGCGGGTCTTCTTCACGGGCCGGGGTCCTGAAAGGCCCAAGATGGCTGCCATAGATCTTGTTGCCTTCCATGAGCTGAACATGTTCCAGCACCGGAGAGACAGCCGCGACAGGTTCCACTGCATTCACCAGCATGGCGAGATTGGGAGCGTCATGCTCCGCCCAGGTCGGCCGAGCCTGGAAAGCCGTATAGAAAACATGCGTGACGTCCGTCAGGTGGGCGAGCTTGGCTTCCGCGTCCGCCCGGTCGAGCAAATCGACGGAAATATAGCTGGCCTTGCTTGGAAAATCCGGGGCCCGGCGGCTCAGACCGACAATGTCCCAACCGCCGGTCTCTTCAAGATGCTGGATCAGCCGACGCCCGATAACCCCGAGCGCGCCGACCACCAATGCTTTCTTCCTGGCCATGCCTTCCTCCCCAATATTTTTGCGGGCAGTGTGAGAGGCATACACTCCGGCGTCAACGCAACAGGGCTGCGCGTCAGCGCTACCGGCCTGCTAACAGTCCCGGAGACATAAGCATTTCGTCAGGAAACTGTTGCCTGCTCGATCGTCGCCTGCGCCGCCGCAATGCGGGCCACCGGCAGGCGGTTCGGGGCGCAAGAGACATAGTCGAGCCCAATGGAATGGCAAAAGCGGACGGTCTTGGCATCCCCGCCATGCTCGCCGCAGATACCGATCAGCAATTGCGGATTCTCCGCCCGGCCGCGCTCGGTCGCGATCCGGACCAGCTCACCAACGCCCTCGATATCGAGGGTGACGAAGGGGTCGAGATCGACCACGGAATTATTCATGTAGGTAGTCAGGAACGCGTCGGCATCGTCGCGCGACATGCCGAAGACGGTGCGTGTCAGATCGTCCGTGCCGAAGCTGAAGAAGTCCGCGCTCTTGGCGATCTCACCGGCACGCAGAGCGGCGCGTGGCAACTCGATCAGGGTGCCTACCCGGTAGCTGATGGTGCAACCGGTCTCCTGCTCGACTTCCGCCGCCACCCGGTCGACGATGATCCGGACAAAATCGAACTCCCGCTTGCCGACGACCAGCGGCACAGTGATTTCCAGCGTTACCGTATCGCCGAATTCCTTCAGCACATCGCTCGCTGCCACGAACATGGCGCGGACCTGCATGTCGGTGATTTCCGGATAGGAGATCGCCAGCCGGCAACCGCGATGTCCCAGCACCGGCACAATCTGACGCACCGCCGCGACCCGCTTGCGCACGGCCGCGATCGGAAGGCCGAGAGCCTCCGCCGTCTCCTGATAATCCGCGTCGCTCTCCGGCAACACTTCGTCAAGTGGCGGATCAAGCAGGCGCACCGCTACCGGGAAGCCGCGCAACTCGCGGAACAGCTTGGTGAAATCGGCTCGCTGCAACGGGAACAGCCGATCAAGCGACGGGCGTCTCTCCTTCTCGTTCCGGGCCAGGGTCAGCTCCCGCACGGTCATGATCCGTTCCGGTGCGAAGAAGGTATGCTCCGTGCTGACCAAACCGATGCCATCCGCCCCGAAAGCATGGGCGGCCCTGGCATCCTCCATGGTCTCGACATTGGCGCGCACGTCGAGCTTGCGGATCTCGTCGGCCCAGGACACCAGCGTCTTCAGGTCTTCCGGAAGCTGCGGCTCGACGGTCGGAATGCGACCGAGATAGATACCGCCGCCAGTACCGTCGAGAGTGATCTCGTCGCCATCCCGCACGGTCACGTCACCAACTGTAAAGCAGGTGCCCTCGGCATCGATCCGGACCGAACTGGCCCCGCAGATACAAGGCCGGCCCATACCGCGCGCCACCACCGCCGCATGGCTGGTCAGTCCGCCGCGCGCGGTGACGATGCCAACTGCGGCGTGCATGCCGTGAATGTCGTTCGGGCTGGTTTCCTTACGGACCAGAATCACGTCCTCGCCGTCGCGGGACCGGCTGACAGCGTCGTCCGGATCGAACACTGCGATACCGCTTGCCGCCCCGGGCGAGGCAGGCAAGCCGCGGGCAATCGGCTCCGCCCCCGAGGAGGGATCGACGGACGGGTAGAGCAGGCTGTCAAGATTGTCCGGATTGACCCGCATGACAGCATCCTGGCGCGAGATCAGACCTTCCCGTTCCATATCGACGGCGATCTTCAGACCGGCCTCGACGGTGCGCTTGGCGGACCGGGTCTGCAGCAGGAACAGCTCACCGCCCTCGGCTGTGAATTCGATGTCCTGCACGTCGCCATAATGACGTTCCAGCCGATCGCAGAGTGTCTGCAATTTGTCGAACAGGCCCGGCGCATGAGCGGAAAGCGCCTCCGCATCCTCCGCCGCACCATGCATAGCGCTTTCCACGAGCGGCAACGGCGTGCGCAACCCTGCGACCACATCCTCGCCCTGGGCGTTGGGCAGATATTCGCCGTACGGCTCTTTCACCCCGGTAGAGGGATTGCGGGTGAAGGCGACACCGGTGACGCTCTCCTGACCGAGATTGCCAAACACCATGGCCTGCACGGTGACGGCGGTGCCGGTATCTTCCGGAATATTGTGCAGGGAGCGGTAAATCACCGCGCGCTGGTTGTTCCAGGACCGGATGACCCCACCGATGGCGCCCCAGAGCTGCTCCAGGGGATCCGCCGGAAAATGCTCCCCGGACTCACTCTCGACGATCTCCTTGAAGCGCGCGACCATCTCGGTAAAAGCGTCCGTGGTCAGGTCGCGGTCGAAATCAGCGCCGTGATCTTCCTTGATTTCGTCGGCGGCTTCCTCGAACAGGAAGCCGTCCACATCGAGCACCACCTCGCCATACATGTTGATGAAGCGGCGGTAGCAATCGTAAGCGAAGCGGCGGTCGCCGGATTTCAGTGCCAGGCCCTCGACCACGGCATCGTTGAGTCCGAGATTGAGCACCGTGTCCATCATCCCCGGCATCGAGGCGGCACTGCCGGAGCGTACGGAAACAAGCAGCGGATTTTCCGGATCGCCAAACCGGGCGCCACGGGCTTTTTCAAGCTGCGCCAAACCCGCGCGAACTGCGGCATCAAGCGTCTCGGGATAAGCTCCGTCATGGCTGTGATAATAACCGCAGACATCGGTGGTGATGGTGAAACCGGGCGGCACGGGCAGCCCGATCGCACTCATCTCCGCGAGATTGGCACCCTTGGAGCCAAGCAGACCTTCCATACCGGCGGAGCCTTCTGCCGCTCCCCCGCCGAATGTGTAGATCCACTTCTCCATCGCGCCGCCGTCAAGCCTCTATCTTCGAGAAATCCGCAATCCTGTGCGCCGCCGATCCAACCCGTGCCAGTAGCGCCAGCCGGTTCCGGCGCACCGCTGGATCGTCCACATTGACCGTCACCTTGTCGAAGAAGTCATCGACCGGCCCGCGCAGACCCGCAAGAGCCGCCATGGCCGCTTCGAAATCCTCACCGGCAAGAGCCTTGTCAGCCCCATCTTCTGCCACAATCAGAGCCTGTGAAAGCGCCTTCTCCTCATCCTGCGCAAGCAGGCTGTCGTCGGTCCCGCCGTCATGGGCCGCCCCGTCCTTCTTTTCCTCGGCGCGGACGATGTTCCCCGCCCGGCGGACGCCCGCCAGAAGGTTGGCGCCATCGTCGGTGGAAAGCACCGACTGCAATGCGGTTACGCGAGCGAGCAGACGGACCAGATCGTCCTCGCCACCAAGGGCAAAGACGGCGGAAACCAGATCGTGGCGTACACCGCCTTCGCGCAAATGGACTTTCAGGCGATCGGCGAAGAAATCGAGAATCCCGTCCGGTTCACCGAGCCCCGGATAGAGCCCGGCAGCCTTCGTAAAAGCATCGCCCAGCGGCAGCCGCAGCTTGTTCTCGACGATCAGACGGATGACGCCGAGCGCTGCACGGCGCAGCGCGAACGGGTCCTTGGAGCCGGTTGGTTTCTCGTCGATGGCAAAGAACCCGGCAAGCGTATCGAGCTTGTCCGCGAGCGCGACGGAGATGCTTTCAGGCGCGGTCGGGCACCGGTCGTTCGGGCCCTGCGGCGCGTAATGATCGGCGATGGCATCGGCCACTTCCGGCGCCTCGCCGTCATGCAATGCGTAATAGCGGCCCATGATGCCCTGCAGCTCCGGAAACTCGCCGACCATCTCGGTGACGAGGTCCGCCTTGCAGAGCGTCGCCGCGCGCTTCGCCTTGCCGGCATCGGCACCCGGCACATACGCCGCGAGCCATTCCGCCAGCGCTTCCAGCCGCCCGGCCTTGTCCGCGACGGTACCGAGCTTTTGGTAGAACAGGATGTCGGACAGTTTGCCTGTCCGGCTTACCAGCTTCACCGCCCGGTCCTGATCCCAGAAGAATTTTGCGTCCGACAGGCGGGCCCGCAGAACCTTCTCGTTCCCGGCCCGGATGGTCGCATCCCGTTCCGGGTCCGCCGCCATGTTGGAAACGGTAATGAAGCGGCTGGCCAGCGTGCCGTCGGCATGCTCGGCGGAGAAATATTTCTGGTGGCTGCGCATGGAGGTGACCAGCGCTTCCGCCGGTACGTCCATGAAAGCATCATCGATCCGGCCCATGATCGGAACTGGCCATTCGACCAGCCCGCAGACCTCTTCCAGCAAGCCCTGATCCGGCTTCACCGTCAGGCCTTCGGCCTTGGCGAGCGCGGCGGCGCCTTCCTCGATGATACGCTTGCGCTCCTCGCGATCGATAATGACGAAGGCCGCGCGCAGCTTTGCCTGATAATCCGAAAAGTCACTGACCGTGACGGCATCGGGCGCCAGGAAACGATGACCGCGTGTCTGGTTCGTGAAGGTCAACTCACCGCCGCCAAGATCAACAGCGCCATCCAGCGTCTCACCGCCGAATACCGCCAGCACGCCATGCATTGGACGCACCCAGCGGAAGGCGTGACGGCCCCAGCGCATGCTTTTCGGCCAAGCCAGCTCCTTCACCGCCTCGGCAAGAATGCCCGGCAGGACGGTGCGGGTCTCCGCCCCCTTGGTTTCGACCACGGCATAGAGGAACGTGCCTTTCGGCGTTTCCCGCTTCTCACACTGATCCAGCGTCAGTCCGACGGACCCGAGGAAGCCCGCCAGGGCTTTCTCCGGCGCATCGGCTTTCGGGCCACGGCGTTCCTCGCTGGTATCCGGCTGCTTCTCCGGCAGGCCGTCGATCACGGCGATCAGGCGGCGCGGGGTCACATGTGCTGTGGCCGAGCTGTAGTCCAGACCAGCCTTCTTCAGCTTCTGGGTCAGCAGGGACAGCAGGTCGTCCGCCGCCTTCTTCTGCATGCGGGCCGGAATTTCCTCACTGAAGAGTTCGACGAGCAACTCAGACATTGGTCGCCTCCGTGCTCTCGGCCTTACCGGCCTCGACCCACCGCTCGCAACAGCGCTTTGCCAGCGCCCGCACCCGGCCGATATAGGCCTGCCGTTCGGTCACGCTGATCACCCCGCGCGCATCCAGGAGATTAAAGGTATGGCTGGCTTTCATGCACTGGTCATAGGCCGGCAATGGTAGGGGCCGTTCATCGGCCAGAATGCGTTCGCACTCGGCTTCCGCATCCTTGAAGTGCTGGAACAGGGCGTCCGTCCCGGCGATCTCGAAATTCCAGGTGGAGAATTCCCGCTCGGCCTGCTGGAAGATATCGGCGTAGGTCTTGCCGCCCTCTTCTTTCGGCACGCCGTCCCAGTCGAGATCAAAGATCGAGTCCACGCCCTGAATATAGGTGGCGATGCGCTCCAGCCCGTAGGTCAGCTCCAGCGGAACCGGATCGCAATCGATGCCGCCGACCTGCTGGAAATAAGTGTACTGGGAGATTTCCATGCCATCGCACCAGATCTCCCAGCCAAGCCCCCAGGCGCCCAGTGTCGGGCTTTCCCAGTCATCCTCGACAAAGCGGATATCGTGCTTCATCGGATCAAGGCCGATTGCCTTCAGGGAGCCGAGATAAAGCTCCTGACTGTCCGCCGGCGACGGCTTGATCAGGGCCTGGAACTGGTAATAGTGCTGCAGCCGGTTCGGATTTTCGCCGTAGCGGCCATCCGTCGGACGGCGCGAGGGCTGCACATAGGCCGCCTTCCAGATATCGTCCGGACCGAGCGAGCGCAGGGTCGTCGCCGGGTGAAACGTACCCGCGCCGACTTCCATGTCATAAGGCTGCAGGATCACGCATCCCTTGCTCGCCCAATAGCTCTGCAAGGTGAGAATGAGAGACTGAAAATCCGTCCGCGGCGCGGATTCGGCCGAACTCGACATCAGGTATGGCTCGCTTGCTCGAAAGTTTTGCAGTGCGGCAACGTAATGGAACCGTCATGGCCCGGGCAAGCGGGAGTTTTGCAGATTTAGTAGATGGGACCGGAAGCGATAGGATTAGATGTCGGCAATCTGTTCCTCGAGCCATCTCCTTGCGTCTGCTGCATCATCGAAACGCTCCCAGCGCAAACCGACCGAATCGTAGAATTTGCGGATCTGTTCGATGATGAATTCCCGGAACTCCGTGGAGTGCACAACGAACGCCGCAGCGCAAAGCCCGCGTTCCATATGTCCTATTATCAGCTCATTGCATCGCGCCGTTGCGTCATTCGTCATGATGGCGTGATCCCCGAGCTCAACCAGAATGCCGCAAAGACGCTCACCGTTCCCGTCCAGGAATCGGTCGACTTCGGCACCGATCTGATCGATCTGCTCGATATTAGTCGCACCCGCGACCCGCATATGCATGATTCCTGCGCCGCACCTGATGGAAAAGTCACCATGTGGCTCGAATTTTGTCACTGTTGCGCTCCTCTTGCTGGAACGAACCGGGCCCCTTCGGAACATTCAATCGAATTGGTTTATCGAAGATGAATCACATGCATTTTCTGGATCTTGCCGATCAAATAGCCGCCGAGTGCGACCTACCAGACGACGAGCGAGCACAGGGTCGTCGCCGGGCGGAACGTACCCGCGCCGACTTCCATATCGTAAGGCTGCAGGATCACGCATCCCTTGCTCGCCCAATGGCTCTGCAAGGTGAGAATGAGGGACTGGAAATCGATTCGCGGAACCGCTTCACCGAATGTCGACATATCAGTTCACTCGCATCTTTAGGATTTCGCGGTGCAGCAAAGTAATGGAAGCTCCGCCACCACGGCAAGCGGTGAGTGCGCAGATCCCTGCAAAGACAAAAAAATGACCGGAACAAGCGGTGTCCGGAAACCGACCAAGAGCGCCCGCATTGCGCTGCCTCATGTCGTAAAATTGAGTTCACGGGCTCCGAAACCCCTGAAAACCAATATGTTTCCCCCAGCGGATTCGTCAGGGCTTCCTAATAACAAGGTTCTTGGGCATCCCCAATAATCGGGCGGTACGCCGAGACTCGTCCCACATAGTGTCTTTTTCGATCGAAGCTGAAATTTTCATTTTATCACAAATATCAATCAGAAATTTCCCAGGATAATAGAAATTATGAACTCCTTGAAACACAATATCGTCACCGGCATCCGTAAATGACGCAATAAAAACGCCACCTTTTCGCAACAATGAATGAACATATCGGATTATCTTAATCATGACTTCAGGTGGACAATGCGTGAATACGGAAAGCGCCACCGCAATATCAAATGAATTCTCCGGTAATTTTGGGAAAACACCATTTTTTATATGATACAAAGTTGGTTTTTTTTCAGCCAGTCGGGGTAGATTGACACGCTGGGCTCCTATCTCGATCGCTGCCTCGGAGATATCCATGCCGACGTAGCATGATTCGTTGAGATACTTAATGACATGCTGACCAGACGCGACTGTCGCGCACCCGTAATCGAGATATCTATGTTCCGGCTTCAGGCCAAAATCTTTCTTCAAAAAACCGAGTTCAGGAGAGCGATCCGCGCCATCGAACAACCTAGGTTGTCCCTTGAGAATGGCACTCTGACGCACATCATAAAACTGCTCCCACCCCGCGAAATCTGATGCCACCATGTTGTCAAAGAGCTGTTGCTCGCCCCCGACTAGACTGAGGCCCGGATATTTAAACGCCTGACGATCTTCAACATGCACAATTTTATAAGTCACAAGTTCTTCCCATTCAGGGTTAGCTGGGTAATTAGACCGAGATAAAGGCCACTATTTCAGATACTTATGAAACAGATGACGGAAACGCGCCTCGTCCAAGGGCGAGCCCGGCTTGAGTTCGTCAGGCAAATCTTCAAAAGCAATTCTGTCCGGCTGGTCCAGCGTGGACAGATCAAGGCACCACTGAATCGTCAACATCAACCGATGCCCCGTTCGCAGCTTTGTCGCCCGGTGAAGCCCCCGGGTATCTTCAAGGATGACTGTGCCGGCAGGTCCCCCGAAAAAAACGGCCCTGTCCGGAAAGACCTTTTCCACAGCCCAGTCATCCCACCGCTGGATGTTCACCAGTGCTTTCTTTTGTGCCTCAGTTAAACCTCCGCATTTGTTTGCGGCCTCAGAGATTCCCTCGGCTGTCTGGCTTCCGGGGACAAATCCGTGCGGACCGTTGTCGTTCCCGACATCCGAGAGGTAGACGAACATCTTCATGAACGCGATGGAATCCTTGTCCGAATGCCATTCCCCTGAAGCAACGTTTTCACCATTTCCCGCAATGTTCAATGTGAACTCGAAGCCGCCGACATATGGCAATGCACCGAGATATTGCTCCACAACCCCCAAAAACCCGGGATTGGTCGCGAGCTTGGCCACCGCAGGATAGGCCAGGATATTGGCTGCGCCTGCTTTGTTCGCATAAGTCGTCGAATAGGACGTCCAGCAGGGATTGGTCAGTACTTCGTTCAGGTCCATGATAGAGTCTGGATCCTTTGCAGCGCCAAATGGCGCACTCTCCGCGGAATGCCTCAGAGCGTCCGTCACCGGCATGGGAAGTGCTGCTTTCGCGAAGCCATTGCTTCTGAGAGATTGCAGAAGCGCTTCCCCTGATTGTGAAGAGGATATTTCGGCGCGTGACAGGTTCCGGGTATACCAGCGGGTGTGCTGAGCCAGTATCTTCGATAGCTCCTGTTTCAGGTAACGGTCGTTTGAGCGCTGAAGATGAGTCAAAAGCCCGGCATGCCATTCCGGGATCGTCTCATCCGGAAAGACCGCCCGCTCGCCAGCATATATTCGCTTCAATACGATATCATCGCTTGGATCTTGCTGATTTTTCTGCTTCTCATTCATCAAAATAAACCTTCTGCGCTCCGCTGCAGGCAAGTTCCAAGCGCGGAGCATCGATTAACTACTTCGGAATACTAGAAGGGTCCGCTGCGCGCATAAAGCAAAGAAGCACCTCCCTAGTCCGAGATAAACCCCAGCCCGTCACGAGCCGCCCAAGCCAGCTGGCGCCAGTCCCGGCCTGATCCCCACTGGCGGAGCCTCACCCAGCAACAGCGCTCTGAACCGGGACAGCTTGTTATTCTTGTCGAGCTAGTTTCCCACTCCTAAACCCAGCCTCTGCGATCCTAGCCTCAAGCCACGGTTTGGCCGCCTCGTAACTGTCGACCGTGCACCAGGGCACACCCGCTTTTTTGTACAAGCCGCCAATCTGCGCAGAGATAATGAGACGGTGATCTGAATTGACGAGATTGAGTGCGGATGCACACAGTCCGTTCTCAGCACGCTCCGCAATACTTCGCGCCAGCAGCGCTTCAGCCTCTGGAGTGAGGATTACATGCTGATCGTAGACCGAATACATGGCAAACGGGGCTCCTGCAAAGCTCTCGACCAGAGATCTGACCTCCCGCACATATTCTTCGATGGTTTCCTTGTTTACCGCGCCGGAAGCAACAAGTTTGATAATGCTTCCATCAATCTCGAGAGTATATTCACCATGAGGTTCGAAGGCAGGCACAGCAAAAGCTCCCCCCGTTTTCCATTACGATAAAATCTGAACAGAAAACGGTTAAGAAATATCTACCAATCAGAAGATCATGAACTAGATGTCTGTTCGAGAAATTCCAGAGCCTTAATCATTGCCTCGTCTTCATTTTCCACTTCCTGCCACGGCACCCCGATTGCATCGAGAACGCGCGTGACCTGGGCCAGCACCAGCGTCTTGAATTCGGCCTCACTATCGAAGAAAAACGAGACACCGACCAAGCCACGAGCGACACGGCCGACGGCACTGGTGATCCACGCATCCTCAGCTTCGGGCGTCATCACCATGCCGCCATTGAAGTTGCAGATCATGGCGTAAGGGCCGCCTTTGAAGCCTTCCACGATTTCGTTCGCGCGGTGATTGTGGAGACGCAACATCTCAAGATTGACGAAACCTGACGCGGCAATACGGATTACCCTGTCCTGCTCCGGATCCAGCCAGATTTCGTAATTCCCATGAGGGGCATAATCGGGCACGTGCGTTACCCGCTGACTTTTTCGATCCGATAGCGGGTATGGGCGTCATCGACGCTTTCCCAAGCCCGCTTCTGCCATTCGGCCTTGGCTTCCTCGTAGGATGTGAAAGGCCCGACCCGGTTCTCGGGAGAGCCATCCACCGTCTCGCTGAAATCCGTCGACTTGTAGGTTCCGCCGACAACCCAGAACTGCTCCGAGCCATCGTCCCAGATCCGGTAGCGGGTGTGGGCGTCGTCCACATGCTCCCAGGCCAGCTTTCCCCAAACGGATTTCGCCGTTTCATAGTCCGGGAAAGGACCGATCTTGGTCTCCGCGTCACCGCCCTTGATATGCGTGAAGGAGGTGTCCGTGTATTCGCCGCCAATTACCCAAAAGGCCATGACAAAACTCCGTGCCATATTTGTGAATACGGTATACCGCGACGGGCGGGCGCTATCAATCGCAGCGCACCATACCCTTCGACGCTCGCCCACTGGGCACCCCGGCGTTCGCCGCTGGTCCCGGCCCCGCCACCCGGTTATATCTGACCGCGCGTCTGCTGGACGCACAGAACCGACGGAGTGCATTCATGCCCTTTTCTTCCCTGCGCGACTTCATGGCCCAGCTTGAGAGCAAGGGACGACTGGTCCGGGTCAGCGAGCCGATCTCGCCCGTCCTGGAAATGACGGAGATCCAGACCCGCCTGCTGGCTGAGGGTGGTCCGGCGGTGCTGTTCGAGAATGTCATCGGACCGGACGGGAAAAAGTACGACATGCCCGCGCTGGCCAATCTGTTTGGCACGGTGGAGCGGGTCGCCTGGGGTATGGACCGGGAGCCGGAACAGTTGCGTGAGGTCGGCGAGACACTCGCCTTCCTGCGCCAGCCGGAACCGCCGGGTGGCTGGCGCGAGGCGTTGGACATGCTGCCGTTGCTGAAGACAGTGATGGCAATGAAGCCGCGCACGGTCGGTTACGGCCCCTGCCAGGACGTGATCATGCAGGGCGACGACATCGATCTGTCCCGCCTGCCGATCCAGAGCTGCTGGCCGGGCGAGCCGGCGCCACTCATCACCTGGCCTCTGGTGGTGACGAAAGGCCCAGGCAAGCGCAAGGAAGACGATTTTAATCTCGGCATCTACCGCATGCAGGTGCTGGGCAAGGACAAGACCCTGATGCGCTGGCTGAAGCATCGTGGCGGCGCGCAGCATTACCAGCGCTGGAAGAACGAAAAGCCGGAGCCGCTGCCCGCCGCTGTGGTCATCGGGGCCGATCCGGGTACCATCCTCGCCGCCGTGACGCCGGTGCCGGATACGCTCAGCGAATACCAATTCGCCGGCCTGCTGCGCGGCAAGAAAGTCGACTTGGTCGACTGCAAGACGGTGCCGCTGAAGGTTCCGGCCGAGGCCGAGATCGTCATCGAGGGTTACGTCTCGCTCGAGGAGTATGGCGACGAGGGTCCCTATGGCGATCACACCGGTTATTATAATTCGGTCGAGAAGTTCCCGGTCTTCAACGTCTCCGCCATCACCATGCGGCGGGACGCGATTTACCTGACCACCTTCACCGGCCGACCGCCGGATGAGCCGTCGGTGCTGGGAGAGGGTCTGAACGAGGTCTTCATTCCGCTGATCCAGCAGCAGTTCCCCGAGATCGTGGATTTCTGGCTGCCGCCGGAGGGCTGCTCCTACCGGATCGCGGTCATCTCGATGAAGAAAGCTTATCCGGGCCATGCCAAGCGGGTCATGATGGGTGCCTGGTCCTATCTCCGGCAGTTCATGTACACGAAATGGCTGATCATCGTGGATGACGACATCAATGCCCGTGACTGGAAGGATGTCATGTGGGCGATCTCGACCCGCATGGACCCGGTCCGGGACGTGACGATGATCGAGAACACGCCGATCGACTATCTCGACTTCGCCAGCCCGGAATCCGGTCTCGGCGGCAAGATCGGCCTCGACGCCACGAACAAATGGCCGCCCGAGACAAAGCGCGAATGGGGCCATGAAATCCGGATGGACCAGGAGGTCATCGATCTCGTCGACCGGAAATGGTCTTCCCTCGGACTCCCCGGCAGCGGCAAGGCGATCTGGAGAAAATGATCACCATCTCCCTAAAAACTGAAGACAATTACGAAATATTTACTATTAGAATCTGATTCTAACTATAAATATTTGTATCAACCGTAAACTACATCGATAAAATAATCAGTTACTTCCTTTATTAGATTAGGGTCGATATGACGGCTATCTCGAAAATTGATTGTGGGATAACTGACATGAGGACCCGATCCACGGAACATTTCATAAGATGGCCAATAAAATGCATCACTTGATTTTATAGACGATAAAGCCTTTTCAACAGAACATCTCAAAACTGCCTTTGACCGGGAGTCAGCAACCATACATTTTTCACTTGAGAAAGTTGCAGCCATAGGTATTGGAGATACCGTAAAAACAATCTTTATTTTGTGGTTTAGTTTTTTCAAATCGTCAAAAGTCTTTTCTATATTCAATACATTTTCCTCAACACTCGATTGCCGAAAAATGTATCTCTTTTTGTCATATAACTCAGCGGGAACACCACCCCACAATACACTCTGAGTTTTCTTGTCTTCCCAAATTTCACTTAACCCGTAGGTAATTATGACGCATTCTGCCGTCTTTAGGAAATTATAAGCCTTTGATGCCTTTTCTGTATCGATTACCTGAATTCCACCACCTAGAAATCCAGTATCTAACTCATTATTTTTTTCATGATCATTCTTCAAAAGAAAATTAATATATTCAGATACCGCAAAACTAGTGTTCATACCTTCTGGAATCTCAATGTTCTCTGCCGTCACCTCTTTCTCTATGAGAGCTTTTCTTATATTCTGGGCAAAGCAAGACCCAAAAGTAATTATATTACCACCAATTTCCAAACGAAGTTTGAATTTACCCGGATCTATAAAATGTCTCCTAATAAACTCTCTAAATATAATGCTTGAATCTATTTTTCTTGGAAAAATATCCATTTCTTTTGCAAAGAATTTAATTCTAGACATCGAGTCAATATCTAAATTTCCTTCAGAATGAATGGTATCAATATTATTCCTTAATCCGTTTTGATATTTTGAAGAGATGTCATGATTAAAAATTGTATCAATTTGATTTTTGTATTCATTTATTCTCACGAAAAAAGGATTCTCTTCGTCATAAACTTTTCTGTCGAATTTGACTGTTTTCAAAAATTTTTCAAATTTCTCCAACAATATATACGCTCGGCGAAATCTCTTATGTTTTCTATGGACATTTACCAGGAAAAATACTGACCCCATGTCATTATTATTTTTACACATATCGAATAACTCTTCTTCATTCTTTTCAGAAAAATCATTCTCAAATTCAGAAATTTTACTAATAAAATCTATTCGTTCATTATCAAAAATTTTTTTCGCCATAAAATCAAATAAATCAATAGATCTTTCGTCTCCAAAGACTGTTATTATGTGCTTTAGGTCCAAAATATCTTTATATGAATACTCTTGATTTTTCAATTTAATCTCCCCCGAAACTCCATTCCATTATAATCTCAACATGAGATTGAAAATAGAACTAAAAACCTCATTCCCAAAATAAACCCTTGAATCTATCATTTTTCCTCGACACACAGACTATTTTACTCTTCCAATTGACGTTGTAAACTTAAGCTACGCACTGAATTTCTACAGTAACCTATTTCGCCGGATAGTCTCGCTTGATTCGATCGAGATCCCGTGCCGCAACCACGGCGTCGATTTCAAGCATCGCGTCGAGGAAGCCTTCCCGGCAGGCCGCGATATGGGTGCGTTGATGGCCTTCCTCGGCCTGCTCGACCCAGCAATCGAACTGGGCCTGCGCGCGAGCCGTGGCGTGCGGTGCCAGGATTCTGGAATCGCGGTCAAACGCCCTGAGCAATCGCTCCCGCGCGGATCGGAGGGCCGGTAATAAAGGTTCGGCGAGCTTCCAGTCCTCCAGACGTTCTGGCGAAACCGTCTCACCCCGGACGGAAGCCAGCGTCTTGTCGGCAAAGCGCTCGGCATCGATCCAGTCCGCCATGGCGTCGGCCTCGTAAAGCGCGAGGCGCCGATATTCTCTCGCGAGGTTCTGCGCGAATCCCTCGCCCTCGTCGGCCTGCCCGCGGACTGCGGCCACTCCGTCATAGAATTGGAACACCTCCGCCCGCGCGGTTTCGGCGGTCAGGGGCGTCAGGAAGGCAATCAACGCAAGAGCGGCCATGGATCGTCGCATCGGTTTCTCCTTTCAAGGATGTCGAGTTACCCCCATCCTGCGCACGGGCTTTTGGCGGAAAGAGGGTCGAGTTCGCCACATTCGACCTCATTTCACGACCGATCCGCCGGTTGCACGCGTGGGCGATCCGCCCTATGTCATGAGCCAGTTCTCAGACAGACCAGAGCTCAGACAGAGACGGGAAACACATGCCAGATACCGCCGGACTTGAACTGCTCGACAGCCTGATCGGAAAGGCGCTGAAGGCCGGCGCCGAGACGGCGGACGCCATTTATCTTACCGGGCGCTCGCTTTCCGTCTCCCAGCGTTTGGGCAAACCGGAAGCGGTCGAACGCGCCGAAGGCAACGATATAGGTCTGCGCGTTCTGGTCGGGAAACAGCAGGCTTCGGTCTCCGGCTCCGATACAAGGCCCGACGCTCTCAACGAACTTGTCGAGCGGGCGGTGGCCATGGCCAAGGTTGCGCCGGAAGATCCTTTTGCCGGGATTGCCGACGCCAGCCAGATCGCCGGCACCAACCCCGAGATCGAAATGTTCGATCCGTATGAGCCATCTGCCGAAGGCCTTACAAATCTGGCGGCCGCCGCCGAAGAAGCCGGTCTCGCGGTCAAGGGTATCACCAATTCGGAAGGCGGGGACGCCGGCTGGAGCACCACCGAAGTTGCCTTTGCGGCAAGCAACGGATTTTCCGGTCAATACCAGCGCTCCAGCTTCTCTGTCTCCGCCGTCATGCTCGCAGGCGAAGGTCAGGGGATGGAGCGGGATTACGATTATACCGCCAAGGTCTTTTTCGCGGATCTCGAGGATGCCGCCGAGATCGGTCGCCGGGCAGGCGAACGGACGATCCGCCGTCTGAACCCGCAGCGCCCGTCGTCGCAGCGTGTTCCGGTGATCTTCGACCCGCGGGTCAGCCGCTCGCTGCTCGGACACCTCTCCTCCGCCATCAACGGCGTGTCGATCGCGCGGGGTACTAGTTTCCTGAAAGACAAGATGGGCGAGCAGATCTTCGCCGATAGCATCCGCATCGTCGATGACCCGTTGCGCGACAGGGGCTTCCGCTCCCGCCCGTTCGACGCCGAGGGTCTGCCGACCGAAAAGCAGATGATCGTCGAAGATGGCCGTCTCGCCTCTTGGATCCTCGACCTGTCGACGGCGCGGCAGCTCGGTCTCGAGAGCAATGGGCACGCCTCGCGCGGCGTCGGTGGGCCGCCGAGCCCGTCCGCTACGAACCTTTATCTGGAACCCGGCGAGATGAGCCCCGAGGACCTGATCAAGTCGGTTGGCACCGGCCTCTACATCACCGACATGATGGGCTCCAGCGTCAGCACCGTGACCGGAGATTACAGCCGGGGCGCAGGCGGCTTCTGGATCGAGAACGGCGAGCTGGCCTATCCGGTATCCGAAATCACCGTTGCAGGGCACCTCACGGAAATCTTCCGGAACATGACGCCAGCAAACGATCTTACATTCAAATACGGCACCGACGCGCCGACCATTCGCGTCGATGGCCTGACCCTTGCCGGATCGAACGCATAGGCCTTTCGGTTTCTTTCACTAATTTGTGACTCGAAAACTCTGGCAATTACGATTGGGCCACCCCAGATCAGGCCCAATCGAGAAATTTCCTATGGAGTCCGAAGATGAGCTGCAAACGTAGCTTGCCGCGCCTGTTCCTTGTGCTTGTCGCTGTTGGACTGGCTGCTGCCGTGTCCCGCGACCCGACAGACGCGTCCGAAATGAATTTGATCGACCCGACAATCAGCGCACACCGGGGCCTCGCCATCGGCGGATACGATCCGGTTGCCTATTTCACAGACTATGCCGCCGTCCATGGGGACGAAACGTATGCCGTTGAATTCGACGGTATACGGTTCCTTTTCAAAAACGCCGACAATCGCCACCAGTTCCTGCAGGATCCCAATCGCTATATGCCTCAATTCGGCGGCCACAGCACCTTTGCCCTCGCCAAGGGCAAGCTGTATGGCGCGGACCCGACGGTCTTCGACATCATCGACGGCCGCCTTTATCTCAGCCGCAACGAACGGGTGCAGGAGCTCTGGCACCGGAACCCCGACGGCTATATCCGTCAGGCGGAAGAGAACTGGTCAGAGCTTAGCGGTGGCTAACCTCCGACTCGCCTAACAACCTCCTCTGGGCACCACCAGCCTGAGCGGTTGCGATGGCAGGGAAATACTGGCGGGGAGATTGGTCACGATATCCCCGTCTGCCTGCACAGGGTCGCCGCTATAGGCCCCCTCCTCCGCCCAGATCGAAACGGACCGTGTCTGGATAATCCGGTAGCCGGCCGTCGTCGGCAGACGGCCCATCATCATGTTCGCCGCATAGCGCACGGCGTTCCAGCGCCCGACGCGCTCGAACAGACAGACATGCAGGATGTCCGCGTCGAGCCTGGCGTCAGGCGCGCAGATGAATGTCCCACCGTAAAAATGCGCCTTGGCGACCACGACCGAAGCTGCCTTGTAAGTGTGGCCTTTGATCGCCACCCGGTAATGGTGCGGCTTGTAGGAAGCCAGCTCCGACAGCGTCGTCAACACATAGGCGCCCTTGCCCAGCCGGGCCTTAACACGCGTATTCACGTTTGCCACCACATCCGCATCGAGACCGACCCCGGCCATCAACGTGAAACGGTGGCCGTTCACATCGCCTATATGCGCCTCCATGACTGGACCACGCCAGATCGTGTCGGCAATTTCCTCGGCCTTAACCTTCAGGCCGATCTCGGCGGCCAGCACGTTCGCCGTGCCGAGCGGCAGGATGGCAAGAGGTAACTCCCCACCGCTCATGCCATTCACCACCTCGTTGATGGTTCCATCCCCGCCAGCGGCCACCACAGCGTCCGGCGCATTTTGTGCCTTCATCAGACTGTGCTGCCTGGCCTGACGGGCAAAGGCTTCGGCATCCCCCCGCGCCCCGGTCTCCTTAACCGTGACCATGACGCCATGGGATTTCAGCCGCTCGATGAGCGATGAGAAAAGCGCATAACGACGCTGTCCTGCCTTTGGGTTGTAGATAACCAGCGCATGGTTCCGGCCATCTCCGGCATCGAATTCGAGAGGGTCGCTTCCCTTCACCCGGGTCGAATCGCCAGTGACCTGATCCAAGTGAAACTCCCGCACGCGGATTGTTGCTCAGCCTAGCGGATGACAGTTTTATTAAACAGCCTATGCACTCCACAAATATAAATAGATTTTTTGTTACAGATTCATGAAGTCATACAAAGTTCATTTTACAAAATATGGTGTGATTCATAATAGAACGCGCAACAGACATTGGACAAAAGCGGTTTTCATTCAAGATCCGGCAAGTTTTCAAAAACGGGATGACGGCAAATGAACAGCCAGAAGGGTACCGACCGCTACCGGGCAATCTGGATTTCCGACATTCATCTCGGGACCAAGGGATGTCAGGCCGAGTATCTGCTCGATTTTCTGAAGCATACGGAATCCGACTACCTCTATCTGGTTGGCGATATCATCGATATCTGGCGCATGAAGCGCTCCTGGTCCTGGAAGCAGAGCCATAACGACGTGCTGCAAAAGCTGCTGCGCAAGGCGCGCAAGGGCACGAAGGTCATGTTCCTGCCGGGCAATCACGACGAGATGTTCCGCGGGTTCCTTGGCGAAAATTTCGGCCAGATCGAGGTCCGGGACGAGCATGTCCATGTCACCAAGGATGGTCGCCGCTTCCTGATCCTGCATGGCGACCAGTACGACGTCGTGGTGAAGTACAACAAGTGGCTCGCGCTGGTCGGCGACGGCGCCTACAACCTCGCCCTCACGCTCAACACCCATTTCAACCAGATCCGCCGCTTCCTCGGCTATCCTTACTGGTCGCTCTCCGCCTACCTGAAGAACAAGGCGAAGCGCGCAGTCGAGTTCATCGGCAATTTCGAGCATGCGCTGGCCGACGAGGCTTCCAAGCGCGGCGTCGACGGCATTATCTGCGGCCACATCCACAAGGCCGAGATGAAGCAGATCGGCGACATCACCTACTGCAACGACGGCGACTGGGTAGAAAGCTGCACGGCGCTGGTCGAGCACGCCGACGGCCGTATGGAAATTCTCAACTGGGCCGAGGTGAGGCAACTCACCTTCGCCTGAGGCGGTAAGCCCAATGAAAATCCTTCTCGTTTCCGACGCCTGGTTCCCGCAGGTGAACGGCGTTGTCCGCACCCTGAACACGGTGATCGGCGAGCTCAAGGCCATGGGCCACGAGGTCGACACCATCACGCCGGACCAGTTCACCACCATCCCCTGCCCGACCTATCCGGAGATCCGCTTGGCCTGCTGGCCCTTCTTCCGGGTCCCGGCGATGATCGAGGCGGCCCGGCCGGATGCCATCCATATCGCCACCGAAGGGCCGCTGGGGATGACGGCGCGGCGCTATTGCGTGCGCAACAAGCTGCCTTTCACCACGGCCTATCACACCCGGTTCCCGGAATATGTCGAGCCGCGCCTCGGCGTGCCGGTGTCATGGACCTACAAGGTCATGCGCCATTTTCACGGCAAGTCCGCCGGTGTCATGGTGGCCACGAAATCCATCCGCGCCGATCTTGAGGCGCGCGGCTTCGACAACATCAAGGACTGGAGCCGGGGCGTCGACACAGAGCTGTTCCGACCCCAATCAAAAGATTCGATCGACGCGCCGCGACCGGTCTTCATGTTCGTCGGTCGGGTGGCGGTGGAAAAGAACCTTCCCGCTTTCCTTGAGCTGGACCTGCCCGGCAGCAAGGTGGTTGTCGGCGGCGGCCCTGACATGAACATGCTGAAAAAGCGCTATCCGGACACCATCTTCGTTGGTGCCAAGAAGGGTGAGGATCTGGCCCGGCATTACGCGGCAGCCGATGTCTTCGTCTTCCCGAGCCGGACCGATACATTCGGCCTCGTCATGCTGGAAGCCCTCGCGTCGGGCGTGCCGGTCGCAGCTTTCCCGGTTCCCGGCCCGCTGGATGTCATCGCGTCGGAGAAGGTTGGCGTGCTGTCAGAAGATCTTGGTGCGGCGGCCAAGGCTGCGTTGAAGCTTTCCGCTGAAGACTGCCGGGCCTATGCGCTCGGCTACAGCTGGCAAGCCTGCGCAGAGCAGTTCTTCAACAATCTGGCCCCCTTCGATTCCGATGCCGCTTTCGGCCGTTTCACGGCACGACCCGTCAAAGCCGCCTGACGTTTTACGCCAATAAGAACTTGGCCCGGCAACGGCGCCCTAGTATGCATTCCCGTAATCGCGAAAAGTGACCGATTCGGTCCTGATGTTCGAACGGAAAGCATGCTGAAACGTCTGTTGCGCACGGATACCGGCCGCGAGGTCGCAAGCCGCCTGTTGGCCACCTTGCTTCGGGGCCTCGCGCGCACCATCCGTTGGCAGATCATCAATCCAGAAATCGCTGACACCGTCTTCCGAAGTGAGCAGCCGATGATCGGCGCCTTCTGGCATAACCGCATCATGCTGATGACGGAGATCTGGAACAGCGACCGGCCGTTCGCCATGCTGCAGTCGAAACACCCGGACGGCCGCCTGATCGCCCGCACCATCGAGCATCTCGGCATCGAGGACATCGTCGGCTCGGCCGGCAAGGGAAAGGGTGGAGCCCAGGCCTTGCGCAGCATGCTGCGGGCATTGAAAAGCGGCACCAGTGTCGGTGTCACACCTGACGGCCCGCGCGGGCCGCGCATGCGGGCCTCCGGCGGCGTCATCGCACTTGCCCGGATGAGTGGCGCGCCGATCTACCCAGTAACCTGGAACGTCTCCCGCCGCCGGGTACTGCGGAGCTGGGACCGGTTCATCCTCGCCCTGCCCTTCAGCCGCGGTGTCTATATCTGGGGTGAGCCCATCCATGTGCCCCGGGATGCGGACGAAGCGCAGATGGAAGTCCTCCGTCTCGAACTTGAAGAGCGTCTGAACCATCTCTGCGCCCAAGCGGACGCCGCCCTCGGAACTGACCCGATCGCGCCCGCCGATCCGGCGCCGGAAGCCTCATGATCTTCCGCCTCTATAGTGTCGCCATGCGCCTCGCCAGCCCCCTGCTCGACCGGCTTCTGGAAAAACGCCTCGCACGTGGCAAGGAAGATCCCGCACGCATCCGCGAACGCCGGGGCGAGGCCACGCTCCCGCGCCCGACGGGCCATCTCTTCTGGGTACACGGCGCCAGTGTTGGCGAATGCCAGACAGCACTTGCGCTGATCGACCAGCTGCTGGCGCTCGACCCGGAGCTGCAAGTACTGCTGACCAGCGGCACCCGCACTTCCGCCGATCTGATGGCCGGGCGCCTGCCGGAGCGGGCAATCCACCAGTTCGTACCGGTTGATCAGCCTCGCTGGATTGACCGGTTTCTAGATCACTGGGCCCCATCCGCCGCCATATTCGTTGAGTCCGATCTGTGGCCCAATCTTGTGCTTGAGACCCAGGCGCGCGACATCCCCCTGATCCTGGCCAACGCCCGCATGTCGGAGAGTTCCTTTGCGCGCTGGCGACGCCTCGGATTTCTGACCGGGCGCCTGTTCGAGGATTTCGCCCTGATCCTGGCCAGCAACGAAGCCCAGAAGCGGGGCTTTGAAAGCCTGACCCGCGCTCCAGTGGTCTGTATAGGAAACCTGAAACGTGCCGCCGGCCCGCTTGCGGTAGATGAAGTAAAATTGCTGGAGCTGAAACACGCTACAGGGACCCGGCCGGTCTTCCTTGCCGCCAGCACACATGACGGTGAGGAGTCTGCAATACTGACAGCTCACCGCCATGCCGCGGACAGGATTCCCGGCCTGCTGACAGTGATCGCACCGCGCCACCCGAACCGCGGCCCCGCAATCGAGCTCATGGCGGCGGATACAGGCCTCACGGTTGCCCGACGATCTACGGGAGCTTTGCCCGATGCGGCAACCGAGGTTTATGTCGCGGATACGATGGGCGAGATGGGTACCCTGTTCACGCTCGCCGATACGGTCTTCATTGCCGGATCCTTCGTGCCCGTGGGCGGACATAACCCGCTTGAACCCGCCCATTTCGGCAAACCGGTCCTGTTCGGCCCGCTGATGACAAAGAATGCCGATATCGCCACAGACATGATCGCGGCAGGGGTTGCCGAAGAGGTTGCTGATGGCATCGCGCTTGGCGGCCGGATTGTCGCGCTGACGCAAGACGGCGCGGAGCGCAGTGCCATGACCGGCGCAGCACTGGCCTTCGCTCGGGGGCAGTCGAAGATCGCGGAGGAAATGGCGGAACGCATCATGGACACCGTCAACCGTCACGGTGCCCCCGGCGCAAGCCCGAGCGGGACGACACCATGAAAGCGCCGGAATTCTGGCATCGCGCAGGCCTGCTTTCGGCACTTCTGACACCCGTCTCCTGGCTCTACCAGATCGGGGCCTCCTTCCGCCTCGCGGTGACAAACACTTACACGGCCTCCGTCCCCGTGTTCTGCGTCGGCAACCTCGTTGCTGGCGGCGCCGGGAAAACGCCTGTTGCTCTGGCGCTCGGCCGGGCCCTGATCCGGCGCGGCCTGAAGGTCGCCTTTCTCAGCCGGGGCTATGGCGGCAACAAGACTGGTCCGCTGCAGGTTCTGCCGGACCGGCACACCGCCCGCGACGTTGGCGACGAGCCGCTCTTGCTCGCCGAGGCGGCACCGACATGGATCGCCCGCGACCGGGCGGCCGGTGCCCGGATGGCGGCGGAAGCTGGCGCGGACATCATCCTGCTTGATGACGGCTTCCAGAACCCGGCCCTTGCCAAGACAATGTCCGTGCTGGTGGTGGATGGCGGCTACGGCTTTGGAAACGGTCATGTGATTCCGTCCGGGCCGTTGCGTGAGCCGGTATCTCATGGGCTGGCCCGGGCCGATGCCGTCATGCTGCTGGGAGACGATCCCGGCGGTCTGGAAGACGTGCTCAGTGAAACGCTCCCGGTTTTTCGCGGCCATCTGACCCCAACCCGCGCAAGCGCTGGATTGCGGGGTGAACGGGCCATCGCTTTCGCCGGCATCGGGCGCCCTAAAAAATTCTTTGATACGCTGCGGGCGCTCGGTGTCGAACTGATCGAAACCCGGTCCTTCGGCGATCATGAACCCTACCGCGGGGAAGATCTGATCGACCTGATCGCCAAGGCCGAGCAGGAAGACGCCCTGCTGCTGACCACATCCAAGGATCATGTCCGGTTGCCGGAAGAGCTGCGGCTAATGATCCGGCGTGTTGATGTGGAGCTTGTCTGGGAAGACCCGGCCGGCATCGAGACCTTGCTGGACAGGATCGTCGCACCCGGCGACTAGTTCTTTCGCCGCCTAGTTTTTCGGGGGCAGGGGCGGCACCAGAACGGCCGCGTCGACCCGGACATCGAACCAGTTGATCCGCCAGTCCAGATGCGGCCCGGTCGCCCGGCCGGTCGCTCCGATGGTGCCGATTTGCGCACCGCGTTTCACTTCCTCGCCGACTTTCGCCGTCACCGTCTGCATATGCAGGAAGGCCGAGCTGAGCCCGTGCCCGTGATCGATGATCACCGTGCCGCCGGTATAATAGAGATCCTGCTCCGCCAGTCGGACGATCCCTCCCGCAGGCGCGATCACAGGAGAGCCCACCGGCCCCGCGACATCGACGCCGAAATGCGGCCGTTTCGGAATGCCGTTCAGGACCCGCTGGCTGCCATAGACTCCGGAAATCCGGCCTTTCGCGGGCCAAATGAAACCTTCGGCGAAATAGGGACGGTCGGTGTCGATTTTCCGAACCTTGCCGATCTTCGCATTCTCCCGACGGATACGGGCGAGCACTTCCGGCTTCGGCTCGACATATTTCTGCGGCAGCCCTTCAATCCGTTGGATATTGTAGGTCCGCTTGGCGATCTTCAGCGCCTTGCGCTCCTCCAATCCGTCCGGCGCCTTGGCGACCAGCATGGCATCAGGCTCCGCATCGCGGCCAAAGCCGAGCACGAACACCCCGTCCGCGCTGACCCGCACGGGACGGCCATCGAGCGTCAGTTTAACGTCCGGATCGGTGCGGCCCATGATGATCCCGCCCTGGGTAAAGGCGCCATTCATCTCCAGCGTCACGGCATCGGCAGGGCGCGCCAGCAGCACCAGAAGGACGGCGAGCAAAAAACGAATCACAACAGGCTCCCCTGCGCCGGATCGGGTTTCTTTGGTTTTGACTTGGGCGCGGGCTTCACCTCCGCCGTGCTTTCGGGCGCTTTCTCCGCCGGTTTGCTGGCGCTTGCGACAGGTGCAGCAGCAACGCCGCCGATCACTGCATCGCGGGCGCCATCGCCGAAATGGATGGAAACCCCATCACCTTCCGACAGCGCCTCCGCACGTGTGACCGGCGACCCGTCCGCATCCCGGACCAGCGCGAAACCGCGCTTCAGGGTCTGCTCGTAGGAATTGCTTTCCAGCAGGCGTCCCGCCGCATCCAGCCGTTTTCCCTGCAGGTCGACAACCCGCGCAAAGGCCTGTTCAAACTGGCTTCCGAGCCGGCCAAGATCACGTTCAGCACGCACCATCCGTTCGGCGATCGGTTCAAGCCGCAAGCGCCCGGCGACTGCACCAAGCCTGCTGACCGCGACCTCTCCGACCCTGCGGATCGAGGATGCCCAGCGCTGCTCCGCCACCTTGAAGCGGCTTTCCATCCTGTTCAGCTCGGCCTGCGGGTCCGGGATTTTCGAGGCCAGATCGCGCATCCGGTCATTCGCCCGGGAAAGCCTGCGTTCCGCCGCTGCGCCCGCCGCCTGCCAACGGTAATCGACGGTCTGCGCCTTCGCCTCGATGATCGAACGCGGATCGCCGAGACCGCGCGCAAGGCCGGAGAGACGGGTTTCCGATTCGGCGAACTTGCGGCGCAGGCCATTGAACAGCCGCGTCCCGTCCTGCATCAGAGTCGCCAGCAGATCGGCCCGCACCGGCACCGCAATCTCGGCGGCGGCAGTCGGGGTTGGCGCCCGGCGATCGGAGGCATAATCGATCAGGGTCGTATCGGTCTCGTGCCCAACGGCGGAGATCAGCGGGATCTCGCTGGCAGCGGCGGCACGAACCACAATTTCCTCATTGAAGGCCCAGAGGTCTTCCAGGCTGCCGCCACCACGGGCGACAATCAGCAGGTCCGGGCGCGGCACGGCACCATCCGGCGCCATCCGGTTAAAGCCCTCGATAGCGGCGGCGACCTGATCCTTCGCCGCTTCGCCCTGGACCAGCACCGGCCAGACCAGCACATGACACGGGAACCGGTCGGACAGCCGGTGCAGGATATCCCGGATCACAGCGCCGGTCGGCGAGGTGACCACGCCGATGACCTTCGGCAGAAACGGCAGCGGACGCTTGCGGGCGGCATCGAACAGGCCTTCGGCGGCCAGCTTCTTGCGCCGGTCTTCCAGCAGCTTCAGCAGCGCACCTTCGCCCGCCAGCTCCATCTGCTCGATCACCATCTGGTATTTCGAACGACCGGGGAAGGTGGTGAGCTTGCCGGTACAGATCACCTCCATGCCTTCTTCCGGCTGGATCGAAAGCCGCTGCGCCGCGCCGCGCCAGCAGATCGCGTCGAGAACCGACTTCTCGTCCTTCAGGGTGAGATAAAGGTGGCCCGATCCAGCCCGCGTCGGCCGGGAAATCTCCCCCCGGACACGAACATGCTCGAACGCCCCCTCGACGGTCCGTTTGACCTGATGAGAGATCTCGCTGACGGAGAATTCGGGAATATTGCCGAGCGGCGGCGCGCTGTCGTCTTGCATGAGGAGAATTTATGCTACAAGGCCGCCGAGTGAAAGCACGGGAACAGAAAAATGAAGATATTGGTCGTCGGATCGGGTGCGCGGGAACATGCCTTGTGCTGGGCCATTTCGGCCTCTCCCCTTTGCGATCACCTTTATTGCGCCCCGGGCAATGCCGGGATCGCAAATGTCGCCGAATGCATCGCGGTAAAAGCCGAGGATGTCGACAGGATTGTTGCCTTCGCCAAGGAAAACGCCATCGACTTCGTCGTGGTCGGCCCGGAAGCGCCACTGGTGGCCGGTCTGGTCGACAAGCTGGACGAAGCCGGAATCAAGGCCTTCGGGCCGAGCGCCGCCGCGGCCCAGCTCGAAGGCTCCAAGGCTTTCACCAAAGGCATCTGCGACCGGCACAATATCCCGACGGCCGCCTACGCCCGCTTCACCGATCTGGAAGCCGCGAAGGACTATGTCACGAAAATGGGCGCTCCCATCGTCGTCAAGGCTGACGGGCTTGCAGCAGGCAAGGGCGTGACCGTTGCCCAGACGGTCAACGACGCGATCTCCGCGCTTGAAGACGCCCTGTCTGGCGGCGCTTTCGGTGCGGCCGGCGAAGAGGTTGTGATCGAGGAATGCCTGATCGGCGAGGAAGCCAGCTTCTTCGCGCTCTGCGATGGCAAGACCGCGTTGCCTCTGGCCACCGCCCAGGACCACAAGGCTGTCGGCGACGGCGATACCGGCCCGAACACGGGCGGGATGGGTGCCTACTCGCCGGCCCCGGTGATGGACGACGCCATGGTCCAACGGGTAATGAAAGAGATCGTTCAGCCAACAGTCGACGGCATGGCAGCCGAAGGCATGCCGTTCAAGGGCGTGCTGTTCGCCGGTCTGATGATCACCAAGGACGGCCCCAAGCTGATCGAGCACAATGTCCGCTTCGGCGATCCCGAATGCGAAGCGCTGATGATGCGGTTGATGAGCGACATCCTGCCGGCACTGATCGCCTCCGCGGACGGCCAGCTCGACCAGATTACCCTGCGCTGGCGCCCGGAGAGCGCGCTGTGCGTCGTGCTCGCTTCGAAGGGCTATCCCAATTCCTACGAGAAGGGCACGCTGATCGCCGAACTCGCGCCGGACAGCGACACCGTGACCACCTTCCATGCCGGCACCGCGCGCACGGACAAGGGCGTGTTGCTTGCGACGGGAGGGCGGGTTCTTGTTGTTACCGCGCTGGGCGAGAGCGTTACCGCCGCCCAGATCCGGGCTTACGAAACGGTAAAAGCCATCAAATGGTCCAATGGTTTTCACCGCAATGATATCGGTTGGCGCGCCGTCGCACGAGAGTCTGCCAATCCAACTAAGTAAAATTTTCTATAAAACAGAATGAATTCTTAGACTTCATTCATTTAACATTCACACACAAAAGGATTTAAAAACGCTCGGAATGAAATAGAAAGCGCAGTAACATCCGCGCCTTAAGTTTCTAGGACGAGTTTTTGTGTTTGATATGAACTCAGCAGTTGCAACGCCTGCCGCCGACGTGGAGACTGTTGAAACATTCCCCCCGTTGGAAGATGTCCTTAATGGGGTGAGCCACGCGTTCCAGCCAATCGTCCATCTCGACACCGGCCTCACTCACGGGTTCGAAGCATTGCTGCGCGGCACGGACACGCTTGGTTTTGAAAGCATTGCCCAGCTGTTCGATCAGGCCGCCGAGAACGGTGTTGTGGAACAGCTTGAGTCACGATTGCTGACCAAGGCCCTGAACGATTTCGCAAACCTTTCCTGCGCCGAAGGGCTGCATCTGTTTTTCAATGTAGATGCCCGCAGCCTACCCGAGCTCGGGCGTAACGTTCCGAAGACACTGAACGCCATGACCGATCTCGGTCTCTCCAGCACACAGCTCTGCCTTGAAGTCTCCGAGAAATCGGACATCTCGCAGGACAGCGCAGCCACCAAGGCCCTGCGCAAAGCCCGCGACAGCGGCATCCAGATTGCGCTGGACGATTTCGGCGAAGGCTATGCCCGGCTCCGCCTGCTGCATGAAGAGCATGCCGAGTATGTGAAATTCGACCGCTACTTCATCAACAATGTCGCCCGCGACCCGAAGAAGAAATTGTTCGTTTCCAGTCTGATCGACATGTTCGAGGTGCTCGGCATCCAGACCATCGCCGAGGGCGTTGAAACGGACGAGGATCTGGCCAGTTGCCGTGAACTCGGATTCGATATGGTCCAGGGCTATCTCGTTGCCCGCCCGACGCTGGATCATGAGAGCCTCAGCCGGAGCTACGAAAGCCTGATCTCGGCCCGGCGGCGCGATAGGCGCTCCCGGACATCGGACCAGCATCTTCTGCGGGAACAGATCGTCGATGTGCCGACCCTCAACATCGAAACACCGATGCAGGACGTTTTCGATGCCTTCCGCACAAACGAAAGTACCCGCCTGTTTCCCGTACTCGATGCTAATCAGCGGCCACTCGGCATCGTGCGGGATGCGGATCTCAAGGCCTATGCCTTCTCGCCCTACGGCAAGGACCTGATCGTGAATCGCAGCTTCGGCAAACGGCTCGGCGATTTCGTCCGCCCCTGCCCGGTTGCGGATATCCATACCCAGGCGGAACGCATCCTGCAGATCTACAGCCACAACGACGCGCTGAATGGCGTGATCATCGTCGAGAATGCGCAATATGCGGGCTTCCTCGACAACTCATCGCTGCTGCGGGTGCTGAACGAGAAGAACCTGATCACCGCCCGCGAAATGAACCCGCTGACAAAGCTGCCTGGAAACACAGCCATCTCGGATTTCATCGCCGACGCGCTGACCGAGGACGACCAAACCCGGGCACTGCTGCATTTCGACTTCGATAATTTCAAGCCGTTCAACGACACCTACGGCTTCCGCCAGGGCGACCGTGCCCTGCTGCTCTTCGCGGAGACTTTGCGGCAGGTCTTCACCGGCCAGGAATTCTTTCTCGGGCATATCGGCGGCGATGATTTTTTCGTCGGTGCCTGCGGCCTGCAGCCGACCGAAATCAGCCAACTGGCCTATGAGGCCCGCAAGCAGTTCGCCATGGATGTGGAAAGTTTCTACGACAAGGAGGCCCGTGAGCGAGGCTCCATCGAAGCGCGCGGCCGGGACGGCCAGCTACGCTCCTACCCGCTCCTGACATGCAGCGCTGCCATGCTGGTGGTCGATCCCGGCGAGCATCAGTCGGATCTGGAAACCGTACTGACGGCCTTTGCCGACCTGAAAAAACGGGCAAAGGAGGAAGGCGGCTTCGCCTTCCACCAAATTCAGTAGACCGGCTTTACAAAAGCCGATCCAGACTTACCGTCAGAGGCTGCTTGGCGGCTTGCCATAGACTTTCTCGAACGCGGCCTTGAGCTCCTCTGTCTCCTCTTCGGTCAGATCGACCATCTCGTCGACGAAGTCTTTCTGTTCCTTGAGGGACCGCTCGCACATTGAATGGAAGATATCCATCATGACGCGAAAGGCACTGAAGCGCGGGTTTCCAACCGGGTCGGAACGGATTTCAAACACCGAGATAATGCCGCCCATCTTGCGGACCATATGATCCAGTTCGGCTGATCTGCCCTTGTCAATTGTCACGGTGACGTCCCCTTAAGCGAATGAAATGACCCATTAAAGATAAAGGCAGGGCATCATACCCGGCATATAAGATGCGGCAATCCCATTCCCGTTCACTGGGGAACACATCCTGCCGGTATCAGACCAGCTCCGCTGTCCAGACCACGACCTGATCCCGACCGTTGTTCTTGGCCTCATAGAGCGCCCGGTCAGCGCGCTCCATGATATCCTTCAGGCTCCGTCTCGGCACGAGTTGCGCCACACCGAACGATACAGTCACGGAGAGCGGATCGCCTTTATCAATCTGGATCGGTGTTTCGGAGATGGTCTTCCGGACCCGGTCGAGGACCCGGCGGGCATCCTCCGGACCGGAATCCGGCAGACTGATCAGGAACTCCTCGCCTCCGAACCGATAAATCGAATCGTACGGCCGGAGCGTGTCTTCGATGATCCGTGTCACGCGGGCGAGTACCCGGTCTCCAGCCTGATGCCCATAGGTATCGTTAACGGATTTGAAGCGGTCAATGTCGGCGATCGCGATTGAACAGGGGCGGCCGCTGCGCCGCATCCGCTGTTGCTCACGCATCAGTTCCCGCTCCATGGTCATGCGGGTGTTCGTGCCGGTCAGCGGATCCAGATCGGAAAGCGCCGCCCGGAAGGCCCGGGCCATGCGGCCGGCCTGCTCGTTGAAACTGTCGATCTTGTGCAGCAGTGCGTCGTATTCCCCGGCCGGGATTCCGTCATCCTTCCAGCCCCGCACAGCGAGGATAGCCGCATGCGCGTAAAGCCCCTGATGCATGCCGACGAGCATGGCGAAGGCTGGCTGGGAGAAAATGTCGTCATCCCGGTTGGTGGAGTACCAACGGCCGAAGCGGCTCATCCGGTGCGCATCTTCCGTCACCACTTCCGGATCGGGGCGCAAGCGGCAAACCAGCGCCCGGTGAAACAGCGCGAGCCATTGCCGCGTCTCTTCCATCGCCGCTTCGAGTTCGCGTACGATCTCCTCAAGCTGCGGACGGGACAGCGCTGAGTCCGGTGCCTGCTGTTGCGCGGAGTTATCCTGAGCCGAGATCGTATTTTTCCTTCGTTAAACCTTGCCGATCCCACATCCCGGTCAGAGCCTATCGGCTCTGCCACGCGCAACCAAGCTCAATGAGAGATATCCGCCTGCCAGGCAGGTCAGTCAGTCAGCTCCGGGCGGTTCTCATAAAGCTTCAGCGCTTCCGGGTTGGCCAACGCCTCGACATTCTTCACCGGACGGCCATGCACGACGTTGCGCACGGCCAGCTCGACGATCTTGCCGCTCTTGGTCCGGGGAATGTCGGCGACGGCGATGATCTTGGCCGGCACATGACGCGGGGATGCTCCCTTGCGGACCGTGTCCTTGATCTTCTTGATCAGTGCGTCATCGAGGGTCACGCCCTCAGCCAGACGGATGAACAACACCACGCGGACATCGTCATCCCAATCCTGTCCGATGACGAGACCTTCCAGCACCTCCGGCAGTTTCTCGACCTGGCGGTAGATCTCCGCCGTGCCGATCCGCACGCCACCGGGGTTCAGCACCGCGTCGGAGCGTCCGTAAATCACCATGCCCCCGCGCGGGGTCAGCTCCACATAGTCGCCGTGGCACCAGATATTGGCGTAGCTCTCGAAATAGGCACTCCGGTACTTCGCACCGTCCGGATCGTTCCAGAACATGATCGGCATGCAGGGGAACGGACGGGTACAGACCAGCTCACCCTTTTCGCCGACCACCGGCTTGCCGTCATCGTTGAACACATTGACCGCGAGGCCGAGGCCGCGGGTCTGGATCTCGCCGCGCCAGACAGCGCCGACCGGATTGCCCAGCACGAAGCAGGAGACAATGTCCGTGCCGCCGGAAATCGAGGAGAGCTGGATGTCCGACTTGATCGACCGGTAGACGTAGTCGAAGCCTTCCGGCACCAGCGGAGAGCCGGTCGAGGTCATCGCCCGGACTGTCGAGAGGTCGTGGGTGTCCTTCGGCTGCAGTCCGCCCTTGTTCAGCGCATCGATATATTTCGCCGAGGTCCCGAACAGGGTCATTTTCTCCGCATCGGCATAGTCGAACAGGATATTGCCGTCCGGATGGAACGGATTGCCGTCATAGAGCAGCAGCGTCGCCTCCGACGCGAGGCCGCTGATCAGCCAGTTCCACATCATCCAGCCGCAGGTGGTGAAGTAGAAGACCCGGTCATCCTTCTTCACGTCACTATGGAGCTGATGCTCTTTCAGATGCTGGATCAGCGTGCCGCCGATGCCGTGCACGATGCATTTCGGCACGCCCGTGGTGCCGGAGGAAAACATGATATAGAGCGGCTCGTTGAAGCCCATACGGGTGAAAGCAATGTCGCCCGTCTGATAGGCGCCGGTGAAATCCCCATAGCTGACCGCGCCCCTGATATCGCCGATTGGCGGCTCGTCGCGGGTGTAAGGCACTATGACCGTCTTCTTCACCGTCGGCAGCTCGGCCAGAATGCCTGTTACCTTGTCCAGCGTGTCGAAGCTCTTGCCGCCGTAATAGTAGCCCTCAACGGCAACGAAGACCGTCGGCTCGATCTGGCCGAACCGGTCCAGTACCCCGCGAATACCGAAATCGGGGGAGCAGGAGGACCAGACGGCACCGAGGCTGGCCGTCGCCAGCGTGGCGATGATGGTCTCCGGCATGTTCGGCATGAAAGCCGCGACCCGGTCCCCCGGGCCGACACCCTCGGCTTTCAGGGCCTGGGCGAACTTGGAGACCTCGTCATAAAGCTGGGAGAAGCTCATCCGGCGCTTCACCTTGTCCTCGCCCCAGAACACGATGGCGTCGGCATCGTCGCGCCGGCGCAGCAGGTTTTCCGCGAAGTTTACCTTCGCATCGGGGAAGAAAGCGGCGCCCGGCATCTTGTCGCCATCCTTCAGGATGGTGCCGCCTTTCTCGCCGATGATGCCGGTGAAATCCCAGACAGCGTCCCAGAAACTTTCCAGCTCCGTCACCGACCAGTCGTAGAGACTGTCGTAATCCGTCAGACCGGCACTGCGCTCGCGATTCACGAAATCAATAAAACGGGTGATGTTCGCGTTTGCGATCCGCTCGGCACTCGGTTTCCAGAGCGGTGTGATTTCTGTCGTCATGTCTCTCGGCGTCCCCTGCTTGCCAGCGTCCCTGTTCTTCGCGCCATTCCCCGGTTGGCGTCTTATCTGTTGCTTCATCCTATAACGGCGGCTCGTGCCAGCGGCAATGCTGCAATGCGCAATCGGCGCTGGTGATCCCCTCTCCGGGCCAGGCTAGCTTGGGCATCACACACTTTTCGTGGACCGACGCTATGGCGGCAACACAGATATGGGACGACATTGAAATCAGGGCCGCAAATGCCGGGGAAGCCTCAAAAATCGCCCATTTTCACGTGAAGATCTGGCGTGAGACATACAGGGACATGGCTCCCGAAGAAGCCCTGCACGTGCTGAATGAAGACCGCCGTCTACCCGGCTGGATCGAAACTCTCTCCTCGACCGATATCCGGAAGAACACGCTGATCGCGCGAGCAAATGGGAAGATTGTCGGCTTGGTCGGCTACGGACCGCCAACGACTGGGATCTTCGGCGACAGAGGTGAAATCAAGCATCTCTATGTCGACGGCAGCCAACGCGGCCGGGGCCTTGGACGGCGTCTGCTCCAGCAGGCGTTTCAACAGATGAGAGAGCTCGGCTTCGACGGGATCGGCCTGGCCGTGGTCCGTGAGAACGTGACGGCGCGGCGGTTCTACAACTCCCTCGGAGGAACCGAACATGCCGAGTTTCAGGATTCCGCGCCGATTTGGAAATCCAGCAATATCCTTGTCATATGGCCGGCGGGAACCGAAACAGGCTGACGCAAAGATCCCTTCCGGCCATGCGCATCCGGAAGCCCCGGCACCCGCGCGTTTCCGTGAACGACAAGGCAGCAATGCGCAATCAGCGCTGGTAGAGAGTGCGGCAAAGCGTATTCTGGTGGTCTTCCGCAGATTATGGACATGGCGCTGCCGAGCGCCTGCAGAGTCTCAATGGCGCTCGCTGATTCATCGCTGTCTTCCCGCTGGGCCGCCCTGTCTCCCAATACCCAGGGCGCGCTCTGGATTATCGTTTCCTGCGTGCTTTTCTCGATCATGCAGGCAGAGGTGAAGCTGCTCGGTGCCCGGCTCGACACCTTCCAGATCGCCTTCTTCCGCTGTGCTTTCGGGCTTGCCGTGATCCTGCCCTTCATGGTCAAGGCCGGGCCTTCCGTATTCAGGACCAAACGCCCTCTTGCCCATTTTCTGCGAGGCTGCCTCGGCGCCAGTGCGATGGCTTGCGGTTTCTATTCCGTAACCCACATGCCACTGGCAGACGCGACGGCAATCAGCTTCGCCAAACCGCTTTTCATGATCGTGCTTGCGGTGCTGTTCCTGAACGAGCAGGTCCGCTGGCGGCGCTGGTCAGCCACCGCAGTCGGTTTCGTCGGCGTTCTCATCATGGTTCAGCCCGGCTCGTCCGAGATCGGCTTTGCCTCCGGTGTCGCCCTGCTCGGCACGTTCTTCGTCGCCCTCGTCGTGGTCGTTGTGAAGAAGCTGGCCGAAACGGAATCTCCGCTCACCATTCTGTTCAGCTTCGGCATCATCTCGACCTCGATAATGACCATCCCGGCCATCCTGGTCTGGCAGCAGCCGACCTGGACCGAAATGGCCATGCTGCTCGCCGTCGGCACCCTCGGCTCCGCCGGACAGGCCTGCGCGGTCAAGGGCTTCAAGGTCGGAGAAGCGACGGCGGTCGTACCGTTCGACTATTCCCGGCTGATCTTCGCCGGCTTCATCGGCTACTGGCTGTTCGCCGACGTGCCCGGCATTCACACCCTTGCCGGCGCGGCCCTGATCGTCACCTCGACGCTCTATATCGCCCGCCGCGAGGCGCAACTCGGTAAGACGCCGATGCGCAACAAGACCGATCACCATCCGGTGGTGCTGGTTGAGGAACAGCCCGCCACGGAAAAAAGTACCTAATAGGGTACGACCGCTCCGCCGATCCCGGCGTTGGCAAGCGCGATCAGCGTGAAAATCGTCAGCCATTTCCGCAGTTTCGCGTACCATTCCGGCAAAAAACCGGCGTTACAGGCACGGACGTCGATGAAATAGGCGAACGCAATGCCGAGTGTGATCAGCACCAGACCGAAGAACGGCCCCAGCAGGGTCCCGATCCAGGCGATAAGTGCCGGTACCACGCTCCAGCCGTAGCGAGCCCAGGCCGCCCGGTCCATCTCCTCATCATCCTCTTCCCGTGCTTCTTCCAGCTCGCCCTGCCACATGGCAGCGCCCCAGTGCACAGCACCGAGGAAGGACAGGATCGCCGCACCGTAAGTGATCAGGCTGTCGATCAGCACATAGCTGTAAAGCGGATCCGTCAGCCAGACCGGCAGGGAAATCGCGTAGAACGGGACAAGGCCGCCAAGGCCGAGGATCAGGGCCGGACGGGGCACGTCCTGGAATGAAGGCAGCATCGCGGTTGATCCCTTTGTCGCACTGGCCTTTGCCGCGCTGGACGCGCGGGCGGCTTTCGGTTTCACTGCGCCCCGTTATACCGTTCAAACATCCGGCCAGCAAAGACCGGACCCGAAAGCACCGGAGGAAACAGGAACATGCAGGTTCAGGGACAAGCCGCGATCGTCACAGGCGGCGGCAGCGGATTGGGTGCAGGCACCGCGCGCGCACTGGCGGCAGCAGGCGCGAAGGTCGCACTGTTCGACGTGAATGAGGAAGGCGCGCAGAAAGTCGCTGCCGAGATCGGCGGCATCGCCGTGCCGTGTGACGTTTCCGATGCGGCATCTGCCGAAGCCGCCATCGCCAAAGCCCGCGATGCCCATGGCCCGGCCCGTATTCTGGTGAATTGCGCCGGTATCGCACCGGCAGAGCGCATCGTTGGCCGGAACGGCCCGATGCCGCTCGACAATTTCCGCAAGGTCATCGAGGTCAACCTGATCGGCACCTTCAACATGATGCGCCTCGCCGCCGCCGACATGCAGGGCACGGACCCGCTGGAAGACGGCGAGCGCGGCATCGTCATCTCCACCGCCTCCGTCGCCGCCTTCGAAGGCCAGATTGGCCAGAGCGCCTATGCGGCATCGAAGGGCGGCGTGCATGCGTTGACCATCGTCGGCGCCCGCGAATTCGCCAAAGCCGGCATCCGCTTCAACACCATCGCGCCGGGCCTGTTCGGTACCCCGATGCTGCTCGGCATGCCTCAGGATGTGCAGGACAGCCTCGCCGCCACGGTTCCCTATCCGTCCCGCTTCGGCACACCGGAGGAATACGCGAAACTGGCCATGGCGATGATCGACAACGTCATGCTGAACGGCGAAACGGTACGGCTTGACGGCGCCATCCGGATGCAGCCGCGGTAGGGTGGCTCCGCTTACTACTTCGTCATCGCGGCCGGAGAAGCGTGACTCAAACGATCGAAGGAAGGCTACATGCCAGCGACCGGACTTGTAGGAGCATATTGGGCTGATTTCACCCGTATGTTCGGATGGCTGATGGACGGCGATCACGCCTTTCTATTTATCGCCGGTTCTATCTTGATGGTCGGAGGCTCGGTTTATTGGTCCCTGCGGGAATCCGTTACTAACACCGCCAACGACCTGTGCTTCCCGATAAATGCCAGCGCGCGTCGGTGGACAGAAATATGGCAACAGACGGTCCGGTACGGCCTTGACCGGCTAGGTAATTGGTTTGGCCCGCCGTTTGGATTCAGGGCGTTTGATCGCTGTCTAATTATTGTTCTGGGTTACGCTCTGTTCGGCCCCTTGCTTGCGCAGTCATTCGAGCACATTGGTGCAATTACTAAAGAATGGAAAGTTGCCGACGAAACCGCGACCTTAGCCGCGCTCGCGGTCTTTTTTAGCGTCGCATCGCTTGGAGGCATAACTATGTGGATGGTCGCGCGCGGACCGTTCCCAATCATGGATAGCATTCTTCTCGAATCGGATTTGTCATCGAAGATTAAATCTGGACAGCGCATTTTGTTCAAAAGCGCCGGGGTCATTATCGGCGCGGCGCTCATCGCATTCGTGGCGGGTGCCGCGGTCGGCGCGGGCGTCAAGTCTGGTGCAATCAGCCACTTTTTTGGTAGCGCTACTTCTGCTGGGATAGCGGCGATAGCATTAGTGGGTGCGTTAGCTGCAGGCGTTCGGGGCATTGCTGTTGTCGTGGGGATTGCGGTCATCGCCGGTATTTGCAGCGTCAACACTACGGAAAGCGGCGGGATCCAAGAACTCGTGATCTCTGCGCTCCGCACGGGCATCTTGGGCGGTGCGATTATCGCCGGAATTTTGGGTGCCGCCGGGATCAAGATCACCGTGGTCATAGCGGCCATCACTATTGTTGCAAGTGTCGTGACCGGTGCCTTCATGGCGGGCTTCGGAGGCATGCTCATCGTTGGCACCTATGTCCCGATCTTCGCCATGATCGCGTTCATCCCGCAAACGGCAATCCTAACTGTAACGATTAGCGCCACGGTTTTTGCCTTATTGACCGTAATTCTGGGTCTGAATGCGTTTACTGATTGGCTCACATGGTGGGCTGGCCGCAGGCTTGCGCACCCTCCGCTTCCAAACGCTGATACTATCGGACCCGGATTATGGCCTATTGCCAGACAATTGCTGATCGTTAGCGCAACCGCTCTGGCCGCCTCTATCGCCCTTTCAGCCGCGCTTGCATTCTCTCTTGGTCTCGCGGTCAGATTCGGCGTGAAACTCGATTGGGCTCTTCATCTTGAAAATGCTTATACCGACCCTCTTGGTTCCGGCATCGGTTTAACGATGATGCTGGTGAGTCCGTGGTTGCCAGTCGCATTTCATCTGACAACGGGCCTGTTCTCACTGATCTTTCCGATCTTGAGATCATTGGCTGAAATGACAAAATCAAGACCGACTGCGTCTCTGGCCGAGCAGGATCCTTCTCGTCCAATGGAAACATGTCCGCCAGGGATCATTCCCGTCAGCGCTCTGTTGTCGGCATCACTCACCGTTCTATTGCTAATAATCCTGTCAGCAGCAATCAGCTCAGCATTACCAGATGCTCTGCCATGGCTCGCTCATACGGCATGCGATATCGGAAACTGGGCCGAAGGAATTGAAAACTGCATGCTGTAAACACCTAGTGACCAACCTCAACCCGGCACGTAAGCGCGGTCAATAAACGGGGGAGCACTGGGGGCGGTACTCACTCATAGCTTACTACGCTAAGAAAAAAGTATTCCTCCTAAGCTGAAAAAGACCAAGCATAAGCCTTTACAGACCACAATCCGGGGCGAGGGTGATCGAATGGCCGTGCCTGTCAGAAGTGTCGTGCCCGTCATCAAAAGATCCCAGGTCAAGGTCCGGAATGAAGGTTTTTCGCGCGACGGACACCCTTTCACACGTCAGTATTGCTGACCGAATTGTCTTAATTTAATATGCAGGCCACATATTTGTTTGGAGATATTCATGTCGATAAAACGCTTTCTGAGCGCGTTCCTGTTGGTCACCCTCAGCGCCTGCGCCACCTATTCCACCGGGCAGATCACCTCCCCATCAGGCGCACCGATTGAGGATCCAGTAGCCACGAAAAGTGACTCCACCTTCGAGAAGCAACCCTCGCAGGTCCTCGTCACGACCGGCGATATGACGGACCGCCCCTACGAGGTGCTCGGCGTTATCGATGTGCAGGTGAACAAGACCACAATTTTCCATCCCAGCCCGACTCCGGCACTGGTCGACGAGGCTCTGCAGCGTCGTGGCGCAGCACTTGGTGCGGATGCTGTAATCAATGTCGTCTACAGCGATGTCCATGTCTCACTTATCAGTTGGGGCACCATGGACGGCAGGGGCCGGGCGGTGAAATTCAAGAAATAGGAACCAAAACGACCGTTACCCAGGCATAGAGCCGGGATGACAGCTGAGCGAGAGATTCAAACCCCGCCCAGCAACTCTTCCACATAGGCCGGCACGATCTCGCTGGCGGGGCCGTAGCGCTTCTCGGCAAACTGCGTTGCGCCCTCCGACGGCTCCAGGTTGAGCTCGATCGTGTGGGCGCCGTGCATGCGGGCTTCCTGAACGAAACCGGCGGCGGGGTAGACGTTGCCGGAGGTGCCGATGGAGATGAAGAGATCGGCGTCGGAGAGCGCGTCGTAGATCTCTTCCATATAGAGGGGCATCTCGCCGAACCAGACGACATGAGGGCGCAATGTACCTGCCTCATTCGTGGTCGGGTTCCGGCTTTCCAGCGTCAGGTCATCGCGCCAGTCGAAGATCGCGCCGGTCCGCTCGCAGCGGGCCTTCAGCATTTCTCCATGCATATGCAGCAGGCTCGAAGTGCCCGCGCGTTCGTGCAGGTCGTCGATGTTCTGCGTCACCAGCAAAACCTTGCCCTGCCAATCCTTTTCCAGCTTCGCCAGGGCCGCATGGGCCGCGTTCGGCACCACGTTGCTGTCCATGAGGGAACGGCGGCGGGCATTGTAGAACTCATGCACCATCACCGGGTTGCGCAGATACCCTTCCGGCGTCGCCACATCCTCCAGATTAACCTTCGACCAGATCCCGTCCGCGTCCCGGAATGTGTCGAGACCGGATTCCTTGGATATACCGGCGCCGGTCAGGATAACGATGGAAGCATCGGGAGAGAGATTGAGCTGCATGGTATCTCCTAGCGGCGATCCTGGAAAAAGCTGCGGAGCAGGTCACCAGCCCGGCTTTCCTCCACCCCACCGATCACCTCCGGCGCGTGATGACAGGTCGGCTGGCCGAAGATCCGGGGGCCATGCTCGACCCCGCCGCCCTTCGGGTCATAGGCTCCGAAGACCAGACGGCGGATACGGGCAAAGCTGACGGCCTGGGCGCACATCGGGCAAGGCTCCAGCGTCACATGCAGGTCACAGTCGATCAATCGCGGCGACCCGATTTCCGCCGCCGCCGCGCGGATCGCCAGGACCTCGGCATGGGCGCTCGGATCGTTCAGCTCCTCGACCCGGTTACCGGCGGCAGCCAGCACTGTACCGTCCGGGCCGGTCACCACAGCACCCACCGGAACCTCGCCCCGTGCAGCCGCCGCTTCCGCTTCGGCCAGCGCCCGTGCCATAATTGTCTGATGTTCAGTCTTCATAGCTCCATACCTAGCGGGAAGCCGGATTGCATCCAAGCCGTTTGCATCCGCGCCCGTCCGCGCGTAAGACCTGCTTCATGAGTGATTTCAGCGAAATTTTCACCGAAGACCGTGGCCCGGAACGGATCGCGAAGCGGCTGGCACGCGCCGGGCTCTGCTCGCGCCGCGAGGCGGAACAGTGGATCACCGACGGGCGAGTCGAGCTGGACGGGGAGGTCCTGACCAGCCCCGCCATCACCGTCACCGCGGAGTCGAAAATCCGGGTCGACGGCAAGGCTCTGCCGGTGATCGAACCGACGCGTCTGTGGCGCTTTCACAAGCCGCGTGGCGTGGTGACGACGAACAAGGATCCGGAAGGCCGCGAAACCGTATTCGACCGGCTGCCAGCGGATCTGCCGCGCGTGGTCACGGTCGGCCGCCTCGATTTCGATACCGAGGGTCTTCTCCTGCTCACCAATGACGGCGCGCTGTCCCGGTTGCTGGAACTGCCATCGACTGCGTGGCTGCGGAAATACCGGGTCCGGGTTTACGGCTCCATTACCGAGAAATCGATTGCCCTGCTGAAGTCCGGCCCAACGGTCGACGGAATCAAATACGGTTCGGTCATTGTCGAGCGGGATATCGAGGGCAAGTCGAATACCTGGCTCACCCTCAGCATCCGGGAAGGCAAGAACCGGGAAATCCGCAAGCTGATGGAACATGTCGGCCTGAAGGTGAACCGGCTGATCCGGGTCTCCTACGGCCCCTTCCAGCTCGGCGATTTGCCGGAGGGCGAGGTTCTGGAAGTGCGGCAGGCCACGCTGAAAGAACAGCTCGGCATCAAAGAGGATAAGATCGGCACCGCGAAGGCCAAACAGAAGGCGCCGTTCAAAGGCGACCGTCGTCCCGCACCGAAGGGCGTTGCCGGGAAAGATGGACCGACAAAGCCCACGGGCGCTGGCAAGCCTAGAGGCGCCGCAAGACCGGGTGGTGCCGTCAAGGTCGGGGTAACCGGAAAACCCGGCGGCCCTGGCAAATTCGCAGGCTCTGGGAAGGCCAGCGATGACCGAAAGCCCTCGACGCGGGGTACGGCCGACAAGCCGAATGTGAAGCGGGACGCGTCCAAAGCTGGCCCGGCTCGAGGAGACAAGAATGCGGATCGTCGCGGGCAGAAATCGCGGAACCAAACTCGCCGCCCCTGAGAACTGGAACACAAGACCCACTGCCGACCGGACCCGGGAATCCCTCTTCGGCGTCCTTGAAGGCGGCAGGATGGGTGATGTCCTGACGGACTCGCTGGTGGTGGATGTTTTTGCAGGCACCGGCGCGCTCGGCCTCGAAGCTCTGTCGCGCGGGGCCACGGAAGTGGTTTTCATCGAGAGTGACCGAGAAGCCGTCTGGGCACTGCGCGAGAATATCGCGCGCCTGAAAGCCGGTGATGCTGCCACGGTCATCGAGGGCGACACCCTTTCCCTGCACCGCACGGCGCCGCGCCCGGCGGATCTGATTCTGATGGACCCGCCCTACAATAGCGGTCTCGCCGCCCCAGCGCTGGACCAGCTGCACAAATGCGGCTGGGTCGGCGGGGAAACGCTGATTGTTGTCGAATGCGAAAAATCAGAGCAGCTGGAAATTCCGGAATGGCTGGAAGTGCTGGATAACCGGCGCTACGGCAAAGCCCAGATCAGCTTTCTACGCCCAAGCATGTCTGGCGGCGCGGACTGATCGAACGCCAAACCACGGGAGATGCGCCATGCACCTAGAAGGTTCCTGCCATTGCCGCGCCGTCCGCTTCAACCTGGAAAGCAAGCATCCCACCCCGTTCAACCGCTGCTACTGCTCGATCTGCCGAAAGACGGCGGGCAGCGGCGGCTATGCGATCAATCTGTCTGGAGACTTCGACAGCCTGAAAATAGACGGTGCGGAGAACATCTCGAAGTACCACGCCAAGATGGCAAGCGGTGAAAGCCCGGCCGAGCGCAGCTTCTGCAAAAATTGCGGCTCCGCCCTCTGGCTCTGGGACCCACGCTGGCCCGAACTGGTGCATCCGCAGGCAGGCGCCATCGATACACCGCTCCCCGCAGCACCGGAATTGACGCATTTGATGCTCGGGTCGAAACCGGACTGGGTACCGCTGGAAAAAGGCGCGAAGGACCAATGCTTCGATGCCTACCCGGAGGAAAGCATCGAAGCTTGGCACAAGCGGTTGGGGCTGGAACGGTAAGAGGCCGCTACCCTCCCAGGAAGAGCCGCCCTACTTCCGGGTTAGCCAGCAACTCCTCGCCAGTACCGGCCATCGCCGTCTGACCAGAAACCAGCACATAACCGATATCAGCGAATTCCAGGCCCTTCTTGGCGTTCTGCTCCACCATCAGGATGGTCTTGCCCTCAACCCTTTGCAGGTCGTCGAGGATCTCGAACACCATGTCGATAAAGCGCGGCTCAAGCCCGATTGACGGCTCATCCACCAGCAGGATTTCCGGTTCCATGACAAGCGCCCGGCTGATTTCCAGCAAGCGCCGTTCGCCACCGGACAGCACCTTGGCCTGATGGTTTCGGCGGGCGGCAAGGCGGGGGTATTTCTCGAAGATGCGCTCCGCCGCTTCCTTGGCTTCCGAAGTTTTCTCCTTCAGATAGCCGCCCATCCAGAGATTTTCCTCAACGGTCATGCCACCGAATACGGATTTGTCCTGCAGGATGTAGGCGATGCCGGCATTCTTCAGCTTCTCGTTGGAGGAGAAGTTGGTGACGTCCTGGCCGCCGACATTGACGGAGCCGGAGAAGATGTTGGTGAAGCCAAAGATCGAGTGCAGCACCGTCGATTTGCCCGCCCCGTTCGGTCCGATCAGGCAGCAGGATTGCCCCTTGCCGACCTTGAGGGAGAATTCGTGCAAGATCTCCATCTTGCCGTACCCGGCCTTCAGCTTGTCGATGGTGAGATACGGATCAGGTCCGGCCAACGCATCGATCCGGGCCTGGTCCGGACCGTCGGCGATGGCTTCGACCTGGCGGACCACGTCCTCGACGGAAATGACTGTTTCAACACCGCCGCTGCCATAGCCGCTGATGCGCGTTTCACTCACCGTCACACTCACGGTTTCTTCCTTGTCGCTCATCAGTGTGCTCCCAGATAGGCTTCGACGACCCGTGGGTCGTTCTGGACCTCATCCGGCGTCCCGGTGGCGAGCAACTCGCCATGGGCAAGACATGAGATCCGGTCTGCGAGGTTCATGATCACGCGCATATTGTGCTCGATGACGAAGAGGGTAATGCCGAACTGTTCGTTCGCCCGCTTCAGCCGGTCGATCAGGCCGTTGATCAGGGTCGGGTTGATCCCCGCCGTCGGCTCGTCCAGCAACAGAACTTTCGGCCGGTTCATCAGAGCCATGGCGAACTCAAGCAACTTCTGCTGACCGAAGGACAACTCGCCCGCGATCAGGAACCGCTTCTGGTAGAGCCCGACGAATTCCAGAAGCTCCTCCGCAAAAGCCTCGGTTTCCCGGTCATGCATGGAGCCGAACATGGAACCTAGTCCCTCATCCCTGTGAGAGACAGAGATCAGCATGTTCTTCATGCAGTCCATCTTCGAATAGATCCGGGTCTGCTGGAAGGTCCGGAGCAGACCGAGTCGGGCAATGTCCGGCACCCGGAGTTTGGATATCTCCTGCCCCTTGAACTTGATCGAGCCCTCATCGATCGGGTGATAGCCAACAATCGAATTGAACAGGGTGGTCTTGCCCGACCCGTTCGGCCCGATCAGCCCGGTGATGCCGCCCTCGGCGACATCAATGCTGACTTCCTTGTTCGCGACAACGCCGCCAAAACTCTTGGAGACACCGCGCACCTCGATTAGCGATCCGCTCATTTCGCTGCCTCCGCCTGGCCCGTTCGGGTCGTTTTCTCATCCACCGTCACGCCAAACAGAGATGGCCAGCGATCCTGCGCCCAGCCGAGGATACCCTGCTGGAAATAGACGATATTGATGATGATGATGGCGCCGAGAGCCACCCACTGCCAGCCGAGCAGATGGGTCCAAGTGACCTCCTTGACGATGTGGAACAGGATGGCACCGAGTACCGGCCCCCAGACCGTTCCCTTACCGCCGAGCAGTGCCATCGCCACCATGAAGATGCCGAAGGTCGCGGTCGGGAAGGCCACCTCCAGAGGCTCGATGAAGCCGGACATATTGCCGAAGACGGCGCCGGCCATGCCCATAAAGAAGGCCGGGACCATCCAGGCCGTGACCTTGTAGCGGGTGGTATGGATACCCATCGCCTCGGCCTTGTCCTCGTCATCCCGGATCGCATTGATCGCAAGCCCGAAGCGGGTCTTGTAGATCGCGCGGATCACGACATGTGCGAGGATGGCGAGCACGAACAGCAGCACATAGAATACCTGTGAGCCGCTGGCCGCCTCGCCCGGGAAGACCGGCATGGAAATGCCGCTGCCGCCGCCGACATAGGACCAACCGCTGACCAGTTCGGCCACCGCGACCGCAAGGCCCAACGTGCCAATGGCAAAATAGGGGCCGCGCAACCCAAGCATGAATGGGCCGATGATGAGGGCGAAAACGGTCGCCACGACACCGCCGAAACCTATGCCAAGAAGCAGCCCCGTCCAGTATTGCTCCACTGTGAAATCCACCTTGATGGCGCCAAAGGCCGCGGTGTACTCCGCAACATCGTAGACAATACCGATCTGCACCACCGCAGAGGCATACATGCCGATCCCGAAGAAGGCGATGTTGCCGAGCGAGTTGTAACCCATCTGCCCGCCGGTCATGTCCCAGGTCACCGCCATGAGCACCATGAGCCAGAGAATGGCCATCTGGCTGGTGAAGGCCGGTGCCAGCAACGGCACCAGAATTCCGGCGGCAACGAGGACGCCGTAGAGTGAGAGATCGAGTTTCTGAGCGCTCATCGGACGACCTGCCTTAACCGGTACATTTGGAAGAGCCGCACCATGAGCACGACGACGAGCAAGCCAACCACGGCCGCGACTGCGAATTCCGCTCCGAAGATGAAACCGGAGTAATTCTCCCAGACCCCGAGACCGAAGCCGGCGACAATAACGCCCGGCAGATTTCCTAGTCCGGCCGCTGTCACGATGATGAAGGCCCGGATCGAATGCACGAGACCGTAGAAGGGCTGGATATTCCAGATCATCGCCACCAGCACCCCGGCTGCGCCGCAGATTGCAGCGTTGAGCGCATAGGTGAAGGCATAGACCTGATCCGTGTTGATACCGAGAACGCGCGCCGCGCGCGGATCCTGCGACGTTGCCCGGATTGCCTGCCCCATCCGCGAGTTACGCATGAAGAGCACGATGCAGATCGCCAGTATGGCCGCCAACCCCAACCCGACAAAGCGGATCGCGGGAATGCTGAGATCTCCGATATCAAACGTGCCGAAACCGGCTTCCGCGATCTTCACTTCCGGACCGAAACGCAGGTTCAGCGCCTGCTGGATCAGCAGGCTGAGCCCGAACGTGGCCAGCAGGGATGTGAACATATCCCGGTCGACAACACGGCGGATGATCGTCGCGTAAACGCCCCATCCGAGCACGAACAAAACGACGAATGCGATTGGCAGGGCCAAAATCGGATGTATTCCCCAGAGCGTGCATTGATAGGCAACGTACCCACCGAGAATCACCATGTCGCCCTGCGCCAGGTTCTTCACGTTCATGACGCCCCAGACCAGGGCCAGTCCATAGGCGGCGAGGACAAATATCCCCCCGATCAACAACCCCTGAACCAGAAGGTCCACGGCGAAGATCGGCGCCTGCAATAAAATCGAGATATTGTCGAGCATTTAAGGTCGCAACCCTTCCCGCAAACGCGCCCTGGGGCCTCAAACGTGGCCTGGCGAGTCAATAGCTTTCAAAGGATAGGAGAACGGCAGAAGAGCAATGCCCCTCCGCCGTTCACTGTTCGGTTATGCGATCAGTATTTCGGCTGACGCGGATGCCGTGCTTCCGAAGACGCCCATTTCAGCGGCGCCACCACGTTCAGATTGCCGTCCTGAATTTGACGCAGCACCATCGGTTTGGCGACATTGTTGCCCGCTGGCGAGAACTTGATACCGCCATAGAAGGTATTCATGTCGGTATCAGCGATCGCATCGCGCAGTGCCTCGGAATCGAAGCTGTTCGCCCGTTCGAACGCATCTTTCCAGACCATCACAGCGGCAGTTGCCTGAGCGGCCTGATAGGGAACGTTCTTGTATCCTTCGAAGGATTTCTTGAAGAGCGCGTCATACTCGGCAGCGGTGCCGAACAGATCGTCCTTGTAGCTCAGTGTTTCCGCCCACTGGGTCGGGCAAAGAATACCTTCAGTCGCACCGGCTCCGAATTTGCTGATGATTTTCGCGGCCTCGCAGTGAGTCATGGCAATCATCGGCGTGCTGATCTTCAGCTCCGCGATCTGGCGAGCTGCGGTAGCCGCTCCCTTGGAGTGACCGGAGATAACCAGCAGGTCCGGCTTGAGCGCCTTTACCTTGGTCAGGGTCGAGGTCATGTCGGAAAGATCGCGCGGCAGCTTGTCGTCGATAACGATCTTCATGCCGAACTTCTTCGCATCGTCGACCACACCGGCCCGAACGTCGAGCGAGAACGGATCGTTCTCGAACGCCATGGCCACTTTGACGTCGGACGGCTTCTTGCCGTTTTTCTTGGCAATTTCAGCGGCGAGCTCGATTGAACTGGCGAGGTACTGCTCGGAGGTGGACAGCACGGCGAACAGATAGCGATAGCCCTGGGTAAAGAGCGAACGCGATGCGCCTTCCGCCTCAACCATCGGGATCTTGTATTTCTCGGTAACCGGCGCGATCGCCTTGGTCAGACCGGAGCTATACGGGCCAAGCATATATTTGACGCCGTCCTGACTGATCAGACGCTCGGCAAGCTGCGCGCCACGGGCCGGGGTCGACTCATCATCGTAGTAGACAATCTTTAGCTTGTAGCTTTTGCCACCGACGACCACGCCGCCATTGTCGTTGATCACCTTCACGCCGAGCTCGTAACCATTCTGGGCGTGAATACCGTTTGTCGAATATTTGCCGGTCAGCGAGATCGCCGAGCCGAGAATGATGGTATCGCCGTCAACCTTGGCTTCTGCAGGTGCCGCAGCAAGACCGAGTGATGCAGTCAGCGCGGCCGCAATCGTAGCGGCACGCAAATCCATTTTCAGGAAACGCATTTCAAGTTCCTCCCTTGTCCTAGGGAGGTCGCAGGCACATGCCCTAACCGCAATTATTGTTTTTTTAGCGGCGCGCTCTCCCTATTGGGTGAAACGTTAGGAAATCCCCCCGCGCAACGCCAGCCCTTTTTCCGCCATGCGCGAAGGGCAAGTCATGCCTCACTCAAGATTGAAGCCTTTGCCCTTTAAATATTTGGCCAATTGCTTGCGTTCCGGTTTCGAAACTTGACGCGCTTTGTCCTCTGACCATCCGTATTCTTGCGCCAGCCCGTATTCATCGACCGATCTTTGTTTTTCATCCGGAATTTGAAAACGCGCGCTGCGGCGAGCGTCATACGCCGCGACCTCCTGTTCAAGGCGGCTGTCGTCATAGCGATCCGTATGAACGAACACGGAGGGCGGCAACCGCAAGCTGATATGTCCCTCGCCAGCAGGCCAGCCGAGGCAGAAGCCGCAGATCGGGAAGACATGATCCGGCAGCTCCAGCAGCTCAGAAATCACCTCGATATGGTTCCGGACAACACTGATCGGACAGCAACCGAGCCCGGTTGATTCCGCCGCCCGGATGAAGTTCATCAGCACCAGCCCGGCATCGACCGCCGCGTTCAGCACGGAATCCAGATGATCGTTAGCAAAGGGCTTGCCGCGCAACTCCGAGACCTTGCGGATACGCCTGTTATCGGCGAGGAAAACCATGAAGACGGGCGCATCCGCGATCCAGGGCATTGCCGGCATCAGCGCCTCGATCTTCCGGCGCTTCTCCGCATCCCGCACGATCAGCACTCCGGATTGCTGAAGATCCGACTTTGCCGGGGCTGAAAAAGCCGCCGCCAACAGCACCTCAAGAAGATCATCCGGCACCGGATCCGGCTTGTATCGACGATGGGAGCGGTGAGAGAGAATATGGGCAAGATCGCCCTCGGCCGGCATGTCCCGGCCTGCATCGACCGGCAGGCCGAACCTGTCTTCAATCAAATCGGCGATTGTCTTCATGACTGCGCGCGTCCCTTCTCTGCGAATAAGCCGAGAGTAGGCAGGCCATGTGCCGGACCGCAACTCCCGCCCATGCACCGCATACAACTCCTGGTGTCGCACGGGGCGGTTCACGAAAACCTCTCCGCGCCTTGACTCGACCGGCGGAATGATGACGAATCGGCAGCCCGCTGACGGGTTCACGCCGCTCTCATGGAGGAAAACGGTGTCTGACAAATCGGATTTCGAGAACCGAAATCGCCAGTCCATTTTCAAGCGCCTCGGAATGACGGAACTTGAAAGCCCCGGCCTTCCTGCCGACCCGGCGACGGAAGAAACGGGTACATCTGATGTCAGCGGCAACGGCCCCTGCCCGGAACACCCCCTCGGCAGCGATCTTTTTTACGTCCTCAGAAACGCGTATCGTCCCTGATCAGACGGCTCTCTGACCGTTTGAGTATCCTTTAACTCCAAGTTGTTTGCCGTGGAGAGACGATGCGCAATCTTGTGATAGGCGGCGGTATCGTCGTTACGATGGATTCCGGCCGACGGGTTATCGACGGCGGCACGGTGCATGTCCGGGACGGACGGATCGCCGCCATCGCTGGGCCCAACGAAGCGATCAGCACAACCGAAAGCGCGGAAATCATCGATGCCACCGGCATGCTGGTGCTCCCGGGTCTGATCGATGCCCATGCCCATGCCGGGCACGCGCTGGTGAAAACTCTCGGCAGCGATGACAGCGCGACCTGGTTCAACGCCTGCCGGCAGATCTACACGCTCGGCTCGGACGAGGAATTCTGGCGCGCCGACGCAGCTCTTTTCGCCCTTGAGCGGATCAAGGTCGGAGTCACCACCGGCATTTCCATGCTCGGCGGCGGCGACAGCATCAGCAGAACCGATCATCCGGGTGTCGCCGACGCTCATTTTACCGCCATCAAGCAGGCTGGCACGCGCGCCATGCTTGCCATCGGCGCTAACCGGCCGCCTTTCCCCTGGCGCTTCAGGAATTGGGATCATGGCGAGGACGATAGAGATGTCAGCTTTGAGCGGCAGCTCGACGTCAGCCGGATGATCGCGGAGAAATGGCATGGAGCGGAGAACGAACGGCTTTCGGTCGCAATCACCTATCCGGTGTCGCGCCTGGACGAGCCCCTGCCGGAAGGCGTAACGGCCGATCTGGTAACAGAGCACGCACGGCAAGTCCGCGCCCTTTCGCGCGAACTAGGCCTCCGCTTCACCCAGGACGGGCACCGTGAGGGCAGTATTACCTATGCTCATAACGTGCAGGATCTGCTCGGCGAGGATGCTTTCCTGTCCCACTGCACCAATCTGACCGAGGCGGATATCGCCGTCCTGCGCGAGACCGGTGCCAGCGTCGTGCACAATCCGTCCGCCGTTGCTTCGATCAAGGGACGCTGCCCGGTGCCGGAGCTGATCGATCAGGGCGTCACTGTCGCCATCGGCTCGGACGCGCCCGCGCCGGATCGGTCCGGAGACATGATCCGGCATATGCAGCAGGCCATGCATTATCACCGCCGCCATTTCCGTGACGATCAGATCCTTCCGCCCGGGAAGGCTCTGGAGATGGTGACCATCGATGCCGCGAAGGCCATCGGCATGGAGAACGAGATCGGCTCGCTGGAGGCTGGCAAGAAAGCCGACATCGTGCTGCTCGACCTCCGCAAGCCGCATCTGGTGCCCGCCAACATGCCGCTGCACCGGGCGATCTATTTCGCCAACGGCGCGGATATAGACACCACCATCGTCGACGGTGAAATCCTGATGCGCGGCCGCGCCGTCACCAGCCTCGACGAGGGCAGCGTGCTGGACGCTGCGGACGCGGCCATTGCCAAGGCGCTGGAACGAACCGGCCTCACCTCCCTGCTGGAAACCCGCTCCGGCTTCTGGGGCCAAAGCCGCTACGACTAATCACCGGGACTAGCTGCCGGTACTGAACCGGACTTTTTCCACGCCCGCCCCTTTCCGCCACGTGAATTCAGCGCCACACTCCCCCGATAAAAAGGAGTGGTGGAATGCAAGACACCGCCGATAGGGAAGAAATGCTGACGGTGGAGATCTGGCGCGGTCGCGAAGACGGCGCGCTGCAGACCTACGCTGTGCCGCGCCGGGAAAGCCAGACCGTGCTGGACGTGGTGACCTGGGTGCAGCGGCACGAAGAGCCCGCGCTGGCCTATCGTTTCGCCTGCCGGGTCGGCATGTGCGGCTCCTGCGCCATGCAGGTGAACGGCAAGCCGCGCTGGACCTGCCGGACCCATGTCTCCCGGGTTGCCAAGGACGGTCATCTCCGGATCGAGCCGCTGGCCAATCTGCCGAAGATCAAGGATCTCGCCACCGACATGGCGCCGTTTTTCGAAAAATGGCAGGGCGCCCGTGGCCGGCATGTCCCGACCCGCACCCGGCACGAACCGATGGCCCCGGTCTCGTGCGAAAGCCCTGAACGGAAAGCTGCCGATGCCGGGATCGAATGCATCAATTGCGCGGTCTGCTACGCCGCCTGCGACGTGGTCGGCTGGGATGACACCTATCTCGGCCCCGCCGCCCTGAACCGGGCCTGGACCCTGGCCAACGACGAGCGGGACGCGGACAAGGCCGGGCTGCTCAGGGCGGTCTCCGAGAGCGGCGGCTGCCACTCCTGCCATAGCCATGGAAGCTGCGTCGAGCATTGCCCGGTCGGCCTCAACCCCACCGCCGGGATAGCCGGGCTGAAGCGGATGACGCTCGCCGCCCTGATGAAGGGCGAGCTCTGATGCTGGAAGCCCGCCTCTATCTGCTGCAACGCGCCAGCGCGATGCTGCTGGTCCCGCTCCTGCTCGCCCATCTGGTGATGATCCTCTATGCCATCGAGGGCGGGTTGTCGGCCGCGGAAATCCTCGGCCGGACCCGGGGCAATCTTCTATGGGCCGCGTTCTACGGCCTGTTCGTGACGGCAGTGGCGCTGCATGCCCCGATCGGGCTGCGCAACATCCTGCGGGAATGGACCGGCTGGCGCGGCCGCTCCCTCGATTTCGCCACGCTCGGTTTCGGCGCACTGCTGTTCGGCCTCGGCCTGCGCGCCGTGCTGGCGGTGACGGCATGATGCGCGCCTCGCGCAACCATCCGGGCTGGTGGGCGGCGCTCGGCCACCGGCTTTCCGGACTCGCCCTTGCGCTGTTCCTGCCGGTGCATTTCCTTGTGCTCGGACTGGCGCTGGATAGTGACGCCGCGCTCGAAACGGCAATTGCCTGGACCGATCAGCCGCTGGTGAAGGTTGCTGAATGGGGGCTGGTCATGCTGCTGACCCTGCATCTCGGCTTTGGATTGCGGGTGCTGGCGCTGGAATTCCTGCCCTGGCGTGACCCGCTGAAAACCCTGATTTCCCTCGGCGCCGGCGCTTCCGTGCTGGCCGGCCTGCTGTTCTGGATCATGGCCTCATGAATACTTCCCTCGAAACACTCCGCACCGACATCCTGATCATCGGCTCCGGCGGGGCCGGGCTGATGGCGGCGCTGCATGCCTTGCAGGCGGACCCGGATCTGGACGTTACCATCGCGGTGAAAGGGCTGATCGGTAAATGCGGCTGCACCCGAATGGTGCAGGGCGGCTACAACGTGGCGCTGGCACCGGGTGATTCTGTCGAGCGGCATTTCATGGACACCATCGTCGGCGGCAAATGGCTGCCGCGCCAGGATCTCGCCTGGAAGCTGGTGGACAAGGCGGTCGAGCGGATCCACGAGCTGGAGAACGAGCTTGGTTGTTTCTTCGACCGCAATCCGGACGGCTCCCTGCATCAGAAAGCCTTCGCCGGGCAGAGCTTCGACCGCACCGTGCACAAGGGCGACCTGACCGGGATCGAGATCGTCAACCGGCTGATGGAGCAGGTCTGGGCGCGCGGCGTGAACAAGCTGGAGGAACATCGCGCCATCGAGCTGATCCCGGCGCGGGACGGCAGCGGCATCGCCGGGGTTCTGCTGGTGGATATGCGGACCGGCCAGTATCGCTATGTCGAGGCCAAGGCCGTGCTGCTGGCGAGCGGTGGCGGGCCGACGATGTATCTTTATCACACGCCATCCGGCGACAAGGCGTGCGACGGCATGGCCATGGCGCTGCGCCGAAACCTGCCGTTGCGGGACATGGAGATGGTGCAGTTCCACCCGACCGGATTGCTGGCGGGGACGGATACGCGGATGACCGGGACCGTACTGGAAGAAGGGTTGCGGGGCGCCGGAGGGTATCTTCTGAACGGCGCGGGCGAGCGCTTCATGAGCCGCTATCACGAGCACGGAGAGAGGGCGACGCGGGACATTGTCAGCCGGTCGATCTACTCGGAAATGCGGGCCGGAAATACCACACCGAACGGGGGTATTTTTATTGAGATGGCGCATCTCGGTCCGGAGAATGTTGCCAATAAATTCAAGGGGATGGTGGAACGCTGCGCCGATTGCGGCTTCGATCTGGCCGGCGGACGTGTGGAAGTTGTGCCGACCGCCCATTACATGATGGGCGGTGTGGAATTCGAGCTGGATTGCGGCACCGGACTGCCCGGCCTGTTCGCCGCAGGCGAGGATTGCGGCGGGGTACACGGCGCAAACCGGCTCGGCGGCAACGGCGTTGCCAACTCCACCGTCTTCGGCGGCATCGCCGGGGAGAGCATGGCGGCTTATGTGCAAACCGGAAGCGCCGCCTGGCGCGAAGCCGACAAAACCGTGCTCGAAGCCGGCATTTCCCGTGCAGAACACCCCTTTCAAGCGCGCGGCGGCAACCTCTCCGACCTGCGCGAACGGCTGAGCCACTGCATGTGGGACGATGTCGGCATCCTGCGCACCCGCGACGGGCTGCGCTCGGCCCTGACCGCGCTCGGCGATTTCCGGGCGGAGCTGCACGAGACCGGCCTCGCCGACGGCGACCGGGCCTTCAACCTGACCTGGCACGACTGGATGAACCTGGAGAGCCAGATCGATGTCAGCGCCGTCATCGCCACCGCCGCGCTCGGCCGCGAGGACAGCCGCGGCGCCCATTTCCGCGAGGATTTCCCGGAGACCGGAGCGCTGGAGGAAACCTGTTTCACCCGCATCACCCAGTCCGATGCCGGGCTGGCGCTGGACATGGTGCCGGTGGATTTCTCCATCGTCGCGCCGGGCCAGTCTCTGATCGAGGACGAGGCCGGCGCGCCCCCAAGCGCAGCGGAGTAGATGGCATCAGCAGCGGAATAACGCGCGGCCAGGAAAGCGCGGCGAGACGCCTCATAGGCGAAGCGGCCGCACACGGGTAGAGTGAGCATCGGACCGGCTCTGCCTCTGGAGGGCAAGACAGAGTGAAATTTCATCCCGAACGGGACTCGCTGACCCTGGAATTGCACGCCCGGCCGATCCGTCCGGTGCGGGCGCCGCTGCGCATCAGCCATATCGGTTTCGGCACCGGCGAGCATGGCGGCGACCGGGATTTCGAGGATCTCGTCGCGCTCTGCCGCAAATTCGGCAAGGCCGAGCCCTCCGCCGACATGAAGCATTTCACCGCCGATCTCGGTCCCTTCACGGTGAAGTGGGAGCGCCATACCGAATTCTCGACCTACACCTTCCTGCGCGAGGAGAGCTTCGAGGCGCCGTTCGAGGAGACCGTTTTCGGACTGCTGCCGGCGGACTGGAAAGAGGCGAAGTTCGGCGAGGTCATGGTCGCGGTGCATCTCGCGGTCGCGGACGGCGTGGACGCACCGCTCGACGGCAACAAGCTGTCCCGCTGGTTCGACGGAAACGAGGTCTTCGCCAATCGCATGGAGAAAGAGCGGGTCGAGATCTACGGCGACCTGCGCACCCATGACGACGGCTTCGACCGGATGTATCTGCGCGCCGGCGACCTCGGCCAGGAACTGCTCGGCCAGACCGTGCAGCGGGTGCTGGAGCTCAACACCTATTGGCGCCTCTCCCTGCTTTCGCTGCCGATCGCCCGGGAAAGCAGCCCGAAGCTGGAACGGATCGAGCGCGGGCTGGCCAAGATCGCCGCCGAGCTCGCCGACGGCGATCAGGATCGCAGCGACGAAAGCCTGCTCGACCCTCTGGCCGCGCTCTCGGCGGAGCTGGAGACCATCATCGCCAGCTCAAGCTACCGCTACCGCGCCAGCACGGCCTATTTCGAGATCGTCGAGGGCCGGCTGCGCCAGCTCGGCGCGGTCAACCTGAACGGCTACATCCATCTGTTCGACTATCTGATGCGCCGGATCGACCCGGCCCTGCGCACCTGCTGGTCGGTGCAAAGCCGCCAGGAAGCGATCTCCAAACGCGCCTCGCGCCTGTCCAGCCTGCTGCGCACCGGCATCGAGGTGAAGGTGGAGCAGCAGAACCGGGACCTGCTCGACAGCATGAACCGCCGCGCCGCCCAGTCCCTCGCCATCCAGCGTACGGTCGAAGGCCTGTCCGTGGTGGCGATCAGCTATTACGCGGTCAATCTGCTGAAATATCTGCTGGAAGGCATGGTGAAGGCACACCTGATCACACTCGATCCGACAATCGTCTCGGCCGCCTTCCTGCCGGTGCTCGTCATCGCGCTCTGGTTCAGCCTGCACCGCCTGACCCGCCGGGCACTGAAAAAACCGGACGGCAAATAGCGCCGCTCAGCGCATGTTTTAGATATTTGTATTTTTTCAAGCCTCCTGATGAGCACCATGTGAAGACTGTATGAGCAGCGTCGGGAGAGGTGCTATGCCGCGCAGTTCATGCATGGACTCCGGCTGCGGGCAGCGATGCGCTATTCGCGTAATAGGGGAGGCCCACCTGGTGGTGAAAATCTGACGCTTGGTACCCGCTGGGAATGGCGGGCAGCGATCCGAAGTGGTCGGTCGCATCGTAGCTTCCCTAAAGCCGACATCTAAATGCGCCGCTGAATAATGTACCAGGTCGAACGTTTGATTTGGCTGAATTCTGGCCTTTAGCTAGAAAACGCGAAACGCACCTACTTCTTATGATTGTTTTTTAGAACTGCAATTGCGGCATCCCGCTTCTGCGCAGAAAAGTTTGTTAAGGCTTAGAAAACTGGCTACACAATTGAACAATGGACATGCAGCTCCGCCCCCCAGAGAGTAGCCATCAATGAACAAAATAACTAATGAATTCAGCCAATTCGTTCTCTTCTCCGAGGACGAGAACCACGCACTCGATAGCCGCAGCGAAACCCGCGAGGTTAGGGGGAAATCCACAACCTACGTCACCTGCATTGTCCGCAATAAGCCCGTCCAACTGAAACCCGAGGAGCGGACTCGCCAGCTTTGGCTTGCTCGACTAATTGATCAATACGGCTATGCTGTATCCCGTGTTCAAGTCGAATACCCAATCACATTCGGGCGCGATAGTTCCAAGCGTGCCGATATCGTTGTCTTCGACGCAGACCGCCCGACTGTTCCCTACATCATTATTGAAGTGAAGGCTGACAAGTTACGAGACGGCAAAGAACAACTGCGCTCGTACACCCACGCCACGGGTGCGCCTTTGGCAGTTTGGAGCAACGGCATTCAGGCCGAAGTCTGGCACCGCAAGAACCCCAATTATTTCGTCCCCATTCACCACCTGCCACGCGCTGCGCAGACGATTGAGGATATCGTCGATCAACCGTGGACCATTCAGACCCTTATCGACAAAGAGAACGAGCGGGAGCGTGAAGGCTCGAAAGCCCGATCGCTGCGCGAGTTGATCGTGGACATGGAAAACGAAGTGCTGGCCAACGCGGGCGTGGACGTTTTCGAAGAAGTCTTCAAGCTGATCTTCACGAAGCTGTATGACGAGATGGCCACGCATCGCGGCCAACACCCCTACCTGCGCTTCCGCAATACCAATACTGCCGCGCAGCTCAAACGCGCCATACAAGACCTGTTCGACGAAGCAAAGCGTAAGTGGCCTGGCGTTTTCCTCGACGATGAACGTATCCGCTTGTCACCGGATCACCTGCAAGTCTGCGTCGGGTCGCTGGAAGAATGGAAGCTGTTCAACTCCAATCTCGACGTGATCGACGACGCGTTCGAATACCTCGTGAACAAGTCGTCGAAGGGCGAGAAGGGGCAGTACTTCACGCCGCGTTGGGTGATCGACATGTGCGTGAAGATGCTCAACCCGCAGGAGCATGAAACCGTAATCGACACTGCGTGCGGATCGGCGGGCTTCACGGTGCACACCATGTTCCACGTCTGGCGGCAGATCATCGCTGACATGGGCATGGAAGAAAGCCATCTGTTCACGATGGACCAGAAGCCTCCGCGCTGCGAAGACTACGTGCGCGATAAAGTGTTCGCTATCGACTTCGATGAAAAATCTGTGCGTGTGTCACGTTGCCTCAACCTGATCGCAGGCGATGGCGAAACCAACGTGCTACACCTCAACACGCTGGATTGGACCAAGTGGGACGAGACAGTGAAGCAGGACGAATGGGCCGACACCTATGGCGACGGATGGCGACGATTGCGCAAACTGCGGGCCAATCCGCGACAAGCGGACTACCGGTCATTCGGTTATGACGTGTTAATGGCCAATCCACCTTTTGCGGGTGATATCAAACAGTCTGACATGCTGTCGCCTTACGACCTGGCCCACAAGAAAACGGGCAAGCTGGAACGCGCGGTAGGTCGCGACTTGTTGTTCATCGAACGCAATCTGGACTTCCTAAAACCGGGCGGGCGCATGGCCGTAGTGCTGCCGCAAGGCCGGTTCAACAACTCGTCTGACCAGCGGGTACGCGAGTTCATCATGGAACGCTGCCGCATCCTTGCTGTGGTAGGGCTACACCCGAACACATTCAAGCCGCACACCGGGACCAAGACCAGCGTCTTGTTCGTGCAGAAGTGGAACGACGATCCAGCCGCAGGGCCTCTCTGCTCCAAGGTGGAAGACTACAGCATCTTCTTCGCCACGCAGCAGGTAGAAAGCGTCAACAACTCGGGTGAGAAGGTCTATGTGCGCCGAGATGACGGAACTCTCATGCGCGATACGCACGGGCACTTCATTGTCGCCCATGACCTCTACAATCACGAAGGGCTGACACAGGACGGGATAGCCGAAGCCTTCCAAGAGTTCGCGGCACAGGAGCAGTTCAGTTTTTTTCGCCGCGCCCCTTCGACAGTGACCGCCTAAGCGCACTGTTGGAGGGGCTTGAAGCCTCGATAAGCAATCATGAGGAAGTTCTGGATAACAAAGACTGGCGCGTTGATAGCGACTTTTGGACAAAGGAACCTTATCGCAATCCAGACTTGAGTTACGTGCCCATCGGAAATCTTTTAACCCAGTCGCAGTATGGCATTTCTATTGCAATGAATGAGGATGGCGAAGGCGTCCCAATATATCGCATGAACGAAATGCACGACATGCTGTGTGACTACACCATTTTGAAGGCCGCCGAAGTAAATGACAAAGAGCGGCGTCTCTTCGGCCTTAATGACCGAGATGTACTATTCAATCGCACCAACTCCTATCAATGGGTCGGTCGCACAGGCTTATACAAGGGCAATGAAGGAACAAGAGCGATTTTCGCGTCTTACCTTGTTCGCTTTCGTACAGATGAAACCTCCATTTTGCCCGAGTTTCTCACAGCTTTCCTTAGCTGCAAATTCGGCCAGCAAGAGGTCAAGAGACGTTCTCGACAGTCGATCAATCAGACCAACGTAAACCCGGAAGAAGTAAAGGAGATACTCATTCCGGTCTTGGACATGGGCTTGCAGACAAGGCTAAAAGACGCCTTCAACATAGCCCACCATGCGCGCCTTACGGCCTTGGAGAAAGTCAACGAGGCAGAGCAAACGCTTCTGAATGCACTTGGGCTGGCGGACTGGACACCGCCGGAACCGCTCAGCTATTCCGCCCGCGCCAGCGGCGCCTTCGCCGCCGGACGATGGGATGCGCAGTACTTCCGCCCATTGTTCGCAGAAGTCGAACATAGGCTTTCGGCGACTGGCGGCGCAGTAAAGTTGGGCGCAATCCTCGATATCAACAGTAGGGGACGACAGCCGAACTATTCAGACGAAGGATTGCCCGTCATAAACTCTAAGCACGTCCGAACGAATAAGGTGCTGCTGGATGATGACAACCGCCGGGCATTAGAGGCAGGCTCGCCTGTAGTCATTGAAAAGGGCGATGTTCTCGTCAATGGTACTGGCGTTGGTACGATTGGACGCGCAGCAGCATTTCTGCATGAACAGAGAGCCTTGCCCGACAACCATGTGACAGTGCTGCGGACTTCCGGCGTCGATCCGATATACCTTGCCGTGTTCTTGAACAGCCTGCTTGGTCAGCTGCAAATCGAGCGGCATATCAAGGGATCATCCGGCCAGATTGAACTTTATCCGAATGATATAGCGAAGGTCGTGTTCTGGGACGCGCCTGAGCCAGTGCAGGCTGGTGTTCGCGATACCGTGCTTTCGGCTTTTAACGAAGAACGGCGTGCTGCCCACCTGCTGGAAGCCGCCAAGCGCTCTGTCGAGATCGCCGTTGAAGACGGAGAAAACGCCGCAATGGCGTTCCTCGACCAAGTAGAGGGAGCTGAGTAATGACGCTTCCACCACATGCGCAAGAATGGCTTGAGCGAGCCGAGATCGATTACATCGGGCCGTTCGTGAAGGCATGGGCTGCGTTCAACGCTTGGTATCGCCATGCCAGTGGTCAGACGCAAGAAAGGTCGATGCTCAACTTCGCCATACGTGACAACAACAGTCGGCTGCGTCGCCGGGTACTGCCCTTGCTGCAAGACAACAACACCACTGCCGATGCGGAACGCCTTAAACAGGCTATTTGTGACCTTCAGCTTCAGCTGGATGAAATCCATTGGGAGGTCAGGCCAAAGGGTCGCGTGGAAAGGGTGTCATTGCGGGAGGTCTGTATCGCGCCGAAACACTTGCAAAATGAGCATATGGACAGGAGTGGACAGCGGTACAGGGCGCAGAAGATAATAGGCGGGCACATTGAAGTGTCCGTAGCCACTATCAACAATGGGAACGTGAAGTTCCAGCACATCCAACAGCAATATGACCCGCCATTGCTTTATGGTCTTCCAGACTTCACGAATAATCTGTCCGTGCCGCAACAGGATAGACTTAGAAATTTCTACGATGGCTGCAATCCGCGTCCAATGGTGGACCTTGTGCAAGGAGGTGGCCCACAGTTGCAGGTTTCGACAATGCACTTCCAGTGCACCAACGAAGACCTGCTGGCAGGGATTGTCGAAACACTCTACGCAATGCGCAATGCTCTGTTGCACGGCGAAGTGGATCCGGACGAGCAAGTACTTGCCTGCTTCGAGCCGGCCTACAAAATCGTCACATGCTTCCTGCGAAGCATGACCTGATAAATCGGTGCGCAATAAATTGGTCGAGTTAAAGGTGAATGAACCCCAGTATTGAACTATCTGAATGCTCACAGGTCACGGTGAGTGTCAGCTTTCATGGGGGCACTTGGGTTGGCTCACGCTAACAGCGGATGGCCGCTATCCATCCGGCAGGGCCTGACGGCCTATTCGGCCGCCAGCACCTGGAGAGTTCACTCCGGGTTTGACACCGCAGACCAGCTTCTCAAGATTTCGGACGGCGCGCGCTGAAGAAGCCGGACGGGAAATAGGGCACATTCACAAAACTTTCCTCGGAATCGCCACGTTGATGTCAGGCTTGCTCACCCGGTAGAGGGTGCTTTCCCGTCCTTTGCCACTTCGGTGCCCCCGCCGGAAGAATCCAGTTTGACCTTGATGGGGACTGAGGAGCGCAGGTGCAGATCGCGTTGCGGGAACGGGAAAACCACGCCGTGCTCGTGATAGAGATCCCAGAGCCGCAACTGGACTGCGCTGCGTACGTTGGCGACCCCGTTTTGTGGGTCGTTGATCCAGAATCTGAGCTCAAGAACCACTGCATTGTCGCCGAACTCGATCAGATGGCAGACCGCCTTCGGCTCTTTCAGTACACGTTCGACACCGTCCGCGGCCTGAAGAGCCAGGTCTCTCGCTTTGTGGACGTCGGCGCCGTAGTCAATCCCTATGGGAACTTTCTGTCTGATCAGTTGGTTGGAGAATGACCAGTTCTCTACCCGCTGCGAGATGAGCTCTTCATTCGGAATGAGGTGTTCGATGCCATCCCGCGTAATGACGGAGACATAGCGTGCGCCAAGGGTGTTGATCCAGCCGAAGGTGTCACCGATAGCGATGACGTCTCCAGGTTTTACGGAACGGTCGAGCAATAGGATCACACCGCTCATCAAGTTCGAAATCACCTTTTGCAACCCGAAACCGATGCCGAGACCAATTGCGCCGCCGAAGACCGCGAATGCCGTGAGATCGATGCCGACGCTTTCGAGCGCGAGAACGAATGCGGCAACATATAGCAACACCCGAACAATCTTGCTCGAGAGCGCACGCATGCTCGGTGTCAGAGAGTCCGACGATGCTATCCGCCGTTCCGCCAGCCTTGAGAACAGGCCTGCGAGGTAAATGAACAGAGCAAGGGAAATGCCGGCTTCGATAAGACCCAGGGCGGATATGCGGAGGGTTCCCAGGCTGAACGCCAGTTTGTCGAGGCTATCCCGTAGCGGATTGAGGAGACCGAGGATATTCAGAGCGGCAATTGACCAGATACCGATGGCCAATGCGCGCGCACCTGATGCATTGCGAATGAGGCTGGATGCGAGACGTATGATGATCCATGCAGACAGCAGGCTTAAGGCAGCATCCGTCAATTTGAGCGGCCAGCCGCCGTTCTCTGCGGCCAGATTTGCAAACCACATAAAGGCAAGCCAGATGATGTAGCTGCTGAGAGGCTTCAATGCCTTGGCGACCGGCCGGCAATACCGGAGATACCAGTTGGCATTCGGTTCTCTGTCGAGAAGCCGCTCCAGTGCGGGCGCCAGAAGCCGCCCGACCCCGAAGGAAACGAGAATCAGTGTGAGCTGGAGGAAATTGCCGACTGACAGAACGTTCGTGTCTATCCAGACAACGCTTCGTTCCAGCCAGCCGGCAAGTTCTTCAGACGTTATGAGCGTATCGAGATTCATCGACCGCAATTCCTCAGACGGTCGGTTCTATCTTACGACCAGTACCGACCGTTTGGTGTGCGATACGACATAGCTCGTTGCCGGACTGATCAAGAAGTCCGTCATTTCAGGCCTGTGCGGGGCCATGATGATAAGATCGCATCCCAACTTCTCTGCAGCTTTGGCGATTTCCTCCCGGATCACGCCATGAGCGACATGGCTTTGGCCTCGCACACCCTCCGGAATCTTCTCCACAGCGAATGCATGCAGATGTTCCGCCGCATGCTGCAGAGCTTTGGTCTCGAAATCTTCAGGCAAATACATGCTGATGGCCGGCATGCCGACTTTTGGCACGACGGATACCAGATGGAGTGTGCCATTGAACGCCTGGACCATTTCAAGCGCGACCGGAAGTGCTTTTGCCCAGGAGCTGTCATGCTCCAGGTCAATTGGGAGCAGTATTGATTTATACATGTCGACGTCCTCCTAGACCTGAGATCCAGCTGTGCCGGCCACAGTGCCGCGCCGCGTCCTGTTGCGCTGTACCGCCACCAGACCGCCCAAAAGGATGATCGCAGGGATATACATCAGATATTTCGAAGGCTGGTCTACCGGTTGCAGGACAACGGCGATCTCCTGATCCCAGTCGAGACCTGCTTCCTTGGCGACCGACCCGAAGGCCACATCGTCGATCATGACCTTCTCCCCGTCCTGACGCAAAGTCAGTCCGGCATTGCTGATCCGCTCTTCGCCGGACGCCGCTCCGCTAACGGTTAACAGGACAACCCAGCTTCGAGGATTACCCACTTCGTCGATGCCATTGATCCGTAGCTGGATCTGTTCGCCCTCAGGTGTTTCAGCAAAAGCGGTGGCAAGTTCCGCAGGCGACCGCTCCACCGTGGGGGGAGAAATCATGTCCATCCAGAAACCGGGCCTGAAAAAGGTGAATGCCAGGAGCAACAGGATGGCGGTTTCCCAAGCCTTGTTCCGGGCCAGAAACCAGCCCTGGGTTCCCGCGGCGAATAGCAGCATCGCTACCGTTGCGACCAGGAAAATGAAGACTCCGTGGATGAAGTCAACGCCGATCAGAAGGAGCTCGGTGTTGAAGATAAAGAGGAACGGCAGGGCCGCGGTACGCAGCGAGTAGAAGAAGGCTACGAACCCTGTCTTGATCGGGTCACCTCCCGACACGGCTGCGGCCGCGAAGGATGCAAGGCCGACCGGTGGGGTAACATCCGCCATGATGCCGAAATAGAAGACAAAGAGATGCACGGCAATGAGCGGGACGATGAGGCCGTTTTGCTGCCCGAGAGTGACGATAACCGGTGCGAGCAGGGCCGAGACGACAATATAGTTGGCCGTCGTCGGCAGCCCCATTCCGAGGATCAGAGACAGAATCGCGGTGAGGAAGAGGATCGCGAGCAGGTTGCCGCCTGACAGGACCTCGACCACATCGGCAAGCGCCGAGCCGACACCGGTCTGACTGACCACGCCCACGATGATACCGGCCGTGGCTGTCGCAATACCGATACCGATCATGTTGCGGGCACCGGTGACGAGTCCGTCCAGAAGCTCGAACCAGCCGCGTTTGACCTGCCCGGCCATGTCGGTCTCGCCGCGGAAATAGGCGAAGAGCGGACGCTGGGTCAACAGGATGAAGATCATCAGGACCGATCCCCAAAAGGCCGACAGACCTGGGGAAAGCTGCTCCACCATCAGGCACCAGACAAGAACGATGACCGGCAGCAGGAAGTGCAATCCGGATTTGATCGTCGGGCCGGGGGCTGGCAAGCGCACGACCGGCTCGTTGGGATCGTCCATCTTGAGGTCGGGATAAGTGGCCCCGAAGCGGATCAGCAGGACGTAAACAACGCCGATCATTGCCACGATGACCAGAGAGGCGAACCCGCCGAGCACCGGCCGCATCCAGCCAAGACCGTAATAGACCGCAAGCGAGAGGCCGGAGATAAGGGCGACGCCGAAGGCGAAGCCGATCAGCCGCTGCATCCAGGGCTTTGGTTCAACGGCGCGCGGAAGACCTTCCATGCCGAGCTTCATCGCTTCCAGATGAACGATGTAGACCAGCGCGATATAGCTGATCAAAGCGGGCAGGAAGGCATGCTTGACGACGTCGAAATAGGGAATACCGACATATTCGACCATCAGGAAGGCCGCGGCCCCCATGACAGGCGGCATGATCTGTCCGTTGACCGAGGACGCAACCTCGACGGCACCGGCCTTCTCGGCAGAAAAGCCGACCCGCTTCATCAGCGGGATGGTGAAGGTGCCCGTGGTCACGACGTTGGCGATGGAGGAGCCGGAAATCAGTCCGGTCATGGCGGAGGCGACGACCGCGGCTTTCGCCGGTCCGCCCTTCAGATGCCCCATCAGGGAGAAGGCGACCTGGATGAAGTAGTTGCCAGCGCCCGCTTTGTCGAGAAGCGCTCCGAACAGCACGAACAGGAAGACGAAACTGGTCGACACGCCGAGCGCGATGCCGAAGACGCCTTCGGTCGTGATCCAGTGATGGTTCACGACTTCCGCTAGCGAGTTGCCCTTATGGGCAATAATGCCAGGCATGTACGGACCAAGAAATGTGTAGACCAGAAACACCGAGGCAACGATCGCCAGTGCTGGTCCGAGCGCCCGCCGCGTGGCTTCAAGAAGAAGCAGCACGCCGATGACAGCGACAACGATGTCCTGTGTGATCGGAGCGCCGACACGGTCCGCGATATCACGATAAAAAATGAACAGGTAGGACGCGGCCGCAGCACCGAGAACGGCAAAGACGATATCGATGATGGGAATGTGGTCGCGCGGCGACTTGGAGAATGCCGGATAGGCCAGGAAGGCCAGCAAAATCGCAAAAGCGAGGTGAATAGATCGTGCTTCGGTATCGTTGAAAACGCCGAAATGAAGCACGAATGGCAGCGGGGACGCGAACCAGAGCTGGAAGAGAGACCAAGCCAGCGCGAGAGAAAACAGGACCGCTGAGGTTTTTGGTCCGGGGTTTCGTGCGCCTGTATCGGTTGACGCTACAAGCCCCTCGAGATCGACCTGGTCGGTCGGGGTTCCCTTGGGATTGTCGGTTTGGCTCATGGTTTGCCTCCGTAGCCGAAGTCGCCGGTGCTCCGGCATTCGTCTCGCCGTGTGGAAGAGTGAATCGAGCGAGAAAGAGAGTGTTCCGCCGCCGGCACGGCGGCGGAACACGGATCAGGGTTGGCTTATTTCAACCAGCCCTTCTCTTTGTAGTACTTGGCCGCGCCGTCATGCAGCGGGGCGGACAGACCACCGGAGATCATGTCCTGCTCTTTCAGGTTCGCGAAGGCCGGGTGCAGCTTCTTGAAGCGGTCGAAGTTGTCGAACACGGCCGCCACGACCTGATAGACGACATCTTCCGGAACCGTTGCGGAAGAGACGAAGGTCGCCTTCACGCCGAAGGTCTGGACGTCCGCATCGTTGCCCTTGTACATGCCGCCCGGCACTGTGGCGTGCGCGTAGTAGGGATTCTCGCTGACCAGTTTGTCGATCTCCGGACCGACGACCGGAATCAGGAGGGCGTCCGTGGTCGTGGTCGCTTCCTGGATCGAGCCGTTCGGGTGTCCGGCGGTAAACACGATCGCATCGACCTTGTTATCGCCAAGGGCTGCGGCCTGCTCGGAGGATTTCAGCTCGGATGCGAGAGCAAAGGCATCTTCTTTCCAGCCAAGCGCATCCAGCACGACTCCCATGGTGGCACGCTGGCCTGAGCCTGGGTTGCCGACATTGACCCGCTTGCCTTTCAGGTCCGAGAATTTCGTGGCGCCGGAGTCCTTGCGGGCGACCACCGTGAACGGCTCACCATGAACGGAGAATACGGCGCGAAGATCCTTGTAGGCGCCGTCGTTCTCGAATTTCGCGGTGCCGTTATAAGCGTGATACTGCCAATCTGACTGCGCCACACCCATATCCTGGTTGCCGGCCTTGATCGCATTGATGTTGGCGATCGACCCGCCTGTCGACGGAGCTGTGCACTTGATACCGTGCTTAGAGGTGTTGCGGTTAACCAGTTTGCAGATGGACTGACCAACCACGAAGTAAACGCCGGTTTGCCCACCTGTTCCAATGGTGATGTATTTTTCTTCCGCAGCGGAGGCTGGTGTCGCCGAGGCCAGGATCTGGCCGGCGAGAACGGCTGCCGCCGACAATGTTAGGAACTTCTTCATTATATACTCCCTGTTTTTGCTGTGTTGAGCTTGTGAGATCCGGAAGTGTCGGCCTGCCGCCGATCTGGTCTCCGGTATTTTTTTGCTGGCCTGTTCGTCTCCTTCTTCTTTCTGTTCAGGCGCTGACAGCGCCCATAGGGTATCGGATATGCCGGACGTTCTCGTCCGGAGCATCGACCTGATGCTTCCAGACCTGGCCGGGCCACCGATATTCAGCCTGGCCACGGGCCGGCCAGTAAGCCGCCGTGTAAAGGGTGCCGAAGCCGCGATCATATGCCGTGGAGTAGAGAGGCGGTCTCTGAAATGCGCCGATGAACCGGTCTGCAGGCTCCTTATGCAATGTCATGCGCTGCAACAGATATCGTTCGCGTTCTACTGTTGCGGTGGCGCGAGCGTGGCGATGCCATTCTACCTGCTTTTGATGATTTGTGGCGACTCTGGAGTCCGTGATCACCGCATCGCGGTCAGGCGACAGGTGAGCCGTGAGATGGCGGCCGGCGCGATCGACAACCGTGACGTTGTAGGCCATGTGACACGGTATGCGCTTCAGGGCCTTTTCCGCTTGCGGCGTGTTGCTGCAGAATTCGAGCAAGTACCGGATGATGATCGGCACGCCGAAACCGTCGCCGACGATGGTGCGGCCGCCAAAAGTCAGCGAGACCGCCAAGCCATCACCGTTCATTCCGTCTACCAGGCCGAATAGCCCGTCAGTCATTCCGAGTACGTTCCGGCCATTCCAGCGTGATCCCAGGATGACACCGTCGGACAGGGTCGGCGGGTAATCGTAGTTGCGGACCAGAAGCGGCTCGTCGCCGGGCCACACGGCCTGCGAGCATCCCGATAGATAGGCCGGCGGGCAGTAGTAGCTGAGGAATCTGGCGACCATGTCTCCACCGCCGGCGACCTCCACCAGCCGCTCATAGGTCGGTACGAGTTCCGGCATGTATTGTTGCATGGCCCGCAGGCCCGCCAGATAGGTTTGGCGGGCTTCGATGCCTTCCGACAGGAACCAACGCTGGTATGCCGGCCAGTGATATTCGAAGAGAGCGCGCCAACGTTCCCCGGCCCTGGCTTCAGCCACGGCCTGGAATGTCAGCACTGCCTCATTCAGGTTCGGCACCAAAGCGCAGGCCTCTCAAAGCATCTTGAACGCAGGCGCACCCGTATCAGCCGGCAACGCGCTGGGCAGCGGGCGGGCCCTGTACTGATTCTTGATACCTTCGATCCAGGCCTTGGAGCGTTTCGTCAAACCGAACCGGTTGCCCATCGCCCGGCCGCGCGTGATCAGGATCCCCAGATCGGCGCCTTCATAGCGGAAATCGCCGGTCCCACTGATCCGCAGGAAGAACGCTTCCTGCTCGCTGATGACGGCGCGCCGGTGATAGTCGAACCGGTTGTATCCGATGCTGCCGTCGGGCTCCATATGCCAGATTCCGCTCTCCGGCGCGTTGGTGATGATGTCGACATTGTCATCGGTATGCTTGATCACCATCTGGCACCAGCCGTCAATATTGTCCGGGTCGGCCCAGCGGTTGTTCAGTTCCTCTACATCAAGATCGAAATCGACGCCGGAGAACTCCAGCAGGTGGAACAGGAACAGCGGTGCATCAGCATGCGCGAACGCAGCATGGTTGGTCATCGAACTGGCGCCGGTGACACGCGGATTGCATTCGCCGAGATAGATATCGCCCGTATCCTGGTCGATCAGGAAATCCAGCTCGAAATATCCACGATAGCCTTCGGCGACCAGCTGGTTACCGAAGTCGTAGGTATATTTGCGGGCGGCATCGCGGATCTTCTGATCGAATGCATCGGCAAAGATTTCGTTGCCGCACCAGCCGCCACGGTACGGGGTCAGCTCCTTGAAGCCGACGAGTTCGGTCATCAACGGCCCGACGATGGTGCCTTTCTTGGTCGCGCAAGCCTCGATCGCCGACCCGCGGCAGGTGATCCGCTTCATGATCTTGATCTCGCCCTTGCCGACGATTTCCTGCTCGTAGCGGCGGAAGTCGGCCTCGGTCTTGATGAAGAAGGTGGTGTGGCCGGAATCGCCGAAAGCGGATTGCAGGACGAGGTCGTTGCCGATCGGTTTTGCGACTTCCTGCAGGTGCTCCCAACTCTTCACAACGGACAGTACGTTGGGGACGCTGGGCACGCCGGCCTTGTTGCCGATCCGGACGGTTTCAATCTTGTGATCGATCTTCTCGCGCAGCTTGGCCTTGGGAAACCAGACCTCGATCCCCAGTTCCTTGCAGATTTTCTCGACCCGCTCATCGAACATCAGGAAGACCGCTTTCGGTTTTCCGCCCTTCGACCTGATGAAGTCGATGACTTCTTTGTGCTCGAGAAGATAGGCGTTGATGTCCTCGATCGACTCGAATTCCGGGTGCGGCTGTTCGGTCGGGACGAAGGTATTGGGATGTCGCCCATCATAGCAGTCTATGTAATTGATAAAATGGAAGTTTTTACACCATTCATCAAGGCCGAGCAGATTGAAGTTCGTCGCGCTGATGAAAAAGATCGGGTCTTCGTTCCTGTGGAAGTAACGCCGCACCTCGGAGATGTTCTTGAGATGCTTTTTAGGCGCTTTCGGTCGCGGATTTTTTGCCACCGGTTTTTTGCTTTTAGCCTTGGCTGCCATTTTCGAGCTCCCTGCGTTTCTGCTCATGTTCTTTGTTTCGTTTACTGTGGTCTCGCTGTCTCAGAGGCGTTTGTTGAGTGACTCCTCAGTGAAGACGCGCAGACCGAGATCCGGCCGATACCCGTGGATCTCCTTGACGTCCAGATTGCGTAGAAATTCGATGATTTCGGCGCTGATGACTTGCCCTGGAACGAGGATCGGGAAGCCGGGCGGATAGGGGATCACGAATGTGGCCGAAACGAGTTCCCGTCCCGCATTCATGGCCTCTTCGAGTGATCCGCCGGTCAGGCCGAGATACTCACACTCGTCCTCGTCATAGGCGAGGAAATACGCGGTCCGCATATCGCCTTCGGGCGTGGTGCCACCGGCATCCGGTCTGAAAGCATCGTGGAAACGCGAGAAGTCTGGCAGTGGCGGCAAGTCGTAGGTCAGTGAATGGACCTTGCGCTCCTGCACCTTGCGCTCCGGACCATTCATATCCTCGGCCTGCTCCTCGAGGTCGTTCGCTATCTTGACGAGCACCTCGATGAGATAGGCGATCGAGCTCCGCGTTGTTCCGATGTTGGTCATGAACAGCACGGTGTTACGCGAGGTCTTGTTGATCTGGATGCCGAACTTGTCCATCAGGATTTCGTTCTTGAAACTGTCCCCGTCGAGTCCAGTTCCACCGACAAAAAGGGTCACCCGCGTCGCGTCGAGACAGAATTCGTCACCGGCCCAGGCATCCCAGATCTCGTTCCAGCCACGTTCCGGATCGTAATAACTCTCGATTCCGGACTGACGGTGACCGGACGGAATCATATCCCCGACCGTCAAAACCTTGAAATGCTTGCTGAGCAGCGGGTGGGTGCGGATCCGCTGACGCAGGATCATGGCGAGTTCCACCTGTTTCTGGACGAGCTCGAAGCCTTCCAGTTCCACCTGTCGCCGGCCGACATCCAGAGAAGCGAGGATCTGGTAGTTAGGCGATGTCGACGTGTGGGTCATGTAGGCTTCGTGGAACGGCTCCTCGACTTTCGAGCTGAAATCCTGATCGTGCATATGGATCATGGAGCCCTGGCGCAGGGACGTCAGCGTCTTGTGCGTGGATTGCGTCGTGTAGACCCTGATGCGGACGTGGTCGGGATCAGGATAGAGATGCTTTCCGAGATGCGCATCGACATCGTCCGGATCCAGCTTCGCAAGTTGTTTCTGCTTGGTAGCGTAGAGTTTCTTGTATTCGGCGGAACGGTACTTCCGGCGCAGTGTCTCTGCGGCATGCATCCCGGTGCGGGTCCGGTAGGTCGGGCCGAAACGGGCAAAGCCGAACCAGGCCTCGTCCCAGAGGAAGACGAGATCCGGTTTGATCGCCAGGCACTCTTCCATGAAGCGCTCTACGTTGTAGACGATGCCGTCAAACGTGCAGTTCGTGAGCAGCAACATCTTGACGCGATGGAGCTTGCCCGCCTTGCGCAACTCCAGCAGGGTCTTCTTGATTTCCCGAAGCGGAACAGCGCCATACATCGAGTATTGGTTCAACGGGTAGGAGTCGAGATAGATCACCTCGGCGCCGGTCAGAACCATTCCGTAATGGTGCGACTTGTGGCAATCGCGGTCGACGAGAACGATGTCGCCAGGCCGTACCAGTGCCTGGACGACGATCTTGTTACAGGTGGACGTCCCGTTGGTCGCGAAAAACGTCTCGCGTGATCCGAATGCGCGAGCCGCAAGTTCCTGCGCCTTCTTTATCGGGCCGTGAGGTTCGAGCAGGGAATCGAGCCCGCCTGAGGTCGCGGAGGTTTCCGCCATGAAGATATTCATGCCGTAAAATTCGCCCATGTCCTGAATCCAGTGGGACTTGACGATCGATTTACCCCTGGAGATCGGCAGGGCGTGGAAAACACCGGTCGGTTGCTTGGAGTAATGCTTCAGGGCGGTGAAGAACGGCGTCTCGTAGCGCGCATCAATGCCCCGGAGGATATTGGTGTGCAGCTCCAGGAAGTCTTCGCGGTTGTAGAACACCCTGCGGCAGGCTTCCCCGACCCGTCCGGCGATATCCTCGACCGCCTGGTCTGTGACCAGGAAAAGATCGAGCTCCGGACGGACGCTGGCAATGATGTCCGCCAGGACGATGCCGTAATCCTGAGGCTCCAGATCGTCGATGTCGCCATGCTGAGCCTGGTTCAGATAGCGCTGCAGCACCGGCATGTTGTGGTTTGAATGCAGGCGGAAGCCGAACCGGATCACGACGGACTGAATGGCCTGATTGAACAATATTGCGATCAGGGCGTCTTCGAAGCTGGGCACAAAGACGGGTTCGTACGTAAAGTCATCTTCTTCCCGGCGTAACCCGACGAGCTCTTCGCGCTGCAGCCGCTGCTGCGACTGGCTCAGGTCATCGACAATCAGAACTTCGAAATACGGCCGTCGACGCATTCGTTCGTCGGGTTCCTCATCGTCCTCGTTATTTGTGGCGGGATCGATATGGGCGGAGAGGTTGACGTGCTTGCGCCGGTAGCTCTCGCTCATCAAGGCGCCGACGATCTGCTTCACGAGACTGAAAAGTGTTTCGAAATCTTCTTCTTGAAGCAGTCCCGCTATCTGGTGAAACGCATGGCGGCCGGGGAAGGCGAAATATTCCTCCATCGGGCCAAGCAGGGCGAGCATTTCTCCGACCTGGGCAACGTCTTTCTCACGCCCACGCCCCTCGGCGAGGCGCTGGGCGTGGTTCTTCAGCCTGTTCCAGGTGTCCGCTCGGAAGGACGATGCATTGTAGTACTGACTTAGTGAGTGCTTGCCAGTAACTGCTTTAGCTTTTGCCATAATCTATTGGACACGAAGAGTGCCCCCCCTAATCCTGCTTAAATTTTTGTTTTTTCGGCCGTCAGATGCTCATTTCCCGGGACGTGTGGTTCAAGGAAACTAGCTGGCGGGGGTACGCCAATGCCTTCGCGGGTCCCCTGCACGGGCATGGTCAATACACCGAGGCTGTCCAGATATCGGGGGTCATACTGCTCCGAATAAACTGGAAACGTGCAATTGCGGTCTCTGAAGCTCTTCAGGGTCTGGCCGAGGCCACGCAAGCCGGTGGCCCGCTGTCTGCGAACCATATCAAGATCGACCTCGATCGGGATGATCTCTTCCTGGCCGGCCGCCTGATAGATGACGTTCCCCGACGGCCCGATAACGCAGGATCGTCCTGTGCCACCGGTATCCAACCCGTTGATGTCGAAAACATAGCACTGGAACATCGCCGCTGTGGAACGCGCGATTGCAAGCTCGATATCCCGATCGATAGTAGCGGTCAGGACTGGATGGAGAAGTATTTCCGCCCCCATTGCCGACAATTGCCGCGTCGTTTCCGGGAACCAGATGTCGTAGCAAATGGACAGGCCGAAGCGGCCCACATCAGGGACATCGAAAACCAGAAACTGATCGCCGCCGGTGACAGCATGCTCATAGGGCGCGAACGGAAACATTTTCCGGTAGCGTCCTACAATCTCACCTTGCGGGTTTATGACCACCGACTCATTGAAAAGGTGGTCCCCTTCCCGGACAAACATTGATCCTGGAATGATCCAGATATTGTGCTGGCGCGCTTTCTCCTGGAACGCCCAATGCACAGCGTCCAAATTCTCCGGATGGTTCGTCGGGAGTGGTCCGAACGGAGCCAGCTCGCTGAAGAGCAGCATCTGAACCCAGGGGAATCGCACCATTGCGAGGTCGATTTTTTGGGTCATTGCGGACACATTTTCATGTGTCGCGGCAACATGCATCTGGACGCCGGCAATGGCGAACGGGGTCATTTAACGAAGCTCCAATTTTAGTTGAATACGAGCATTTACCAGTGCTGGCGTCATGGCAACGTATTCTCCTCACCATAGCCCATGTCGTTGAGAGGCCTGAGCCGCCGTTATTCCGCGGCGGCACGCCCAGCGGAAAGTTCCGCCAGAGATTTTTCGAGCACGTCCATGCCTTCGTCGATCAGCGTGTCCTCGGCGGTCAGCGGGACGAGGATGCGGATCGTATTGGCATAGACACCACAGGACAAAAGCAGCAGGCCATTCTCAAGCGAGCGGGCGCAAAGCGCTTTCGCGGCATCGGCGTCCGGCTCGTTGCTGCCCCGCGACTTCACCAGCTCGAAGGCGATCATCGCACCTAGCCCCCGAACATCGCCAATCGCGAGAACATCGTTCCGCTCGGCGATGCGCTTGATCCGCGCGGTCATCCGCTTGCCGATCTCGGTACTGCGCTGAAGCAGCTTGCCCTTCTCGATGGCTTCGAGAACGCCGAGGGCGGCCGCGCAGCCGATAGGGCTGCCGCCATAGGTGCCACCAAGACCGCCGGGCTCCGGTGCGTCCATGATGTGGGCTTTGCCGATTACGCCCGCGAGCGGGAACCCGCCGGCGAGGCTTTTCGCGGTGGTGATCAGGTCAGGCTCGACCCCGGAATGCTCAACAGCGAACAGCTTCCCGGTACGGCCGAACCCTGTCTGGATCTCATCGATGATCAGGACAATACCGTGGGTGTCGCAAATTGCGCGTAGCCGCTCGAGAAGTTCCTTCGGCGCGATGTAGAAGCCGCCTTCGCCCTGGATCGGTTCGATGATGATCGCAGCGACGCGTCCCGGGTCGACATCTGCCTTGAAGAGCCGTTCCATGGCCTCGAACGTATCGTCGATGGTGACCCCGTGCATCGGCATCGGGAACGGCAGGTGATAGATTTCGCCCGGGAACGGGCCAAAGCCCTTCTTGTAGGGAATGACCTTGCCGGTCAGGCCCATTGTCATATGCGTGCGGCCGTGGAAACCGCCGCTGAAAGCAATGACGCCCGGACGCCCGGTATGGGCACGGGCGATCTTGACCGCGTTCTCGACCGCTTCGGCGCCAGTCGTCACGAAAAGGGTCTTCTTGGGTGTCTTGCCGGGGGCGAGCTCGTTGAGACGCTCCGCCAGTTCGACATATGCCGCGTAAGGGACAACCTGGTAGGCCGTATGGGTAAAGCGGTCCAGCTGTTCATTGACCCGGTCCATCACGATCGGATTGCGATGCCCGGTGTTCAGGACGGCGATGCCGCCGGCGAAATCGATGAAGCGACGACCTTCAACGTCCCAGAGTTCGGCGTTGTCGGCACGATCGGCATAGACCGCCGTGGCGACGCCCACGCCGCGTGGCGTGGCTGCCTGACGACGATCGTCAAGAGACTTGTTGGTGGTCATGGTCCTTCTCCAATGAACAAAGTCGATAGAGGACACTGCCCGACAACCGGTTTCGACCCGGCTGCCGGACGGCGCCATTAATCAGGCGGCGTTGCTTGCCGTCCCGGAGACTGCGGCGTGGCGTGACATTGCCTGCTCGATCGTCGGGGTCACGCTATCCGCGCGCGGCTCGTGCACGGAAAACCCGGATATAGAGGCGATTGACGGTTCGGCATCATCCGTTTCCGGGATCACGGCACTCGGTGCAATGCGGCGCGAAACGCTCCAGGCATGCCCGAACGGATCCAGGAACTTGCCGTAACGCTCGCCCCACGGTGCGTCCGCCAACGGCACGAGAATGCCGGCGCCCAGAGCTACGGCGCGTTCCCAGACCTCGTCGGTGTTGGGAAGATAGAGATGCATACCGACCGCCGTGCCACCGAAGCCAGCCGGCGAGAGAATGCCGAAAGCTGGCATTTCGTCCATCACGCGAACGATGGAATTCCCGATTTTCAGCTCGGCCTGCAGAACGGTCTGCGAATCCTCAGCATAGAGCCGTGACAGTACCGAAGCACCGAAGAGCTCCTCGTAATAGGAAAGGGCGGCTTCCGCATCCCTCACGACCAGTTGCGGTGTGACGGTCCGGTAGCCTTTCGGAGTGGGGGCGACTTTCCGAGTCATGTGATTACGTCCTGCTTGTTTGAAGGGGGTGGGTGCTGTTCCGGGCGGCGCGATGGTCGCTGCTTTCAGCGCTCGCAGCGAAGGTCCACGGAAATAATCCGTGGCGTCGAGCCGGATCACCATTTATCATGATGTACACCATGATGAATGATGTGCTCAGATTCGATGGAAGTCAACACTATGATGCAAGATGTGGCGCTGGGCGTGACAACGACGATCACGCAGGCAGATATCCCGTTCCTTCGTGCCGCGGGGCGTTTGGGTGAATATGCCGTTGTCTACCGTGCATACCGTCAGCAACAGGGCGGGGGGTTTGGCGACCAGGAAAAGCACCCGTATGCGTGGGGTGTGCTGGCTTACGTCGATACCGAACTTGCGCGCGTATACAGCGCCCGTGGCTTGCCGAGGGAATGGACGGATCTCACACGGCTCGAGAAATGGATGCGTGAGCAAGGATTCTGGTATTGGTGGATGAGGAATGACCTTGAGCCGCTCTCTGCTGACACAACGGAGGAAGAAGCCGAGTTCACCGAAGAGCGGCCGGCAGTCCTGCCGGACGTGCGCGATCCGGCCAGCTATGACGGGGCGCTCGTAGCATCGACCGAAGCGGCCGAGACGATCTCTTCCCCTGCAAGTGAGATTTCTGTACCCGCGGGGCAATACGCTCAGATTCGCGAGTCCTCGGACTGATCCGACACGAAGCATACGTTCCGGTGTTTTCAGGTGAAGTTTTGCTAGGGGGATACTGCCTGGCAGATGACTGTCGTCGTGATGTAGGTAGCTGACATGAAAGTATGGGCGCATCAGACATATCGGGGCCAATGCGTCTCCAATCCTTGAGTTTTGCGAACATGTTCTCAATTTTGTGTGCGCTGACGATAGAGCGTGGTGTCGTACGGGATCGGGAATTTGCGGTTTGTCTTAGGTGGTATGGAGGCGACGATGTCGCGGTCGGCCAACCCCGCGCGGAACCAGTCGGCATCATAGCCCATGTCACCGAGCAAGGTTTTGGCGCTAAGGGTCGATAATCATCTGGCCGCACTTGCCGCCCTCGTCGGAAAAGGCCGCGAAGATCTTGTTGAACACGCCAAGGCGGCTCCCGCGGATGATCCGGTTGTAGATCGCCTTGTGCGGGCCATACATGGCCGGCGCTCTTGGTCCAGCCATTTAACCCAGGCATATTGGCGCGTCGACAAGTGAGGGCTCATACGGAGTCGGCTGATGAAGAGATAGTCGTCAGGACTGGTCTATCCATGCGGCCAATGCGTTCCGGGTTGTCCTGTCATCTCGAACTGGACCGGACGTGAGACCCTCTATTGAACGACTGTCGTGCGCTAGAGAATACGGCCGTCGGAAAAAATATCATGCGCCCCGCATCGACTGTCCGCTTCCCACCCGGCAGGGCCTGACGGCCTATTCGGCCGCCAGCACCTGGAGAGGTCACTCCGGGTTTGACACCGCAGACCAGCTTCTCACGATTTCGGACGGCGGGCGCTGAAGAAGCCGGACGGGAATCAGCCGCGCTTAACGAGATTTTACACTGCATTCCCGACGGATTTCCCGTCGCGGGCCGTTCTTGTTCCAAGACACCGTTTCCGGGATCGGAATTTCCCATGACCACGCACGCCATCTTGCCTCCCCACCTTCTCGGCCCCCGCCTTCTGCTGCTACGCATTGCCGCCGGCCTGATCGGCATGCTGATCGCCTTCGCCGCCGGCGAGGCCCTGTCCGCCTCCTGGAAAAATCCGGACAGGCATGATCGCGGCAATTACCCCGACAGCTATTGCCGGACCTATTACAAGAACAAGAATGTGCACCATCGCGGGTCGGGGCATTACGAGATCGTGCGCGGCAAATGCCACTGGGTCACGTCCCGGAAGCAAACGCGCACCGTCTATAAGGTCGTGCCCGTATACCCGGCAACACCCCCGAAAGTGATCCGGGTGCCGGCCTATGTGCCCGTGCCTGTCCCCACTCCGACACCAGTCACGACAGCCCATTGCCGCGAGTATCAGGACACGATCAGCATCGGCGGTTCTGCGGTTCCGGCCTATGGCACGGCCTGCCTTCAGCCTGACGGCGCATGGCAGCAGCAGGCAGGCAAGACACCCGCGTCGGGCGATTATTGCCGGGAGTTCCGGCGCAGCGTCGCGGTCGGCAATGGCAACCGGCAACAGGTCGGCACAGCCTGCCTGCGGCCCGGCGATGTCTGGGAGATCGTCGCGGTTCACTGATCTGGTCGGGAAGCACCGCCGGAAAGGCACCCGTTCCGGCCGTGCCCTTCCCCAAGCGCGGGAAAAGGGTCTAGGCTTTCTCCCGACAGGCTGCCCCTCGGGGTGGCCTGACACAGGGAGGAACGCTGGTGATCAGTAAAGAAGCAGCCGAACAGGCTGCCTACGAGATCATGTTCAAGGCCGGGATCGATATTCCGGAGGATTATCTCGCAGGCATCAAGGGGATGGCCGCGGCCGAGGACGGGGATCTTTCCTCCTTCGTGCTGGAAGCCATGCTGGAAAATTACCAGGCCGCGTCGGAAGACCGCCGGCCGATGTGCGCCGATACCGGCGTGCCGCGCTATTACGTGAAGGCGGGGAACGAGGCGAAGATCGAGGGCGGTTTTATCGCGCTTGAACAGGCGCTGCGCTCCGCCACCGCCCGGGCCACGCACGACATTCCGCTCCGCCCGAACCGGGTGCATCCGCTCTGGCGGACGGACCACAACAACAATATCGGCATCAACGCGCCCGAAATCGAATACAGCTTCGAGCCGGACGCGGACTGGGTCGACATCACCACCGTGCACAAGGGCGGGCTGTTCGGCACCGATTACCGGATGCTGTTTCCGGGCGACGGGATCGACGGCATCAAGCGCTTCTTCCTCGACGGCATGATCGCTTTCGGCAAACGGGGCCTGGCCTGTCAGCCCGCGATTGTCGGCATCGGGCTTGGCGGCTCGAAGGATACCTGCATGGTGCTCGGCAAACAGGCCGCCTGCCTGCGCATTGTCGGCGACCGCAACCCGGACCCCGAAATCGCCGCGCTGGAGCTGGAGCTGATGGAGCTCGGCAATTCCATCGGCATGGGCGCCATGGGTTTCGTCGGCAAGAGCATGGTGGTCGATTGCCATATCGAGGCCGGCTTCACGCATACAGGCGGCATGCCGATGAGCCTGCACGCCTTCTGCCTCTCCTCGCGCCGCGCCACAATGCGGCTTCATGCCGACGGACGGGCGGAATTCCGCACCGATCCAAACTGGTTCACCCCCTATATGCGACGGGAGACGGTCTCATGGGAAAAGCCCCAGAGCGCAAGACAGTCCGCCTGAAGACACCCGTCACGGACGAGGCACTGGCCGCGCTGGAACTCGGCGACGTGGTCTATCTCGACGGGCTGATCTATACGGCCCGCGAGGGCGTCTACAAAAAGATCCTGGCAGATGGCGCCGCCCCGCCGGCCCCCTTCGCGGAGCTCGGCAACGTCAATTTCCACTGCTCCCCCGCCGCCGTGCAGCAGGAGGACGGCAGCCTGCACGTCAGCGCCGTCACCGCGACGGCCAGCTTCCGGTTCTCGAAATGGATGAAGGACTGGTTCAAGGCCTCCGGCGCCAAGATGGTGATCGGCAAGGGCGGCATGTCGGAAGAGGATTACAAAACCCTCTTCGTCCCCGCCGGCGCGGTCTACCTGACCACAGTCGGCTACGGCACCGGCGCCCTGCTCGGGCGCGGGATCAGACAGGTGAAGGCGGCGCACTGGCTCGACGAGCTCGGCATCGCCCAGGCCATGTGGGTGCTGGAAGTGGAAAAATTCGGCCCGCTGCTGGTCGAAAGCGACCATGCCGGGAACTCGCTGTTCGAACGGAACAACCGCGAGATCAATGCCGGGATCGACAAGCTCTATGAGGGGCTGAAGAAGCCGTCATTGCAAAGGTTCGGAGAGACGGATGATCGAGAGCAGGAGTTGATTTAGAGGGCTGGCACTACCGATTACCGAGGAACAGTCCCTTCATGGAAAACTAAATCCGTTTCCGGCAAACTCCCAAGAGATACCGGACTCAAATGTGCATATTTTCGATTTAGGTTTTGCTGTTTGCGGCTGCAATCGCGACAAGGTTCCTAGGCTTAATCCGGCTGATTCGCAATGCCTTCAATCCTTCTTCCGCCTCTGCACGACGATTTAGTTCTTCTAATACCTCTAAAGCCCACTTCTTTTCTGACTCGAGGTCATTATCCAGCAAATTGGCATCGTATCGACCTTCTAATGAATACTTAATGTATCGCCAGTTCTCATGCGCCGACCCTAGCCAGGCATCAACAAATTCTCGCGGAGGAACTCCATGCAACAAGGGAATCCTAGAATACGGGTTTGGCCCATTATTGGTCGGTGATACAGCTTCAAAAAATGCCTTGCCGTCCTCCTTAATCAACTTAACGAGGCCGCCTAATATTTTGGGAAGCTCCTTCCGAAAAGCTTTCTCTTGAGCTAAAATTAAATGTTTACGGACTCTATTAAAAGCTTCCCTACCTTCGTCTGAAACCCAATAAATAAACCCACCGTACGATTCATAAAATTCCTCTTGCCAACGCCAGTCAACATCACGAGGCGGCATAGAGGATCTTATCAACAAATCATCAATATAAACTTTACAATCCGCTTCAATCTTTTTTGAATTTGACTTGATAACACCGATCTCAGCCATCCTTAAACGCAAACAACACATATGAAGAATTTCACCGGGCACTGTAATTTCTCTATTTTTGAATTGATTCTCAATTTTATTGATAGCATCTTCCACAACATCATCAGCTAATTCATCAAAGTTATAGATAACTTTCCACGCAGGAACTTCACTAAGCTTCATAAAGTAATGGGAGTTATCAATAGAATTTCGAATTTCTTCTTTCTGATAACTACCTTCTATCAACATCGAAATCAGAACCTCATCGCTGAGGATTCCTCCTTCGAGGTCGATAGATGAGTACTTTTCATCGGCTTCAACTATGGGGGGTTTCCGCAACTCATCACCAGACTTGTTGCGGCTGCTCATCATAAAGCTGACGCTAGATCCTTGACGATTGCAGAGATCGTCTTTCGACAAATTTGCAGAGCGGACTTCTGCAGCGAAAGCTGAAAAACTCTGTACGAGCTCATCCATAGCCGCCGAATGCGCCCGCTGGTTCTGCGTCAACGCACCGAACAAACGGACGACATCCTCAACTATATGCCGCAATACGCGAAGAGATTTCACACCAGAAGATAAAAATACATTTCTTATACTACATTTGTGACAGTCAACGAATTTTCTTTCTACTGCATTATCAATTTGACTAATAAATTTTTCTAACGCCATATCTATATTTGGTTGAGCATGAATAGTTTGACCAAATATTTTTTCTTTCATTTCTCCAAATTTTTCAGTTATTTTTCTATCGTGAGCAATTACAATAACTCTAAATCCAAGCTGCTCAACATAATTATTTATTCCACCCAACAAATTTTTTAGCTCAATATCACTTCTTTCCAAATCGTCAAATACAATCGTTTTATTTGGTTTAAGGTTTCTTTTGAATATCGCATTAAATATACTTGGAGTCCCCCCCGCCAATGCCCATGGACCTTGCATACTTGCAATAACATTACTAGTTTCTTGGATAATTTTTCCTATTTTATCTGTCTTTGGTGCGCTGGCCGCAAAAACTTCTGCATGCAATTGGTCAACTGTTTGCACTCCAAATAAACTGACATAAAGCATTTTTTCTTCTGGAATACATTGCTTAACTTGAAAAGTTTTTCCAACCCCCCATTCTCCGGTCACTAAAACAGCATAACCGGGCGCTTTAAGAGTCAAATAGTAACCCAAATACTCCTCAAGGTGCGTAGCCATTACAAATCTTACTCATACCTGTTCCTAACATGGGTATTTATAATCTTCGAATTAAGGGGACACACGACTTAATTGCTCGGCGAAAGCTTAACGTGTCCAAACCCTCCCCGTCATCCCCATGAAAATGGGGATGACGGTGGCGGGGATGCGCCGGGGTGGCGGCGATGGGTTTGCTATTGGCTTCAGAGTGGAGGCGCCGTTTCCCCCCAGGAATTAAGGGGACACACACCCTAATTGCTCACCGCAAGCGTATCGCGTGCAAACCCATCGCCGTTTCCCCCCAGCCGCCTCCCTGCCGCGCCCCCTGCCGCGCCGCTGTGCCACCGCTGCAAAAGCGGCTTCCCGGTCTCCGTTCGCGAGGCTAATCTTCCAACAATCAAATGCACTGCGTCTCACGGCGCACCGCCCCTTCTTCCGGGAGCTATCGGATGAAATCAGCTTCTCTGCCGGCTCTCGTATTCTGCCTGTTCCTGCTCGCCCCGCCCCCGGCAAAAGCGGAGCCGTGCGCCGCCTGTGCCGGTCTCGACGGGTTCGTGCCGCCGGATACGATTGACGCGGATCTCTACCTGATGGTCGGCAAGGCCAAGCGCAGCGACAAGGTCCGCAGCGTCGAGATCCAGGAGGCGCGCGGTGTGGTCAAGACCGGGCTGAAACCGGCCTTCCCCGGTGAGCTCAGCTGTCCCGGGATCGATACCGAGGGGTGGGCGATCAATTATACCGGCAAGCGCCCGTGGCCGGCCCGGCACAAGGGCGTCGATATCCCGCAGCCGCGCGGCACGCCGATCCGTGCCATCGCCGACGGCACGGTGATCGCGGTGTTCGAGAATGACGGCAATCGCAAGGGCATCGAGATCGCCCTGCGCCACACGCCGGAGCAGACCGGGCTGCCGTTCTGGACCTATTCGCAATACACCCACCTGACCGAAATGCCGGCGCTCGCCATCGGCGATGCCGTGCGTATGGGCGCGGAGATCGGGAAAACCGGCAATTCGGGCAAGATGGGCCGGAACATCCGGCGCGACGCACTGCATTTCGCCGTGCTGTTCAGCGAAGCGCCGTCCTGGAGCAATGACGGAAGGGTGTTCGTGCCCGCCGACGGCTTCTTCATGGACCCGGTCGCCTTCTACCGGACCGAGGGGCCGTATGTTTCGGCAGAGCTCGCCCAACTGCCGTCATCGGACAAATCCGTGCCGGTGGCGTATCTGAAGACGGACGGCACCGTGGTGCCGGCCGATGCCAGGCGGATCTGGCCATATCCCTGTAAATAGCGGGGCAAATAGCGGGAGGCCAGGCCCTACAACCCCTTCAGCAGCTCCGCGATATCGACCGTCCGGGCCTCCGCTGCCGCGCGTTTGACGGCGAGGATCACGGCGAGCGTTCTGGCGGCGTCCGCCGCGTCGATGACCGGCGGCTCGCTCCCGGCGATCACCTGCAGGAAATGGGCGAGCTGGTTGTCGTAGGTCTGGGTGCCGTCGAGGGGCAGGGTCTCGCGGGTGAGGTCGGCCTGCCAGTCGCCGCCGTCCGGCCCGTGGTGCCAGTATTCCATTGTCGGCACTTCCAGCGCGCCGTCGCGGCCGCCGATGAAGAGGTAGTTTTCCGGCTGATGCGGGAAGTAGAGCGCCTGCCCGGAGGTGCGCTCCCAGCTATAGGGGGAGGCGACGGCGTCCGTGATGGTGAAGCTGCCGAGCACGCCGCTGTCGAATTCGAAGGACACGCTGGCGGTGTCCTCGACAGCGAGGTCGCGCACGCCGTTCGAGACAAAGGCGCTGACCCGGCGAATCTCGCCGAGGATGAAGCGCAGGCAGTCGACATCGTGGATCAGGTTGATCAGCAGTGTGCCGCCGCCCGGCTCGCGCCGCCAGGCAACGTCGAAATAGCGGTCGGGCTTGTCCATCCAGGCCATGCCGCTCACCGTCACGATCCGGCCGAGCCTGCCGCTTTGGACGACATGGCGGGCTTCCCTTATGTCCGGGCTGTGCCGGCGGTGATGACCGACGAGGATAGGGACGCCCGCAGCCTCGCTCGCCCGGGCTATCTCGAATGCATCGGGCAGGTCGGCCGCGACCGGTTTTTCCACCAGACTCGGGATACCGCGCTCGATACAGGCGAAGGCGGCGGATTTATGCAGGCCGGTCGGCAAGGCTACGATCGCCCCGTCCGGCCGGACCGCATCCAGCATGGTCTCGAGGTCGCCGAAATGCGGCACGCCGAGGCTCTCCGCAAATTCCCGCGCTTCAGGCGCCGGGTCGGCAATGCCCGCGATCTCCGCGCAGGGATGGCCGGCGAGCAGCTTGCAATGCTCCCGGCCGATCAGCCCCGCACCGGCAACCGCGATCCTGAATGTCTGCATCGGCTTCCCTTATCCGTCGTCATCCCCATGCAAATGGGGACCCAGGGATGGCGGACTGCGCTCCACGCTCCCTGGGTCCCCACTTTCGCGGGAATGACGGCCGAGAAAGCGGGAGGAAGAGCGAATCGCGCGGGATGCGAGGGTGTTAGCCCTGCAGGGCCTTGTCCCAGATCGTCTTGCGCCACGGGGTCACGATAACGGCTTCGAACACGCCGTTCAGGGCGAACGGATCGTTTTTCGCGAAATCTTCCGCCACGGCGCGGTCCTCGGTGTCGAGGATCAACAGGCTGCCGTCCATGGCCTCGTCAGGGCCGCCGAGGGTGGCGCCGCCGGCGATGATCAGGTCCATCTTGGACTTCAGATACTCGACATGGGCCGGGCGGTGTTCGACGCGCTTGTCGAGGGCGCCGGGCTTGTCCCGGGCGATGATGGCGTAAGGCATGTGATGCTCCCTTGTGCGTGTGTGTTGGTTGTTTTGTCAGTGTTAGAGGCGGCGGATTATTCCCCGCCGTTGCCGTTCTTTGCCTGCTCCAGACGGAACGGGTGGGCCGGATAGGTGCCGAGGATCTTGACCGCGCCTTTCGGGCAGAAGAATTGCAATTCCTCCAGCGCCAGCTTCAGCGATGTCTCTTCGGGATGGCCCTCGGCATCGACATAGAACTGCGCCGCCGAGAAGCTGCCATCGACCAGATAGGATTCCAGCTTGGTCAGGTTGATGCCGTTGGTGGCGAAGCCGCCGAGCGCCTTGTAGAGCGCGGCGGGCACACTGCGGACCCGGAAGATGGCGGTGGTGACGCACGGGCCGTTCCCGGCCGGCGGCACGACGCCCTCGCGGGCCATGAGCAGGAAGCGGGTGGTGTTGTGCTCCGCGTCCTCCACGCCTTCGCGCAGGATCTCCAGACCATAGATCTCGGCGGCCAGCTTCGGGCCGATGGCGGCGATGGTCTTGTCGCCCAGCTCGGCGATGGAGCGGGCGGCGCCGGCTGTGTCGGAATGCTGCACCGGGCGGGCGCCGAGTTCGGCCATCAGCAGCCTCGACTGGGCCAGCGCGTGGACGTGGGAGCGGATCTCCTTCACGTCCGAAATCTGCGTGCCGGGCACGCCGAGCAGCATGGCGTTGATGCGCTGATAATGCTCGCCGATGATATAGAGGCCGGATTCCGGCAGCAGGTGATGGATGTCGGCGACGCGGCCGGCGACGGAATTCTCAACCGGCACCATGGCGCACAGCGCCTCACCGCTCTTCACCGCGTCCAGCATGTCCTCAAAGCTCGAACAGGGCAGCGGCTCCAGGTCGGGGCGGACGGCCTGACAGGCCATGTGGGAGTTGGCGCCTAGTTCGCCCTGGAAGGCGATTTTCTGCTTTTGCTCGGACACGGGTCGGGAACTTTCGGGTTCAGGATTGTTCAAGAATTTTGCGGGCTTTTTCCAAGTCCGCCGGAGTATCGACACCGAGCGGAACCGTGTCAACGCGGGCCACGTCGATCCGCATGCCAGCTTCCAGCGGCCGGAGCTGCTCCAGCTTCTCGCGCAGCTCCAGCGCCGACGGCGGCAGCTTCACGAAGCGCTCCAGCGCGGCCCGGCGATAGGCATAGAGCCCGATGAAGTGAAACAGCGGGCCCGGCCCGTGCGGCACCGTGGCGCGGCTGAAATAGAGCGCCCGGCCCCGGCTGCCATCCACCTCCCAGGCGACGACAGGCTTGGTCACGCTCGGATTGGTGATGTCATCCTCGTCCACGATAAGCGCCGCCGGCGCGCCGATATCGACCTCGGCCCGGTCCAGCATGGCCAGCGCGGCCCGCGGCACGGCCGGGTCGAGCACCGGCAGATCGCCCTGGATATTGACGATGGCATCGTGTTTGCCATCGGGGTCGAGCGTGCACAGCGCCTCCCAGATCCGGTCGGAGCCGGAGGGATGGTCCGGGTCGGTCAACACCGCCTCGCCGCCATGATCGCGGACGGCATCGGCGATCTCCTGCTCGGCGCAGGCCACGGCAACCCGGCCAAGATCGGCCTCTTCCGCCCGGCGCACCACATGCACGATCATCGGCAGGCCGCCGATATCGGCGAGCGGCTTGTCCGGCAGCCGCTCCGATTTCATACGGGCGGGGATCAGGACGATGGGATTGGAGGGTGTCGCGTTCGCGGGCATGTCGGTCTCACTCTTCTTCTTTCCGTTCCCGGCCAGGCGCCCCATACTGCCATTTATTGCGGCGAAATGTCGCGCGGCCAGGCCGCCCTGTCTGCACGCAGAGTCATGTCCGGACTTGCGTCTTAGAGGGCGGAACCTTATAGGAAACTGTTAAAGGGCTGTCGCCTGCCTAATTTGGCGAAACAGTCCACATGTGAGATAGCTGGGCCGCGCGGAGCCTTTCCGGGCACCAAAGCGGCGGGAAACAAAGGCGGGACGAGGTTCGGCATGTCATCTTCTCTGGAATTCAACAAGCTGGCCGCGGGCGTTTTGTGTGGCGGATTGCTGCTGATGGGCGTCGGCAAGCTTGCCGGTGTGCTGGTGCACCCCGAAACTCTCGAAACGAACGCCTATACGGTCGAAGTTGCCGAAGGCGCCGCTACTGCCGCCGCACCGACCGGGCCCGCCCCGATCGAGCCAATCCTCGGTCTTCTTGCCAGCGCCGATCCGGCTAAAGGGCTCAAGATCGCCAAGAAGTGCGCGGCCTGCCACAGCTTCGACAAGGGCGGCCCGAACAAGGTTGGCCCGAACCTCTTCAATGTCGTGATAGCCGCCAAGGGTCACGTTGACGGCTTCGCCTATTCCGAGGCGCTCCTGACGTCCGGCGAGACCGACAAATGGTCCTACACATCGCTGAACCATTTCCTGCTGAAGCCGAAAGATTATGCCCCGGGCACGAAGATGAACTTCGCTGGGATCAAGAAAACCGAAGACCGGGCGCATCTCGTCGCTTACTTGCGGTCAATGGCCGATACGCCGGCGGCGCTGCCGACGGTTGAAGAAATTCAGGCCGCACAGGACGCTTTCAACGCAGCTTCCGGCGGCTGATCGCCGATCAGATTTCTGGATCAAGCCGGGCCCCGATATGGCCCGGCTTTTTCATTTTGGGAGATAAAACGTGACCCGGCCCTCCACGACAGAGCTTGCCAGCTTCGCCGCCTCGCTCGCCGATGCCGCACGCGGTGTTATCCGCCGCTATCATAATTTCGGCGTCAACATCGAGGCCAAGGCGGATGAAAGCCCTGTGACCGTGGCCGACCGTGGCGCGGAGCGTGTCATGCGCGCCCTGATCGAGGAACGCTTTCCGGAGCACGGCATTGCCGGCGAGGAATACGGCAAGGTTCGCGAGGATGCCGAATTCGTCTGGTCGCTCGACCCGATCGACGGCACCAAGGCGTTTATCACCGGCAGCCCGCGCTTCGGCACCCTGATCGGCCTGGTCGAAAACGGCGCGCCGGTGCTTGGCGTGATCGACATGCCGGTTCTGGACGAGCGCTGGATCGGCGGCCGGGACTACATGGCCCGGATGAACGGCTCCCCGGTCACAGTCCGCCCTTGCGAGCAGCTCTCCGACGCCATCCTCGCCGCCACCTCGCCAGCCATGTTCGAGGGCACCGAAGAGATCTACGCCAAGCTCTGCGCCGAAACGCGCTATCAGGTCTATGGCGGCGACTGCCACAATTTCGCGACGCTTGCAGGCGGCCATGTCGATCTCTGCGTCGAGGCCGGTCTGCAGGATTACGACTTCCTCGCCGTGGTCCCGGTAATCGAGGCCGCAGGCGGCATCGTCACCGACTGGGAAGGCAGGCGCCCCGCTCCGGGCTCGACCAACCGGATCTGCGCGGCGGGCGACAAGCGGGTCCACGAAGCCGCCCTGAAGATCCTGAACGGCTGAGGCCTGATCACTCTCCCTAATTCGTCATCCCGGCCGGAGAGCCGGGACCCAGGCGATGGCGGATTGCGCTCTATGACAACTAGGTCCCGGCTCTCCGGCCGGGATGACGGTCGTGGGTTTTGGTAGGCTGAAACTGCCGGTGCGCCTTTGCTCCGGCCCCGCGCCCGTGCTAGGACCGAATCCCCGCCCTGTTGAACAGATTTCCGGAGACTTCCATGCCCGCCGTTATGTTCCGGTCCACGAGCGATGCCGCGCCTGCCTGGGAAGAAATGCTGAAGCAGCGGATTCCGGATCTCGATTTCCGTGCCTGGCCGGATATCGGCAATCCGGAGGATATCGAGTTCGTGCTCGCCTGGAAGATGCCTCCGGGCACGCTTGATGGCATGCCGAACGTGAAATGCATCTGTTCGCTCGGTCAGGGTGTGGATCATATCTTCGCCGATCCCAACCTGCCGGAAGGCGCCCAGATCATGCGGCTGGTCGATCCCTGGATGTCCCAGGCGATGAGCGAGTGGGTGCTGCTGCATGTGCTGCGCTACCACCGCCAGGCGCCGGAATATGAAGAGCTGCGCAAGAGCAAGACCTGGAAATCCCTGCCGGCGCCGGATACGGCAAGCCGCAAGGTCGGCATTCTCGGCCTCGGGGCGCTCGGCGCGGATGCGGCTTCCAAGATCGCCGCGCTCGGCTTCGACACCGCCGGCTGGAGCCGGACGGAAAAGCAGATCGAGGGTGTGAAGAGCTATTACGGCGAGGACCAGTTGATGGACTTCCTGGCCCGGACCGAAATCCTCTGCTGCCTGCTGCCGCTGACCAAGGCGACCGAGGGCGTGATCAATGCCAAGACCCTGGCCGCGCTGCCGAAAGGCGCCTTCGTGATCAATTCAGGCCGCGGCGGTCATGTGGTCGAGGAGGATCTGCTGGCGGCACTGGACAGCGGCCATATCGCCCATGCGGCCCTCGACGTGTTCCGCACCGAGCCGCTGCCGCAGGACAGCCCGTTCTGGGAGCATCCGAAGGTCGATCTCTGGCCGCATGTCTCGGCCCAGACCAACCCGGTCAGCGCCGGAGACCAGGTCGCCGACGCGATCCGGAAAGTGTTCAGCGGCCAGGCGCCGGACAATCTGGTCGATCCGAAGGTTCAGTACTGAGTGGGATGTAGGAACAGGTGGCCGGCGTCAGTCGGCCGCGTCTGCCTCGAACCGGCTGCCGCGTGACGCGTCGACGACAAGATCGCCGAACTCGGTCAGGAAGACCGAGCCTTTCACAGTCCGCTGCACAAGCACGCTGCGCCGGTCCGTCTCATCCGGGCGGCGGCGCACGAAACCATATTCACCAAGACGATCGAGCGCCCGGGTAATGGCCGGTTTCGAAACGTTCAGGGCGGATGCGAGCCCGCGCACCGTGTGCGGCGGGTTCTCGATATAGACGGTGAGCAGAACCGCCAGTTGCCGGGCGGTCAGGTCCGGCGTATCGCGCCGGACGCTTTCGACCAGGGCTTTGCGCCAAATGCCAAGGGCTTGTATCGAATCGACAGCCATATCCGGTACCAGCATAACCCTGTTTGTTTCGAATTCGATTTGACAATACAGGGAGTAATCGCACTGCGCAACGAAAGATCGTTCGCGAAACGCGTATTTACTGTCAGCGAGCCCTATTTACCGGCCGTTAACCATAACGTTTGCGCAACATTTTATAAAAAGCCCGTATACCCATGACTTCCCCGCCTTCCGGACGCCCGGGCCGGGACTTGAGATTCCATGCCATTACGTCGACATGGGCCCATCGTGTCTCCGACGAAACGAAGTGCTCCAGGAAAAGCGCCGCCGTGATGGCGCCGCCGTAGCCGCCCGATCCGGTACTGGAAAGATCCGCGTTCGGCGACTTCAGCATCTCCCGGTAAGGCTGGTGCAACGGCATCCGCCAGAGCGCGTCCCGCGTCTCCAGCCCGCCTTCGAGCAGATCGGCGGCGAGGGCGTCATCGTTGCAGAAGAGCGCGGGCAGATCGGTGCCGAGCGCCACCCGGGCGGCGCCGGTCAGGGTCGCGAAGTCGAGAATCATGTCCGGCTTCTCGCTGTCGGCTTCGGTCAGCGCATCGGCCAGCACCAGCCGGCCTTCGGCATCGGTATTGCCAACCTCGACGGTCAGCCCCTTGCGCGACGGCAGGATATCCATCGGCCGGAAGGCGTTGCCGGAGATCGCATTCTCCACCGCCGGGACCAGCACCCGGAGCCGGACCGGCAGGCCCGCATCCATGACCAGTTTGGCGAGGCCCAGCGCATGGGCCGATCCGCCCATATCCTTCTTCATCATCAGCATGCCCGCAGCGGGCTTGATGTCCAGACCGCCGCTGTCGAAGATCACGCCCTTGCCGACAATCGTCACCTTCGGATGGCTTTTCTTGCCCCAGCGGATATCGATCAGGCGCGGCGCCCGGTCGGCGGCGCGGCCCACGGCATGGATCATCGGGAAATTCTCGGCCAGAAGCGCCTCGCCCTCGATGATCTCGATCTTCGCCTTGTAGGCTTTGGCGAGATCGGACGCCGCGTCTGCAAGCTCTTCCGGGCCGAGATCGTTGGCCGGCCGGTTGATCAGGTCGCGGGCAAGGCCGGTGGCCTCGGCGAGGCGGTGCACCTCATCCTGGTCGGCACCGGCAGGCCAGACCAGCTCGGCCTTGAACACGGTCTTTTCCTTGAACTTGTCGAACCGGTAATGCGCCAGTGCCCATCCGGTCGCGGCCCGGGTCGCGGCCTCAGGCGTCAGATCGGCATCGAGAAAATAGCGGCCATTCGGCAAGGCGGCCGGCAGCGGCGCCAGATCCCAGAGACCGCCGCCTGGCTCCTCCTGCTCCTCGACACCGAACAGGACGCGCTCCAGCCCGCCGTCGGCCCCCGGCACGAAACAGGTTGCCCCCGGCGCCGCCAGGAACTCCGATTCGCGGATCCATCTGACAATCCGTGCGTCCGATCCTTTCAGCCAGGCTGGAAGGGTCGCTGCGCTGACAGGTGACAGCGGAACGGATTTCGGGGTCGCTTTACCAACGAAACGGAACGGCATCGGGGAGCTCCAGTGAAAGAGACGGTGCTTTTGTTCTAGCCCGCGCGGCAGGCCTGCTCAAGCGAAGCCGCCATGGCTGGGACGTGACGCGCTGTATTCTGCATGTCAGAGGTTGCGTGCCGGGGCCGAGCCGGTTCAAATGGCGGCAACAACGCTCGGAGGGAGCATCGTCATGGCGCCGTACAGCCTCATCATTGGAAACAAGAATTATTCGTCCTGGTCGATGCGGCCCTGGCTGATGATGAAAGCGTGCGACATCCCGTTCGAGGAAACAGTGATCGCGCTCGATACGCCGACCACGCGCCAGGAGATCCTGCGGCACTCGCCGTCCGGCTTTGTTCCGGTCCTGAAGGACGGGGAGCTGACGGTCTGGGACAGCCTGTCCATCGGCGAGTATCTGGCCGAGAAGCATCCCGACGCGAAATTATGGCCGGCGGATCCGATCGCCCGTTCACGGGCGCGCTCGGTCTCTGCCGAAATGCATTCCGGTTTCGGCGCCGTGCGCAAGAACATGCCGATGAATGTCCGCTCCAGCTTTCCCGGTCACGGGCGCGCTCCCGGCGTGCAGGAAGATATCAACCGGATCACGGCAATCTGGCGCAATCACCGGCGCCGGGTGACCGATCCCGCCGACGGCCCATTCCTGTTCGGCCACTTTACGATCGCGGACGCGATGTTCGCCCCGGTGGTATCGCGCTTCCGCACCTATGGTGTCGAACTGGCGGATGAAGCCGCGGCCTATGCCGAGGCGGTCTGGGACTTTCCAGCCATGAAGGCCTGGGTGGAAGACGCCAGGAACGAGCCGATGGTGATCGACCGGCACGAATTGTAGGCCGCTAGCGGGCCGCCAGTCCGCGCTCCAGCCGGGGGTAATACAGCGCCATGGTCCCGGCCCTGACCAGCAGGAACAGACAATAGGCGGCCCATAGCCCGTGATTGCCGTACAGGTCGGTCAGCGGCCAGGCCACCGCGACGAAGACCGTGAGGGCGATCAGCATTCCGTTCCGCATCTCCGCCCCGCGCGTTGCCCCGATGAACATTCCGTCGAGCTGGAATGACCAGACCGCGACAAGCGGGATCGCCGCCGCCCACGGCAGATAGTCACGGGCGACATCCCGCACCGCCTGGATGCTGGTCATCAGGTCGATGAAAAGACTGCCGCCGGCGAAGAACAGCACGGTCATCAGGACAGCCAGCACGGCGGCGCCTTTTGTGGTGGCAATCACCGCCGCGCGAAGTTGCACCCGTGATCGCCGTCCGATCGCCTCGCCGACCAGCGCCTCGGCGGCATGCGCATAACCGTCCAGACCGTATCCCGCGACGCTTTTGAAGATCAGAAACACCGCATTGGCCGCCAGCACCGTGTCCCCGAGCCTCGCGCTCTCGTTCATGAAGAAGGCGGAGGCCGTCAGCACTGCCAGCGTGCGGATGAAGATATCCCGGTTCACCGCCATCATCGCCTTCAGGCGCCGGACCGCGGCAAGTTCCCGGAGACGCGGCAGACGGACATCGCGCGGCGCCAGCCGCCAGACCAGTACGGCGCCAACCAGAAGCCCGACATACTGGGCAATCACCGTCGCCAGCGCGACACCCTCGATGCCCCAGCCGAGCCCGAGCACGAAGATCAGGTTCAGCGCCACATTCACGCTATTGATGACGACCTGCTGGACCAGCCCGCCGCGCATGGCCTGCATGCCGAACAGCCAGCCCAGGACCGAGAAATTGCACAGAGCCGCCGGAGCGGCCCAGACCCGGATCATGAAATAGGACCGCGCCGCCTCTTCAACCTCGTCGCTGCCGTCCAGGATGGAGAAAGCGAAGTCCGCCATCGGCGCTGTCAGAGCGAGGCAGATCCCGCCAAAGAAAAGAGACAGCAGCAAAGCCCGGCCGAGGCTGGCCAGAACCTCCGTCCCGTCACCGGCGCCTTTCGCCTGGGCGACGAAACCGGTCGTTCCCATGCGCAGGAAGCCGAAACCCCAATAGATGTAATTGAACAGCAGGGAGCCGAGCGCCACGCCGCCGATATAGAAGGCCGCATCCAGATGGCCGACCACGGCGGTATCCACCGCACCGACGAGCGGCACCGTGAGGTTGGACAGCACGACGGGCCAGGCAAGCGTCCAGACCCGGCGATTGATGGTTGGCTGAGCAGACACGTCTCTTGCTGCCTTCGAATTCTCGGGGTGGCGGGGTGTAATCCACCCCGGACCATAAAGACAAGCCTGTCCGGCCGGTCCGAATAAATTCGTACGGCTGCCCGTCATATCTGTAGAGGGCCAGATCTGTAGAGCCGGGTTCAAGCGGTCAGCGCCAGGAACCCCGTGAGAAGGATCAGCGCGCCACAGGCCAGGCGAAACAGGGTAAGCGCCCGCCGGATATCGCCCATGCCGGCATCGCCACCGCCCGCGCCCATCCAGGCATCCTCGACAATCTTGCCGCCATAGACGCGCGGCCCGGCAAGGCGCAGCCCGAGCGCGCCCGCCATCGCCGCCTCCGGCCAGCCTGCATTGGGCGAGCGGTGCAGACGGGCATCCCGCAGGGTGGCCCGAACAGACGAGCGGGCATCCGCGCCGGGCACCACGAAAGCGGCAGCCCATATCAGCACAGCCGATAAGCGCGCCGGGATGAGGTTCGCCAGATCGTCCAGCCGGGCGGATGCCCAGCCGAATTCCCGATACCGGTCGTTCTTGTGGCCGATCATGCTGTCGGCCGTGTTCAGCGCCTTGTAGGCAAGCAGGCCCGGCAGGCCGGCAAGCAGGTACCAGAAAGCCGGCGCCACCACGCCGTCGGAAAAATTCTCCGCCGCCGTCTCGATGGCCGCCCGGCTGACGCCGCCCTCGTCCAGTTGTTCGGGATCGCGTCCGACGATCATCGAAACCGCCCGGCGCGCGCCCGGCAAGCCGTCCGTCTCGAAGGCACGTGCCACTGCGGCGACATGATCGTGAAGGCTTTTCTGCGCCAGGAAGACGGACGCAATCGCCGCTTCCAGAAGCCATCCGTAGCTTACGAAAGAAACAAGGCGATGCAGCAGCCAGCCAGCCAGCGCGGCGGCGGCAAGCAGAAGGACGGTCAGAAAGACACCGCCCCGACGGCGGGCCGCATCGCCGGCCCCGGGCCGGTTCCAGCGGGTCTCGCCCCAGCCGATCAGATTGCCGAACAGAACGACCGGGTGCGGCAGCCTGTTCCACAGGGCGGGCGGATCGCCGATCACAGCGTCGAACACCAGCGCCAGGCAAAGGATACCGCCCACGCTCTGCAATGCCGCCTCGATCATAACTACGCGTTCCCGCCGGTTTTCAGGTTCACGCCGACTGACACCATTTCAGGCGCCGTTTCCAGAGAATTCTATCGGTGTAAATGTCGTGGAGCGCGTCCGGGCTGTGCGCTCTGGAGACAAAAAAGTGGCCCGGTCATGACGACCGGGCCATTTCGATTCAAGTGAGTTCTCACAAGGAGAATCGGCTAAGGGACTCACCGCATACTATTATGCGCCTTCCGATTTTAATTTACAATACGTAAACACATATCGTTTAATTAGTTAAATCGTCTCCTCATTTACGTTTGAAAGGTTTGCTGATGGGACGGCGCTATTTCACACGCAGACGGCACGCTATAAAGGCAAGCCGTCTCTGGGTCAGGACCACGACGTGGATCGCCGCGCCGTGCCTCATGTCATGGTTGGCTTTCAAAGCCGTCACGAACGGAACGCTGGATCTTGCAGCGATCGCCGTGATTGCCGTTTTGGCCGCTATTTATCTGGTTTCGGTGCTGCGCGTGCGCGGGCTTTCCGGCGAATGGACGTTTTTCTGAGGCCGCTTTTCAGCTTCCCTTTACCTGAACCGGAAGTCCGGCAACGACCAGGGTCACCCTGTCCGCGATCGCCGCGATGCGCTGATTGAGACGCCCCGCATGATCGCGGAAGGCGCGGGCGAGCCTGTTCTCCGGCACGATGCCGAACCCGACCTCGTTGGCGACCAGCACCAGATCGGCGGATGACGCACTGACGGCCGCACAAAGCCGCTCTATCTCCGCCTCGATATCCGCATCGCCAAGAAGATGGTTCGTCAGCCAAAGCGTCAGACAATCGACGAGCAGAACCCGGCCGGGCTCCGTCTCCCCTTTCAGGATGGCCGCAAGACCACGCGGCTCCTCAATGGTCTGCCAGCCGTCCGCCGCACGGTCCGCACGGTGCTGCGCGATGCGGGCCTTCATCTCGTCATCATGCGCCTCGGCGGTCGCGACATAGATCAATGCGCGCTCCGTTTGCCGGCAGATACTTTCTGCATAACGGCTCTTGCCCGAGCGGGCGCCGCCCAGTACCAAGGTCACCGATCCGCTGCTTTGCGTCATAAGGGCTGTCCTTCATTCGCCTGTCCCGCGCACACGGAGCAGAGTACACTTCGGCAAGGCCCGGTCATACCCGGGCAGGTCGGCAAACAGGAGCAAGACATGCCACAAGACGATCTGACCATGAGCGCCCAGTTGCTTCTGGAATCTGTCGAAGAAGAGAATGCCGATCTGCGTGAGGCATGGGAACAGCTTGAGCGGATTCTCAACACCATGCGTGCCGAAGGCCTGCAGCCGCCGGAAGATCTTCTGAAGCTGGAAGAGCGCATGAAAGCCGATTTCGCGGCGGACAATTCCGGGAACTGACGCGCACCTGACGTGTGTCTGACAGCCCTCGTCCGAACGCCCGCTAGCGCACCATCCCCGCGGCCCTGGCCCGGGGATCGCCGACGGCGGCCATGCTGCCATCTTCATTCACCGCGACCGCCTGCACCGAGGCCAGCATCGGGTCCCGGCCCGGGCTGAGCTTGAGCTGCAGCCCCCGCGCCCCGGCAATGCCGGCGACGGTCTCCTCAAGCTCGGCATCCGCCAGAAGCGTCTCGGTTTCCGCATGCAGCCGGGCACGGCCGACCGCATCCGGCAATGCATCGCCGAGTACCAGGCTGTTGAACAACACCTGCATGATCGACGTCGGAATCCGGGTCGATCCGGAAGCACCGATGGCCATGCGCACCTTGCCGTCCCGGAACATCAGGCTCGGCATCATGCTGGATACCGGACGCTTGCCACCGACAACCTCGTTCGGGTTCCCGGGCCATGGGCTGAACAGCATCATCTGGTTGTTCAGCAGAATGCCCGTCCCCGGCAGCACCACGCCTGAATGGTTGTTGTTGGAATAGGTGATGCAGGCCGCATTCCCGTCCCGGTCGATCACGGCGAGACTTGTGGTCTCGCTCGACTCCCCGGCGGCGACGTTCACGAATGCCGGATCGCCATATCCGGCGGCCCGCTTCCGGAACATCTCCAGCATCGCGCCCGCCAGCAGATCGTAATGCGCGCCGTCCGTGACGCTCTCGCCCTCCAGCGCCGCCAGTCCGCCGAAAACCAACCCGCCCGATGACGGCGGCGGCATGGTCGCGACGTCATGCCCCTTGAACCGTGCGGTCGCAGGCGCCCGCCAGATCGCCGCGTAACTTTCGAGATCGGCGCGGCTGAGAAAGCCGTCATGCGCCTCCATCTCCGCCAGCAACAGATCCGCAAGGGCGCCTTTGTAGAAACAGTCCGGGCCGTCTTTCGCGATCATCCGCAGGGACTGGCCATATTCCGGATTGGCCATCTCTTCCCCTGCCCGGTAGAGACTGCCATCCGGCTTCAGCAAAAGTTTACGCGTCGCTTCCGTCAGGCTCAGCAGTGCTTCCGTGCGGGCCATACGCAGGGCCGCCTTGTGCCCGACCTTGAAGCCGCCTTCCGCCAACCCGATCGCCGGCTCCAGCACGTCGGCCATCGCCAGCTTGCCGAATTTCGTCTGCGCCTCGCCGAGCCCGCGCACCGATCCCGGGACCGCAACCGAGCGATGCCCGCGTTCATTCTCGCGGCCCTTCACCCGGACGACATAAGCGTTGTCGGTATCCACGGATGGATAGAGATCGTAACGCGCGGTCATCGGGGCCACGCCGAGGAAATCGACGGACTCCGTCTTTCCGCTGGCGGCATCATGCAGGATCATGAAGCCGCCGGCGCCGATGCCGGAATCAAGCGGCTCCACCGTGCCCATGACATAAGCTGCCGCAACCGCCGCATCGATGGCGTTACCGCCGGCTTCGAGGATATCCAGTGCCGCGCGGGACGCATCGGCATTGCCGCACGCCGCCGCACCTGCTTTTGGCGTGCCCTGTTGCCATGTCGTGATGCTCGGTTCCCGCTCGGCCATGTCGTCCTCTGGATGCGTAATCTTGGAAGCGCGCGAGTGTGATCTATTCCAGCGCGCCCTGCACTCGAATATTGCGGTATGCAGAATCTACGTTCCGGCATTGATCGCGCTGGTCGCCGACAATCGTGCACGCACCGGCTCTTGCCCGCCATCCGCCGCCGGTCTATGTCGAAGCGTGGCCCCGAGCCGTTCCGTTATCCGCGCCGAGAAAGAGATATCCCGTGTCGAAAACCTATCGCCTGCTCCTGACCCAGCCGAAAGGCAGCCCGCGCTACGAGATGCTGAAGAGCAATCTGGAAACGGACTGGGAGATCAAGACCTGGGCCAAGGATGACGGCGAGGATGCCTTCCGCGAACGGGTCGCGGATGTGGATGTGCTGGTCGGCGGCGGCGTGCCGGATCTGCCCCAGGGCATTCCGCTGAAGCTCTTCCAGATCCCCTTTACCGGCTACGACTGGACCGGGCCGGAGAAGATCCCGGCAGGCACTGTTTTCTGCAACACCTTCGAGCATGAGACCACGATCGCCGAACATGTGTTGGCCGGCATGCTGGAATTCCAGACCGGCCTGCTGCGCGAGACCCATCCGATGATGAAGGAGAAATCCTTCAATGGCCGGGACATCTCGAAAGGCCCGATGCACCGCGAGATGCGCGGCGCCACCGTCGGTATCGTCGGCTACGGCCATATCGGCCGCGAAGTCGCCAAGCGCTGCAAAGCCTTCGACATGCGGGTCATGGCGCTGTCCCGGACCAAGCGGGACGAGCCTGACGTGGTCGACTGGTACGGCACCCTCGACGACATGGACACGCTGCTGGCGGAAAGCGATTTCGTCATCGTCACCGCGCCGCTGAACGACGACACGCGCAGCATGATCGACCGCGAAGCCTTCGGCAAAATGAAGTCCGACGCGGTGATCTGCAATGTCGGGCGCGGCGCCGTAGTCGACGAGGCAGCGCTTTACGAGGCGCTGTCGAGCAAACAGATCCGGGGCGGGATCATCGATGTCTGGTACACCTACCCGTCGAAGAAAGACCCCAATCCCTGGCCGTCCAAATTCCCGTTCCAGAAGCTCGACAATATCATCATGTCGCCGCACAACTCGGCCTGGAGCAACGAGATGGCCAACCGCCGCTGGGCCTTCGTCGCCGCCAATCTCGACCGGTTCGCCCGGGGCGAGGAGCTGGAGAATTTCTGCTTCGAGGGCACCCGCCAGGGCTGATCCAGACAGGACTTAATACCGTTCGGCCGGGCACCGGCGGCAAGCCGCCACGTCCGGAGGACCGGATCCATTGAGCGCTGCTCGCGGATGTTTGCCCCTGCGAAAGGCAGAGAGCGGTCCGGACGACATTATTTATCGCGATTAACCCGCAAGACCATTAGTGCAAGCCGGTCAATGCCTCGACGAGCACGGCGGTCAGGGCGGACCGGGTCGAGGCGTGCCGCTCGACAACGATGACCTTGCGGGTCGCAACAGGGTCCCCGAACGGCAAAACCCGGATAGCGTCCCGCGTCCCCGGATCGAGCGCATAGGCCGGCACGACGGCCACGCCAAGCCCGCAGGACACCATCTCGATGATCGGCTCGATCGCATCCAGCTCCATCGCCTCATCCACAGCGAGGCCGCGACGGCGCAGTGCATGTTCGATGATCCGGCCAACGCCGGTACGCCTGTTGAAGCGGATGAAGGGATGGCGCGTCAGCAATTCCGCGTCACTCGCGCCCGCAAGCGCCGACGGCGCGATCACCGAGAGCGGCTCCTCGAAAATCAAGTGGTCCTTTAGTTCCGGAGGCAGACGATCCGGCGCCGTCAGAATGGCGGCATCCAGCTCCCCATGCGCAACCCGCCCCAGCAGGCCCGCGGAAAGGCCGCTTTCGATCCGCACCCGCAGATCCGGAAATCTCTCATGCAAGCTGGTCAACGCACCCGGTAGAACAGCAGTGCTCGCGGTCTGGATCACGCCGAGCCGGAGCGTGCCCGCGATATGCCCGTCGGGCTGCACCGACTGTTTCAGATCCTCGTATTGAGTCAGGATCGCCCGTGCCTGCGGGATCAGTGCGGTGCCCCGGTCATTCAATACCGGAGGGCGGCGGGACCGGTCGAACAGATCCGCGCCCAGCTCCTGCTCCAAAGTCCGCATCTGCATGCTGACGGCGGACTGGGCAAGCCCGAGCCGATCCGCAGCAGCGGCAAAACTGCCCCGGGCGGCGACTTCGAGAAAGATCTGCAGGCGGCGAAGTGACATCGACTCTTCTTCAATATTTTTGATTTTAAGTATCAGAAATATGCGCTTGCCTGAAGTTATTCCCAACCGCACACTTCACGGACCCGTGAGAGGCGCGTGAATTTCGCGCTCTACCAAAATCAAGAAGACCCGCGTGAGGAAGCAGCCATGTTTTTCGACCTGACCCCGGAGCAGAAAGACCTGCAGGCCCGCGCCCGCGCCCTTGCGGCGGATGTGATCGCCCCGAACGCCGCCGAGGTGGATCGCAGCGAGCAATATCCCTGGGACAATGTGAAAGCGCTGACCGACGCCGGATTCATGGGCATGACCGTGCCGAAAGACTATGGCGGGCCGGGCCGCTCCTATCTCGACACCGTGCTGGTGATCGAGGAGCTGGCGGCGGCCTGCGGCGTTACCGGTCGCATCGTGGTCGAGGGCAATATGGGCGCGATCTCGGCCATCATGACCTACGGCACCGAGGCCCAGAAGAAGCTTGGCGCCGAGCATGTGCTCGGCGGCGACAAGCTGGCGATCTGTATCACCGAGCCGGATGCCGGCAGTGCCGCGACGCTGATGACCACACGGGCCGACAAGCGGGGCGATACCTATGTGCTGAACGGCAAGAAGCACTGGATCACCGGCGGCGGCGTTTCCCGCCTGCACCTGATCTTCGCCCGCGTCTTCGACGAGGACGGCACCGAGCTTGGCATCGGCGGCTTCCTCGCCGACAAGGACAAGGCAGACGGACTTGTCATCGGCACCCGCGAGCCGACGATGGGCCTGCGCGGCATTCCGGAAACCGAAGTGATCTTCAATGATCTGGAAATCCCGGCTTCCATGGCTCTGCTGCCGCCGAGCGGTTTCAAGCGCGGTTTCGCCGATCTGATGAGCGCCTATAACGCCCAGCGCGTCGGCGCCGGAACCGTCGGCATGGGCATCGCGGCCGGTGCCTACCGTCACGCCCTCGCCTTCGCCGGAGAGCGCGAGCAGTTCGGCCGCCCGATTGCCGAATTCCAGGGCCTGCAATGGATGCTCGCGGATATGTCCGTGCAGCTCGAAGCCGCCCGCTCGCTGATCTGGCGGGCGGCGGCCAGCGCCGAAGGTCCGAGCGCCCCGTTCCCGGACGCGACCCTGGCGGCGCAGGCCAAGATCATGGCGTCCGAGATGGCCATCAAGGTGACGACGGATGCCCTGCAGGTGTTCGGCGCGCGCGGTTACTCCCGGAACTATCCGATGGAACGGATGCAGCGGGACGCCCGCATGTTCACGATCGGCGGAGGCACCGCGCAGATCTTGCGCACCGTCGTCGCCTCCCGCATTCTCGAACGGAAATTGCCGCAGACCCGCGACGGGCATCTGCGCCTCGCCGAAAAAGAGGCCGCGGTGCGGTTGGCTGCTGAATAGCCTCGTATAAGGAAGTCCCATGCGTATTGCCGATGTGATTGCCCGCCGCCTGTACGAGGCGGGGGTCCGCTATGCCTTTGGCGTGCCAGGGGGCGAAGTCCTGACTCTGGTGGATGCGCTGGAGAAAGCGGGCATTCGCTTCCTGCTGGCCAAGCATGAGAACGCCGCCGGCTTCATGGCCGAAGGCATCTGGCACATGACCGGTGCGCCGGGCGTGCTGGTCTGTACCGTCGGGCCGGGCGCCGCGAACGCGGTCAACGTCACCGCCAATGCGGAGCAGGATCGGGTGCCCCTGATCGTGCTCACCGGCTGCGTCGATGCGGGCGAGGCCGTGACCTACAACCATCAGGTCTTCGATCACACAAAGGTTTTCGGCCCGGTCACCAAGGCCAGCGTCACCATGCCCGAAAAGAACGCGGACGCGCTGATCGACAAGCTGGTGCGCCTCGCCATGGCGGACCGGCCGGGCCCCGTGCATATCGATCTGCCAATCGCCGTCGCGGCGAAAGAGATCACGGACGCCAAACCGGTCAGACGCCCCGCGCCGCAGCCCTCCACTCCCGCGCCAGGAGACGCTCTGGATGCCGCCCGTGCTGCGCTGGCCAAGGCCGAGCGCCCACTGATCATCGCCGGGCTCGACGTGGTCAATCAGGGTGCTGCCGAAACGCTGGCCGGGTTTGCCAAAAAATTCGGCGCCCCGGTGATCGCCAGCTACAAGGCGAAAGGCGTCCTGGCCGAAGACAATCCGCTGTCCCTCGGCGGCGCCGGCCTGTCGCCGCTCGCCGACACGCACCTGAAACCGGTGATCGAGGCGGCGGATTTCATCCTGCTCGCAGGCTATGACCCGATCGAGATGCGCCCCGGCTGGCAGAACCTCTGGGACCCGGCGGAGAAGACAATCGTCGAGCTGCTGGCCGCGCCCGAATATTCCTACATGCATGACGCCACGATGACCTTCCACGCCCATGTCGGCGAAAGCCTGAAGGCCCTCGGAGATGGCGTCGCGCCGCGCGCCACCTGGCCCGGCACCCTCATCGCCGATACCCGTTCCGCCCTTGCCGGCGCCTTCGGCCAGAATGAGGCCTGGGGCCCCGCCGCCATCACCACCACCGTCCGCGCCAACACCCCGCCCGACACGGTGCTGACCATAGACAGCGGCGCCCACCGCATTCTCGCCAGCCAGGTCTGGGAAGCCCAGGTGCCGCACGCGGTCCTGCAATCCACCGGCCTCTGCACCATGGGCTGCGCCCTGCCGCTTGCCACCGGCGCCAAACTCGCCGCCCCGGACCGGGCGGTCGTGGCCTTCACCGGCGACGGCGGGCTGGAGATGGTGCTGGGTGAGCTGGTAACGCTGCGCGACCTGAAGCTGCCGGTCATCGTCGTGGTCTTCGTCGACGCCTCGCTGGCGCTGATCGAGAAGAAGCAGCGGGAGATGAGCTACGGCAATGCCGGGGTCGACATGCAGGAGACCGATTTCGTCGCCATCGCCGAAGCGCTCGGCGGCATTGGCATCTGGTGCGAGGACCGGAAGACGCTCGCTGCCGCGATCAGAACAGGCCTCGCCACCGACACCTTCACCCTCTGCGCCTGCCGGATCGATAGGCAGAGCTATGACGGGCGGATTTAAGTCCCGCCCGCTCTTAAACGTCATCCCGGCCACCGAGCCGGGATCTGTCAGATCGTAAGGCGGAATCTGCCTGCAAAAGATCCCAGATCAAGTCCGGGATGACGGTGGAGGGGGGAGCCTGTCCGCCCCCTAATACGTCATCCCCACGCAAGTGGGGACCCAGGGGAGCACGGATCTCGCCCTATGATCTCTGGGTCCCCGCTTTCGCGGGAATGACGGCTATTTATCGTTGGGAGAATAGGGGGCGGAGAATGAGGAAGAGTGAGACCTCAGCCTCCCCACCTCGTCATCCCGACGAAGGTCGGGATCCACGGATCATAGAGCTTTACCCGCCATCAATGGATCCCGAATCAAGTTCGGGATGACGGTGTGGAGGTTTGGGAAAAGAAGAGGAGTGAGGCGTCAGTCCCTCAGCCGCACTTCGAATAGCCGCAGCTCGTACACAGGTCGCAGCCTTCCTGCTTCATCAGGGAGACGGAGCCGCAGGTCGGGCATTGGGCCGGGATCGGGCCGCCGGCGACCGGGCCGTCATTGACGACCTTTTTCTTCCCGCCGAAATCCATTTCCAGCGTGTCCGGGTCCTTCAGGAAGCCAATATCCTGCAGATGCTGCTCGATCACGCCGCCGATGGCAGCGAGCAGGGAGGGGACGTATTTGCCGCCCATCCAGCAGCCGCCGCGCGGATCGAACACCGCTTTCAGCTCCTCGACCACGAAGGAAACATCGCCGCCGCGCCGGAATACGGCGCTGACCATCCGGGTCAGGGCCACGGTCCAGGCGTAATGCTCCATGTTCTTGGAATTGATGAAGACCTCGAACGGACGGCGGTGGCCGGACTGCATCACGTCGTTGATGGTGATGTAGATGGCGTGGTCGCTCTCCGGCCACTTGATCTTGTAGGTCTTGCCCGGCAACTCCTCCGGCCGCCCCAAAGGCTCGGTCATGTAGACCACATCAGGGTTCGCCGCCGGATCTGTCGTGGTTGCCGCTTCCTCGTTCGTGTTGGCGGGCGTGTTGGCGGGAGCCGGTGAGGCTTCTTCCTTCTTCTCGTCCGAGACACTCAGCACCGAGCCGGTGATCTCGTTCGGGCGGTAGGTCGTACAGCCCTTGCAGCCCTGCTCGTAGGCCGAGAGATAGACGTCCTTGAAATCCTCGAAGGAAATATCGACCGGCACGTTGATGGTCTTGGAGATCGAGCTGTCGATGTATTTCTGCACCGCCGCCTGCATCGCCACATGGTCTTTCGGCGTCAGGGTCTGGACACTGACAAAGGCGTCCGTCAGCTCCGCATCGTCACCCTTCAGGTGCTTGTACATCCGGTAGGCATAGTCCGAGACCTCTTCGGTCTTGCGGCTGCCGTCCGGCATCAGCACGGTGCGGTTATAGGCATAGCTGAAGACCGGCTCGAGGCCGGAGGACACATTGTCCGCGACCAGCGAGATGGTGCCGGTCGGCGCGATGGAGGTCAGCAGGGCGTTGCGGATGCCATGCTCCCGGATCGCGTCCTGCACGTCCTGATCCAGCTCTTTCACCGATTCGCTGGCCAGATACTTGTCCGCGTCGAACAGCGGGAACGCACCCTTCTCCTTCGCCAGATCGACCGAGGCGAGATAGGAGTGACGGCGCAGCGCGGCCATCCATTTCTCCGTCATCGCCACCGCGTCCGGCGAGCCGTAGCGCAGACCGCAGAAGATCAGGGCGTCGGCCAGGCCCGTAACGCCAAGACCGATGCGGCGCTTGGCCTGGGCTTCATGTTCCTGCTCCGGAAGCGGGAATTTCGAGGCGTCGACCACATTGTCCATCATCCGGACGGCGAGCGGCACCACGCGGGCCAGCTCGTCCATATCCAGCTCCGCATTCTCTTCGAACGGGTTCTTCACGAAGCGGGCGAGGTTGATGGAGCCGAGCAGGCAGGCGCCATAGGGCGGCAACGGCTGCTCGCCGCACGGGTTGGTGGCGGCAATCGTCTCGCAGTAATGCAGGTTGTTCCGCTTGTTGATGCGGTCGATGAAGATCACGCCCGGCTCGGCATAGGCATAGGTCGCGGCCATGATCTTGTCCCACAGATCGCGCGCCTGCACGGTCTTGTAGACGGTGCCGTCGAACACGAGATCCCAGGGATCGTCCTGCTTCACCGCATCCATGAAAGGATCGGTGGCGAGGACGGAGAGATTGAACATGCGCAGCCGGGCCGGGTCCCGTTTCGCCTCGATGAAAGCTTCCACGTCCGGATGATCGCAGCGCAGCGTCGCCATCATGGCGCCACGGCGGGAGCCCGCGCTCATGATGGTGCGGCACATGGCGTCCCAGACATCCATGAAGGAGAGCGGGCCGGATGCGTCCGCCGCCACCCCGTGCACCCGCGCGCCGCGCGGCCGGATGGTGGAGAAATCGTAGCCGATGCCGCCACCCTGCTGCATGGTCAGAGCCGCTTCCTTCAGGCCCTCGAAGATCCCGGCCATATTGTCCGGAACCGTTCCCATGACGAAACAGTTGAAGAGCGTGACCTGACGGCCGGTGCCGGCGCCGGCGAAAATCCGGCCGGCGGGCAGATAACGGAAATCGGCGAGCGCGGTATAAAACTTCTCCGCCCATGCCTCCTGATCGGTCTCGACCTCGGCCAAAGCCCGCGCGACACGATGCCAGCTGTCCTCGATCGTGCGATCGACGGGCTCGCCGTCTGCGGTCTTCAGGCGGTACTTCATGTCCCAAATCTGCTGGGAAACCGGGGCGATTGAAGTCATTCCGGGCTCGTCCGTTCTATCTCGTCAAACACTATATATAGCCGCGCGCTATTGGGAGAACGCTATATATATGCACCATGATCACATGTCTATCGTGTCACGCCGAAACGGCAGCATAACACGATAAGCCTCACTCCGGCATCATCGAAGCCGCTGTCACCCGCAGCCAGGCAGCCTGGTATTTGACGTATTCCGACAGAATCAGGAAGCGCGACTGCGGCGATTTCCACCATTCGGCAAGGCCCGGATCGGCCGGACGCACCGGGTATTCGCTGATCTCGATATCCGGCATCGCCGCGCGGAACTCGATTCGCGAACGGGCCATGTGATAATTCGAGGTGACGAGGATCATCGAGCGATAGCCGCCCGACTTCATCCAGTTGGCCGCCTCCTCGGCATTGCCGATGGTGTCGTGCGCGCCATATCCAAGCGCCACGCAGCAATCCATCATCTCCTGATCGACGGCGACACCGCTCTCCGCCATGACCGCCCGGAATTCGGACGGGCTGACGATATCGTTGACCCCGGAGACCAGCAACGCCTTCGCATGGCCTTCAAGCAGCAGGGAGACAGCGACCGGAATCCGCCGGCTGCCACCGGTCAGCACCACAATGGCATCGGCCTCAGGCGTGGCACGCGGCGCATCCGACGGCATAACGGCCAGGAACCAGAAAAACCCGCCAATCCAGAGACCGCCCGCCACGGTGACAACGCTCAGAAGGCCGACCAGCCATCCCTTGAGCGGTCCTGCCTTCCAGTCCCGGCCATGTTTCCGGCTTTCCTGCCGGCCCTCCGCGCTCACGGGTTCATCCTTCTGAGCGCGCCGAGCACGGAAAGCCTCGCGGCAATCCAGGCGACAAGGGCAACCAGCACCGGCGCAGACGCGATCAGGCTCCATTCGACCACCCCGGCGGGCAACCCTCCGAGCAGGGTCGGGATCAGGTTGGCGCCATCGACCGCCTCCGGCTCCAAGGCCGCGGCGACGCCGGCCAGCGTCGCAACGGCAAGAAACCCGCCGACCAGACCGCCGCGCAGCGCCATCTTCAGGACGTGGGCCTGAAATTCGGAGGCGATATAGCCGTCACGGGCGCCGATCAGATGCAGGATGGCGATCACCTCACGGTGGATCGAGACCGAGGTGCGCACGGCGAAGATCACGGCGACGACCGAGGCCCCCATGACCAGCGCCAGCACCGTCAGGCCAAGCACCTCGACAGCCCGGGTCAGCTTGGCCACATGGCTCATCCACTGGGTATGGGCCTCGACCATGGCGCCCGGGAAAAGTTCACCGAGCCGGGCTTCGAACTGTTTCAGATCGACCTCCGGTGGGGCGGCGAAATGCAGATCGAACAGGCGCGGCAGGGGCAAGTCGGCAGCGAGTTCGGCACCGAGCCACGGCGCCAGCAGCTCGGCGCTGCGGGAGGTATCGACCCGGACCAGCCGCAGGATCCCCGGCAACTGCCGCATCATCCGTTCCGCCTGGCTCAGCCGAGGCGCATCGCTTCCTTCTGTAACCGCCGCCGGAATCTGCACCGTGACCACACTGCCGAGCGCAAAATCCCAGCGCGCGGCGAGCTGATGCGATGTGACCGCCCCGACCGAGGCGAGCACGGCGAAATAGCACATGATGCCAAGTAGCCAGGGCAGGTAGCGGGCGGATGGATCGTGCGACAGGGGAATGTCGCCGCGGGGAATAAGAGCCATGCCTCAGCCCCTGTGACGGTGCTTGCTGGGATTGCTGGTCCCGCCGCTGGTTGCCGCACCGACAGGACGCGGCTCGCTACGCCGGCTACCCGGTCCGCGGACACGGGTCACGCGCCCGCCATCGACATTCAGGCAGGGATAGGTGAAACGCTCCACCAGCGCCCTGTTATGGGTCGCGATCAGCACCGTGGTGCCCATCTTGTGCAATTCCTCGAAGAGATAGAGCAGCCGGATGGCCACGCCGTCGTCGACATTGCCCGTCGGCTCGTCGGCGAGCAAGAGCTGCGGCCTGCCGATCACGGCACGGGCGATGGCCACGCGCTGCTGCTGTCCACCGGACAGCGTGTGCGGCAGGGAGTCGAAATGGCCGGAGAGGCCAACCCATTCAAGCAACTCCGGAACGTATTCGCGGATCGCCGATTCGCGCGCCCCGGCGATGCGCAACGGCAGCGCGACATTGTCCAGCGCGCTCAGATGCGGGATCAGCCGGAAGTCCTGGAACACGATACCGATGCGCCGACGCAACGCCGGAATACCGTCCCGGCCGATGGTCGCCGCGTTCTGACCGAACAGGGACAGTCGTCCGCGCGACGGCTTCAGCCCGAGATACATCAGCTTCAGCAGGCTCGATTTTCCGGCCCCGCTCGCCCCGGTGATGAACTGGAACGAGCTTTCCTCGACCGCGAAATTAACATCGCTGAGGATTGCCGGACTCCCGGGATAGCGGAGCTCCACCTTGTCAAACTGGATCACGGCGCGGCGCGCCTCCCTCTCCCAGTTACCGGGGCCCAGATATCGGGCCCAGACTCCGGACCGACCCGCAAATATGGTTTCGCGAGATTTTCCGGTTGCTCAAGTCCCCATGATTTCAGATCGTCAGCACCATTGAAAGCCCGGCTATTGAAAGTGCCGGTGTTGAAGCGTGGCGGACAGTAGGCGCGACCGTCGGCTTTGCCTATAGTGGCCGGACCGTCAGTGGACAACAGGATCACATGAAACTCACCTGTCCCGAATGTAGTCAGTCTTTCAGCGTACCGGACAACGCTATCGGCCCCAAGGGCCGCAAGCTCCGGTGCAGCAAGTGCAGCCACGAGTGGCATCAGACACTGGAAATGCTGGAAGAAAAGAAGGCGCCGAAGCCTGCCGCTCAACCTGCCGCGGCCAAGCCTGCCGACGAACCCGACACGCCCGACGGCGAAGAAGAAGAGGTCGTCCCGTTCGGACGCTTCGGCAGCGGCGAGGCCGATCCCGACGTGGAACCCGCCTTCGTAAACGACGAACAGCAAGAAGATCAGGAAGGCGTGTTCGGCGCGCCGCCGATCCCGCGCGGCCGCATGCCGCTGTCCCGGCCACCGAAGCGCCGGCGCAAGGGACTGGTCGCCGCGATCGCCGGTATCGCCGTGCTGGTCGTGCTCGCAGTTCTGTTTGGCGCACGGGGCTCTCTGGTCGCCGCCTGGCCGCCGATCGACCGGCTCTATGCCTCGATCGGGCTGGGTGTTCCGGTGATCGGCGAGGAGCTGGTGATCCAGAATGTCGCCGCCTGGCGCAAGGCGGACGGCTCTATCGAGCTGCTGGTCATCAAGGGAGAGATCCGCAACCCGACGGAACAGATGCAAACCGTTCCGACATTGGCCGGCAAGCTCACCGGCAGCCAGGGCGACGTCATGCAGGAATGGCTGTTCCGGGCGGAAAACCAGGTCATGCTGCCGGGCGAGAAGACCAACTTCGAGTACGAGCTGCCGCAACCCGGCGCCGATGCGGCGGAGGTGACCATCACCTTTTCAGAACAAGCTCTCGGCGGCGGCCTCGGATATTAACCCATTCCGGCAGTACGAACCGCCCGTCCGAACACCAGCCGAGTTCCATTTGCGGCAACGGTATAAGCCTGTATTAGGTGTGGGTAATGCCGGCATAGGACACCCCCCCTCATTCTGATCAGGAATCGCGACGATGGATGCCAATAAAGCCAGCTCGACAGCTTACACAGTCATGCAAGGGCTTTTGTGGGCATCGAATCAGCCGCTATACGCACCACTTGTAGACGCCGATATCAGACAGTCGATACGGACATTCTTATCCGCCTCACCGGAAGGACGGCGCCGCATTGAACAAGTGGAAGGCGTGATCTCGACACGCCTGCTGCGCATCTTCGAGAAACTTCTGGCACCGAACATCAGCGTTCACTACGCGCTGCGGAAAAAATTCTTCCTGAGTAACGTCGAAAAGCTGATTGCATCAGGCACCCGGCAAGTCGTGAATATCGGCGCTGGCTTTGATCTTCTCGCCTGGAATTTGCACAAAAAATACCCGGACGTGAAATTTGTCGAGATTGATCACCCGTCAACCAGCCAGGAAAAAGTCGCGATCATCAATGCGGTCTCAGCACCGGGAGACAATCTGTCTTTTCTGGCTTTCGACCTGTCCGATGAAGGCCTGTATGCGGCACTGTCCTCGCAAAACATAATCGAGCCAAACGCCTCCACGGTTTTCATTTGTGAGGGCGTTTTCATGTATCTGGATGAAGGCTCCGTCATCAATACATTCAAAGATATCCAGAAGTTCGACCCCAAAGCCGCTTTCCTTTTCACCGCATTGGCGCCGTTCGGGTCCTCTGAGAATAATTCCACCTGGCTGCTGCGAGCTTACCTTCAGGTGAAGAAAGAACCTCTTGAATGGTGCATCGAACCCTCGACAATCGGGGCGTTTCTGGCAGGCGTCTCCTTCAAGTGCGATGCCATTCTGGATGATGACAAAGCGTATTTGGAATATCTGTCCCGGCCCCCGGAAACTGCCCTCCATAAGGGGGAGTTCATGGTTGCCGCGACGTCAAACATCTAATCACTCTTCGGAAAAAGTGTCTTAATGCCAATTCAGATAAAGATCGCTGATACACCTGCCTTGCTGGATGAGCTTTATAAAGTCCGGCACGAGGTTTTCTGCATCGAGGAAGGCTTGTTCCCAGCAAAACCCGACGGTCGGGTATTTGACCGGTTTGACGCCTATCCCACATCCACGAATATCGTCGCGGTCATCGATGACGTGGTGATCGGCGGAATGCGCATTATCCTTGATTCGGACGTCGGCTTGCATGCGGATGATTTTTACGATTACGGATCGTTGATTCCCCCAGATGCCGTTCGGGCGAGCTCTGGGCATTTCTGCATACTCAAACAATACAGATCGTCACAGGTGGCAAATGCGCTGATTTTGATGGCTTGCTATTACGGGTGCTCGCAAAATACAGACTGGGTTTTGGCGCCAGTCAATCCATTGATCGGGCGGATGCTGGGACGGATCGGCTTCAAGAAGGTCGGCGACAGTTTCGAGGTGCCTGGAATCACGGTCAAAGTGCTGCCCATGCTTCTGGATGTGCGTGATCTGCAGGACATCTTTATCGATTTCCTGCACCAGAATAATCTCTACAACTTCCTTCAATCCTACGAATGTCACATCTTCAATCCTGAAGAGACGATCATCCGTGCAGGCGATGTGGGCGATATGGCCTACGTCATTATTGAGGGTGAGGTGAGAGTATTACACCCAGCCGATAACCGTGTTCTCGCCGTTCTTGGCGAGGGCGATATTGTCGGTGAACTTGCAATCTTCATGGATGATGTGCGGACCGCGAATGTAGTCGCCACCTCGCCCGTCAGAGCGATGACGCTGCATAAAGACGTCTTCCTGGATTTCCTCCGCTCCAACCCGGATGAAGCTCTCAATCAGTTGAAGCTGCTGGGCCGGCGGATGAAGGCAATGAACGCAAGTTACGGATAACACCTGTCTGAACGGGCACGCCCGATCAGAACCGCTTTAGCAGACGCTCGATATAATCCAGCTCAAGGCTCGGCCGGGACCGGTCACCCGAGCGCTCCCGCAGCTCGTCGAAGATCCGGCGGGCCCGCTGGATATCGCTTTCCGTCGGGATCTGGACATCGTTGTTGTCGTTGAAACCGTATCCGGTGCGTCGGCGGTTCAGAGGATCGCCGTCCTCCGATTCGAAATCGTCCTCATCGGCGCTCTGTGCGTTCGGATTTTCCTGACCCTGGCCGTTCGCCATCTCACGCAGGGCCTCGTTCAGGGATTCCGCACCCTGCTGCATCTGACCGAGCGCATCGCCCTGCGGCCCGACAGCCTGACCCGGCGCGTTCTCGCCAAGCGCCTCGGTGGCATCGCGCATCGATTGCTCCGCGTCGCCGAAACCCTGCGGGATCTGCCCGAGGCCCTCGCCGACCTTGCGCATGAATTCACCGAGCTGCTTGCGCAGCTGTTCCTGCATTTCCGCAAGCTCCGCCGCCAGTTCCTCGGCCGTCATCTGACCGTCGCCCTGGCCGGGTGACTGCCCCGGTTGCTGACCGTTTTGCCCTGGCTGCTGGCCGGGACGTTGCCCCGGCTGCTGACCGCGCTGCCCCTGCTGCTGCCCCTGTTGGCCTTGCTGGCCCGGTTGCTGACCGCGCTGGCGCTGATGCTGCTGGAAGGTTCTGTCCATCAGGTCACGCTGCTGCTGTGACAGATCCTTCAACTGGCGCATCATTTCCTGCAAAGCCTGCTGCTGCGGCGACATCTGCTGCTGCTGCATGCCCATCCGCAGGTTTTCCATCATCTGCTGGAGCTGCGACAGCATCTGCCGGGCCGCGTCGCGGGCACCGGTCTTCGCCATGTCCCGCATCTGGTCCAGCATCTTCATCAGATCTTCGCGGCGCATCATCTGGTTCGGGTCGATCTGCTGGCGCTGCATCTGATCGCCACGCTGGGCCTGCTTCATCATCTGTTCGGCCATGGCCCGCAGATACTCGTCGATCGCCTGCTGCATCTCCTGCATCAGCCGCTCGATCTCCTCATCGCTGGCATCCCCGGCCAGCGCCTCCTGCAGCCTGCGCTCGACATCGCGCAGCTTGCGCATGGCGGTGGAAACCTCGCCATCCTCGATCCGCAAGGCGACGTCCCAGAGCAAGCTCTGCAGCGCTTCGACGCCTTCCGCGTCCGGCGCTTTGAAATAGAGCCTGTTCGCCGCCGTTTTCAGGCCGAGAAAGACAACAGTATCGTGGAAATAGCGACCCGGCCGGGCAGCGAGGGTCAGCAGGATTTCGGAAATATCGATGCGCTCTTCCGGCTCGGTCACCAGACGCTTGCGCTGCGCGATGACCGCGATCGCCACCGGATGATTGAAGACCCGCTCCGGCAACACCATCTCGACCGGCGCGCTTGTTCCGGTCTGATCCAGATCGTCCGACGCCTCAAGCGTGATCCGCACCTTGTGTCCCGCCCAGGGATGCGGGGTCAGATCGCTGAAACTGCGACCGGTGATTTCCTTCCGCTCGCCAGCAACCACCGGCATGGCAATCTCGATCGGCTTCTCGTCGGTGATGCCGTCATCCCCGAGGCGATGAATCAGCGCCCGTACCCGGGCCACACCATAGTCGTCTTCCGCTTCATAGCGCAGGATCAGGGCCTGCCGTTCAGAGGCGGCCGGCGGCTCCGTGAAATCGACCGACGGCACCAGATCCGGCAGCACATTGATGCGCCATTCAGCGAGAGCCTCATCGTCCTGCATCACGGCAAGCCGGGTACCACGGGAAATCGGTGTCTGTATCTGATGGCTTTCGGGCGCAATGGTCTCGAAGCTGACCCGCTCCGAGGTGCCTTGTGACGTGCCTTCGGCTGTCCTGTCGGCAGTGCCCGCAAGAACGCCGTCCTCAATGATCAGCTCAGGTGTCTCCTCGCCGCCATTGACGGTTGCCAGGAAACGGCTGCCAACCGGGATCGCAACGGTTCCCGGGTCTGGCGGAACGTCCTCTGACGTATCTCCCGCCCGGGTCAAGGCCGAGCGGGAGAGCAGGATCGGTGCCATGCCGGTGTAATCCGGCGGGCTGACCCATACATCCGCGAGCGAGGATGGCGCAGCGCCCGCGCCCCGCAGTTCAGGCGTGACCGCAGCGCGCAATCGCTCGCCCGGATTCTGCCAGCCCGCGACCAGCCCCATGAAGAGAATGAGGCCGACAAGGGCGCGCAGGCCAAACGGATCGAGCCGCGCCGCAACTGGCTCGGGACTGCCGACATGCACCTTCCGGCGGACATCACCAAGCCGCTTCAGATGCGCCTGCCAGAGAGCCGCTTCCGTCCGTCCGCCGCCCGCGACCGCGTCGCTCAGGGCAGAGAGCGGCCGGTGCCGCAAACCCGACCAGCTTTCCAGCCGGCGCAGGATCTGGCTTTCGTCCGGCCAGGAGAACGCGATGATTGCGCGCCGGAATGTCCAGAGGAAGAGTGCGAGCACGATGGCGAGAAAACCCGCCTGCAGCCAGCCGCCACTGATCTGTCCCAGCGCCTGGGGCAATTCGATCAGGGAAAATCCAAGAAACAGTCCAAGCAGAGCGAGCGGCCAGCGGAAGGCCGGGAAAAATCTTTCCCACGCCAGCACAAGGCTGGTCGTCCATACCTTCAACCGGTAGGAGAATGAAGCCGTCTGGGCATCGTCACGCATGCAAAGACCCATCCCCGGCATAGCGCCGTGTCATCAGGGACGGATCCCGACCGCCTCCCCCGCTGGCAAAACCACCCGCGGCGGCACGGGAACCTGTCGATAGCTCATACTCTCCCGGAGACGAACGCCCCGGTCAAGCCTGCGACAGGTCAGCTAGCCCGGCCGGACTACTCTTCAAGAGCCAGCATTTCATCGAGCGTCTGACGCCGGCGGACAACTTTGTAGCTATCGCCATCGACCAGAACTTCCGGCACGAGCGGCCGCGAGTTGTAGTTCGAGCTCATGACGGCACCGTAGGCACCCGCCGATTTCAACACGATAAGGTCCCCGTCGCTGATCTTGCCGAGACGACGGCCCCGGGCCAGATAATCCCCACTTTCGCAGATCGGACCGACGATATCGGCCAGACTGTCCTCCTCACCGGCGACCGTTTCGGAGACGGTGACAATGTCGTGATGTGCCTCATAAAGGGTCGGGCGGATGAGATCGTTCATGGCGCCGTCGACGATGACGAAGCGCCGGGCACCGCCCTGCTTCACGAACATCACCCGGGTCATGAAATAGCCCTCGTTACCGACCAGATAACGGCCCGGCTCGACCGAGAGCCGGCAATCGAGATCGCCGACCGTGTCCTTTACGATTTCCGCATATTCCGCGAGATCCGGCGGCGTGGTGCCGTCATAGGAAATGCCGATACCGCCGCCGAGATCGAGGTGATCGACCTTGTAGCCCTGCTGGCGAAGATTGAGCGTCATGCCCCGCAGCCGGTCATAGGCCGCCCGGTAAGGCGTGACGTCCATCAGCTGGGAGCCGATATGGACCGACATGCTGTTGAGGCTGATATTCTCCAGCGCGGCCGCGAGCGCAAACATGTCTGGCGCCCGTTCGATATCGATACCGAACTTGTTTTCCTTACGGCCGGTCGTGATCTTCGCGTGGGTCTTGGCGTCGACATCCGGATTGACCCGGATCGCCGCCGGCGCAATCACGCCCTTGGAGGCCGCGACCTGATTGAGCAGCCGCAGTTCCGGCTCGGATTCCACGTTGAACTGATGAATGCCGGCATCCAGCGCCGCCGCCATCTCGTCCGCCGTCTTGCCGACGCCGGCGAAAACGATCTTGTCCGCCGTGACACCGGCCCGCAGGCTGCGCTGCATCTCGCCGCCGGACACCACATCCATGCCCGCGCCCAATTCCCCGAACAGGCGGATCACGGCCAGGTTCGAATTGGCTTTCAGAGCATAGTAGATCGAGACCGGAAGACCGGCGAGCGCCTTCTCCAGCGCGCGATACCGTCCGATCATTCCGGCCTTGGAATAAACGTAGACGGGGCTGCCCACTTCGTCGGCGATACGCGCGAACGGAACCTGCTCAACAGTCAGGGCGCCGTCCACATAGGAGACTTGCTCACTCATTTCATCAAACTTTCGGTCGGGTAACGTCTTCTGGCTAACGCGTTATTGCGTCGGATAGGTGCGCGGGAAATCGGAGGATTGTCCGGAGGGCGGTTTGAGAGAGCCCTTCTTGCCGCACGCGGCCTGGCTGAGGGCCAGACCGGCGAACAGGACTGCAAGCAGTCCAAGCCGGGTCATCCGTTTCAACATCGCACCTCTCCCCTGTTCGCGCGTCAGCCGAGGAACCGGTCGCGGGCACGGGCGACCTGTTCACGCACATTGTCCGGAGCGGTTCCGCCGTAGCTGGTCCGGCTCGACACCGAGGCATCGACCGTCAGCACGTCGAACACACCGTTGGTGATCCCCGGCTCGACCGCCTGCATCTCCGCCAGGCTGAGCTCTTCTATACCGCAGCCCTTGTCCTCGGCCAGCTTCACAATGGTGCCAGTGACATGGTGAGCCCGGCGGAACGGCATTCCCGCCGCCCGGACCAGCCAGTCGGCCAGATCGGTCGCGGTCGGGAAGCCAGCCTTCAGGGAGGCCCGCATCGGCTCAGGATTGGCCTTCATGTCGCGGATCATGCCCGCGGTCGCAGCAATGCATAGACCGAGAGAATCGACGGCGTCGAACACCGGCTCCTTGTCTTCCTGCATGTCCTTGCCATAAGCGAGTGGCAGGCCCTTCATGACGATCAGCAGCGCATTCAGATCTCCGATGATCCGGCCGGACTTTGCCCTTACCAGCTCGGCCGCATCCGGATTGCGCTTCTGCGGCATGATCGAGCTGCCGGTGGTGAAGGCGTCGGACAGCGTGATGTAATTGAACTGCGCGCTGGTCCAGATCACGATCTCTTCCGCCAGGCGCGAGAAGTGGGTGGCGCAGATCGACATGGCGGACAGGAACTCAAGCGCGAAATCCCGGTCGGAAACCGCATCGAGCGAGTTCGCCGACGGACGCGCGAAGCCGAGCGCTTCCGCCGTCTTGTGCCGGTCGATCGGGAAGGACGTTCCAGCCAGTGCCGCGGCACCGAGCGGGCATTCGTTCATCCGCTCCCGGCAATCCCTGAAGCGACCGAGGTCGCGGCCGAACATCTCGACATAGGCCAGCAAATGGTGCCCGAAGGTGACCGGCTGCGCCGTCTGCAGATGCGTGAAGCCCGGCATCACCACATCGGCATTGCGCTCGGCCTGGTCGACCAGCGCCTCGATCAGCGCCGTCAGGCTCTCATCGACGGAGTCGAGCGCGCCACGAACCCAGAGCTTGAAATCAGTCGCCACCTGATCGTTTCGGGAGCGTGCCGTATGCAGCCTGCCCGCCGCGTCGCCGATCAGTTCAGCCAGCCGGTTCTCCACATTCATGTGGATATCTTCCAGCGCGCGCGAGAATTTAAAGCTGCCGTCGCGGATCTCCGCGTCGATTTGCTCTAGACCCAGACGGATTGCCTTACCATCTTCTGCGGTGAGCACCCCTTGGGCCACGAGCATTTCCGCATGGGCGATAGAGCCCTGGATGTCCTGGGCCGAGAAGCGCTTGTCGAAGCCGATCGACGCGTTGATCTCTTCCATGATCGCCGCAGGTCCGGATGCGAAGCGTCCGCCCCAGATCGTGCTGGCGCCTTCGTTCTTGGGGTCGTTGTGCCGTTTGTTCATTAGGGAGATGCCCCGGTGTCTTGGATTTCATCAGTAGCGGTCAAGAAGACGGTATTCGCCGGACTCGTCGCAGCATTCCTGGCCGCGATTGCCGGTTCCGCCGAAGCCGAGCCCCCGCTGGTGGGCGATATGGTCAAGTTCGTGCCCAGCGCCGAGGACCGGACCGCGCCGGACACCCCCTTCATAAGCGCCACGGGCGAACCCATCAAGCTGGACTCGTATCGCGGGAAGACCGTTTTGCTGAATTTCTGGGCCACCTGGTGCGCGCCCTGCGTGAAGGAGCTGCCGTCCCTTGATCGATTGAACGCCGAACTCGGGGCTGAACTCGGGAGCGACAGGTTCGAAGTCCTGCTGGTTTCGATCGATCGTGGCGGCCCGCGCGTCTTCGAGCCTTTCCTAGAAAAACTCGGGATCAAAAGCCTCGCATCCGCTGCCGACACGAAAACCGCGCTGTTGCGGGCCTTCAAGGCACCCGGACTGCCAACAACCTTCCTGATTGGACCCGACGGCGCGATCAGGGGTCGTTTGGTTGGGGATGCGGAATGGGATTCCGCGGCTGCGAAAGATCTGATTAACTATTATGTGTCAAACTGATAGTGGGTATAGATAGTTCCATTACTCACCGCCTGACCGAGACCGGACGACGATGACGCAGATCCCCCGCCCGTACTTCATCCTGATTGTCATGATTCAGGCTGCGGTACTCGCGGGAAGCGGGGTCATCGGCAGCCGGCACGCCTCCGCCCAGAATCAGATGATTTTCTTCCAGATCGCCACCGGCGGTGTGGACGGAACCTATTATCCGCTCGGCACCGCAATCGCGAATGCCATCTCCCGGCCGCCAGGCTCACCGGCCTGCAAGGAAGACGAGGCGTGCGGCGTAAAGGACCTCGTGGCCGCCGCCCAGAGTTCCAGCGGCTCGGTCGATAATGTGAATGCAGTGGAGAGTGGGCGCATTAACTCCGCTTTCGCCCAGGCCGATATCGTCTATGCGGCTTATTCCGGTACCGGACCGTTCGCCGGGCAGCAACCGATGACCCAGTTGCGCGGGCTGGCGCACCTCTATCCCGAGGTTCTGCATGTGCTCGCGCGCAAGGCGGCGAAAATCACCGGCGTAAAGGATCTGGTCGGCAAAAGGGTTTCAATCGACGAGCCCGGGTCGGGACTTCTCGTCATGGCGCGGAATATTTTCACGGCATACGGCATCGACGAGAGCCAGATGATCGCGTCCTACCTGAAGCCCGGGCCGGCGGTGGACATGCTTGCCCGGGACGAATTGGACGCCTTGTTCCAGATATCCGGCATACCAAGCCGGCTGGTTGCCACCACCGCGGAAGACCACGGTGTCGATCTCCTGACCCTGAACGGTCCGCCGGTCGGCAAACTGCTTGATGCACACCGGTTCCTGACCCGCTACACCATTCCGGCAGGCACCTATGAGGGCGTCGGGGAAGTGGAAACACTCTCCGTCGGCAGTCAGTGGATCGTCTCGGAGAAACTGCCCGAGCAGCTGGTGTACGATATCTGCCGCGCGCTCTGGAATACGAACACACGGAAAATTCTGGACGAGGGCCATCCCCAAGGCCGCAACGTCAAACTCGAGTCTGCACTCGCAGGTATCGCCATCCCGCTGCACAGCGGGGCAGAGCGCTGTTATCGCGATCTCGGTGTCTTGCAGTAGCAGGAGCGGCACGGAGAAACCGGTGACATGACAGAGTCACGTCACACCGGTTGCCAGTCCCCGAAAACAGCGCGTCTAGCCTGCTCTGTCAGTGCACCGAGAACGTGTGGGCTTCGTTGATTGCGCGCCCTTTTATGCGTTTGCGAGTATAGGGGTCGAGACTGTCAAAGCGCTGTTGCGCAAAGATAAGGTCGATCGCTCTTCCCGAATTGAGGGCAGCACTAAGCGCGTCCGCGACATGACTTTCGCGTCCGGTAACATCTGCCACAGATATCTGGAGAAGCCGCAATGCCTTTTCGGCAACCGATACGGTCATAGTCCAATCCTTCCTTCTAAAGGATATTTATTCCCCACCGTTTTGGTAGGTCCGGGAGTTATAGATAAAATTTTATCGAATTACAAGGAAATTTCTGCCTATCCGGCAATATGTGCCGGGCTGAGCCGCGCGGCTCAGCGAGTCGGCACCGGCTCATCGCCGGAATAATCATAGAAACCGCGGCCTGTCTTGCGACCGAGCCACCCTGCTTCGACATATTTCACCAGCAGCGGGCACGGCCGATACTTGCTGTCCGCCAGCCCGTCATAGAGCACATGCATGACGGCAAGGCAGGTATCGAGACCGATGAAATCGGCGAGCTGCAACGGGCCCATCGGATGATTGGCACCGAGCTTGAGCGCCGTGTCGATGGAATGAACCGAGCCCACGCCTTCGTAGAGCGTGTAGATCGCTTCGTTGATCATCGGCATCAGAATGCGGTTCACGATGAAGGCCGGGAAGTCTTCCGCGACCGACACTGTCTTGCCGAGCGCCAGGGCCAATGCCTGAACGGCCTCGAACGTGTCCTGCTCTGTGGCGATGCCGCGGATCAGCTCGACAAGCTGCATCACCGGCACCGGATTCATGAAATGCATGCCGATGAACCGGCCCGGCCGGTCCGTGACGGCGGCAAGCCGGGTAATCGAGATCGAGGACGTGTTGGTGGCGATAATCGCATCGGCCGAGAGATGCGGCACCAGCGTCTTCAGGATCTCGCGCTTGATCGACTCATCCTCGGTCGCCGCTTCGACGACGAGATCGCAATCACTGAAAATCGCGTAATCCGTACTTGTGGAAATCCTGGCAAGGGCCGCGCCCACGTCGGTATCCCCGACCTTGCCGCGCGCCGCCTGGCGGTGCATGTCCCGCTCGATCTTTTCCATGGCTTCGACAAGCTGGGATTCTTCAAGATCAAGCAAACGGACTTCGAAGCCCGAAAGCGCACAGACATGGGCGATACCGCCGCCCATCTGTCCAGCTCCGATCACACCGATCGTGCGCAGGTCCATATTCCTTCTCCCCGGTCTTTCCGGGCGGCCCCTGCAGGGCCGTCCAGTGACGGGCAGCATGGGACGCCCGTCACCGGTTGGCTGTCAAGTTTTAGTGGCTATCAGGCGTTAGCCGTCCAGTTCCTTGCTGAGAGCCGGAACGGCCTCGAACAGGTCAGCGACGAGGCCGTAATCGGCGACCTGGAAGATCGGCGCTTCCTCGTCCTTGTTGATAGCGACGATGACCTTGCTGTCTTTCATACCGGCAAGATGCTGGATCGCGCCGGAAATGCCGACGGCGATATAGAGATCCGGCGCCACGACCTTACCGGTCTGGCCGACCTGGTAATCGTTCGGCACGAAGCCCGCATCGACGGCGGCGCGCGAAGCACCTACGGCGGCACCCAGCTTGTCCGCAACCTCTTCCAGCATGGCGAAGTTCTCGCCGTTCTGCATGCCGCGACCGCCGGAGATGACGATCTTGGCGGAGGTCAGCTCTGGACGCTCCGAGCTGCTGAGCTCGGCGCCGACATAACTGGTCAGACCGGAATCGCCCTTCGCATCGGCCGCTTCGACTGCGGCCGAGCCGCCTTCGGAGGCAGCGGCATCGAACGCCGTGGTCCGCACGGTGATGACTTTCACCGCGTCGGAGGACTTCACCGTGGCCATCGCGTTACCGGCATAGATCGGACGCACGAAGGTGTCCGCATCGACAACGCCGGAGATCTCGGAGATCTGCTGCACGTCGAGCAGGGCCGCAGCGCGCGGCAGCACGTTCTTGCCGAAGCTGGTGGCCGGGGCCAGGACGTGGCTGTAACCGGTGGCGAGAGCCACCACCAGCGGCGCAACGTTTTCCGCCAGACCGTTGGCATATTCCGTTGAGTCTGCATGCAGAACCTTGGAGACACCGGCGATCTTGGCAGCGGCATCTGCGGCAGCGGCTGAACCGCTTCCGGCCACGAGCACGGTGATGTCGCCACCGATTTCGGCAGCGGCGGTCACGGTGTTCAGGGTGGCGGGAGCGATATCCGAATTATCGTGTTCGGCAACGACGAGAACGCTCATCAGATCACCTTTGCTTCAGTACGCAGTTTCGAAACCAGCTCGGCGACGTCGGCGACCTTGACGCCTGCTTCGCGCTTGGCCGGCTCCTCCACCTTGAGGGTTTCGAGGCGCGGCGCCGGATCGACACCGAGATCGGCCGGTGACATCTGGTCGATCGGCTTCTTCTTCGCCTTCATGATGTTCGGCAGCGAAGCGTAACGCGGCTCGTTCAAGCGCAGATCCGTCGTCACGATGGCCGGCAGCTTGAGCGAGATGGTCTCGAGACCGCCGTCGATCTCACGGGTAACCTTGGCTTCGCCATCGCCCATTTCGATCTTCGAGGCGAAGGTCGCCTGGCCCCAACCGAGCAGCGCGGCCAGCATCTGGCCGGTCTGGTTGGCGTCGTCATCGATGGCCTGCTTGCCCAGGATGACGAGTTCCGGCTGTTCCTTGTCGACCACAGCCTTCAGCATCTTGGCGACGGCCAGCGGTTCCAGATCGCCGTCATGCAGCACATGGATACCCCGGTCCGCGCCCATGGCGAGCGCGGTGCGGATGGTTTCCTGGCACTGCTGGGCGCCCAGCGATACGGCGATAACCTCGGTCGCAGTGCCAGCTTCCTTGAGGCGGATCGCCTCTTCGACGGAAATCTCGTCGAACGGATTCATGGACATCTTGACGTTGGCGAGCTCGACCCCGGTCTGGTCCGCTTTGACACGAACCTTGACGTTGTAGTCGATGACCCGTTTGACGGGTACGAGAACCTTCATGGCGACCCCGGTATAGATTTCAGTTTCAATAGCGGCACTCGGTCATAGGCGAAGCGTTTTTCGCCTGTCAAGCTGACGCCGCCGCCTTATGCCCTTTATCCGACATCCGGCAACATGGCGGCTTTTCAGCGATTTTTACCCGGAACCCATAGCACATCGCCTGCTCCGTCATCATTGATATGCCGAGCAAGCACGAACAAATGGTCCGATAGACGATTGATAAACTTGATAGCATCCGCACTGACAGCCTCTTCTTCGGCCAATGCGGTCATGGATCGCTCCGCCCGTCGCGCCACCGTGCGCGCCAGGTGCAGATAGGCCGCGGCAGGCTTGCCGCCCGGTAAAATAAAAGAATCCAGCGGCTTCAGCTTCTCATTCATCGCGTCGATCTCGCGCTCGAGGCGCTCGACCTGTGCAACATCGATGCGAAGCGGCGTCCATTTCGGGTTTTCCTGCTCCGGTGTTGCCAGATCGGCACCGAGATCGAAGAGATCGTTCTGAATCCGGGCCAACATGGCATCGACCTCCGGATGCCCCTCCGTATGCAGCCGGGCGAGGCCGATAATACTGTTCGTCTCGTCGACCGTACCGTAGGCCTCAGGCCGGAGCGCATGCTTCTTGACCCGGGTTCCGTCCCCCAGGGACGTCTCACCGGCATCCCCGCCGCGAGTATATATTTTGGTCAGCCGAACCATCTGAACGCCCCCGAAACTATTTTGTGCAGAGCTGTCGCGTCAGCGGCTCAGAGCCAGAGCGATCATGAAGATAACAACCGCAACGAATTGAAATAACACACGATATCGCATCAGCTTGTTCGAGCGACGAGGCGCGTCCACACCGCCACGGGCCATGGACACGAGGCCGCCGAAGAGCGTGCCGAGCACGAGCAGCAGCGAGCAGGCCATCAGGATGATTACAAAAACATTCATGCGCCCCATATAGAACGCAGCGCTGGCATTGACCAGTGCCGAAGGTTCACGGCGGCAATCCGCCACAGCACAGACGCGAAACGATTTGATGCAAATGCCGTTTAATTCCGACCCAAAATTTACCTGTTGTTAAACAATCGGACCGAGATCGAAACAGATTTAACATTTCGTAACTCCGTTATGAGTTGATTCACCCTCTTTTTCCGAAATATACTTCCTGAGTGGCCCCAAGATTTGCTATTCGAAGCCCGTGAACCCCAATTTGTAGTAGGATACCCGACTCCAGATGCCTGACGATTCAGCCCTGAATTATGCAACCGCACACTACAAAAACGATGCAATTTCAATTAATTACAAGAAGAGTCAATCCTATATCGTCCCCTGTTCGAGCAGTTTTCGCGACCGTGTAACAGCATTTGCAGATTCACAGGGCGCCAGCGTTGCCGATCTGGCGCGCGGTGTATTCCTGCTGGTGCCAAACGAAACCGTGATGGCGACAGACGACCCGGGAGAGCCCGCACCCGACGACCGGGAAGTGGTTAAACTCCAGTCCGGACCGTCGAAAGGCCGCACTCTGCGCCGGAAACCGCGTTTGCAGCTTCGCCTGCCGATCGGCTACGACATTGCCCGCCTGCGCCGTGCCCTGTCTCTTGCCTTGAAAATGGCCGAAGGCGAGAAGACCCTCAGCGTCGAGTCAGCCGACGACCGCAAAAAACGCAGCGATGACCAGGCCGTTCGCGTACGCCTTCAGGAAGATATCGAACAATTACAGCGTATTATCGGCGATCTCGCCTTCGAGCCGTTGCATGAGGGGATCACGAGCCGGAGCGAGGCACTGCACGTCATGGGCTTTGCCCCGACCGCCGTGCCAGACCAGAAAGCCATTCGCGGCCGGTATCGCCGACTGGCACTGGTATTCCATCCGGATTCGCCCTTCGGCGACCATCAGCGGATGAGCCAGCTCAATGAAGCCCTGGAGAAACTGACACGCGCTTGAGGCCGGGGCTCTTGACGGTTCTCCTGGGGCACAATAGGTTCGGTTTCATGATGAATTATGCATTCCGGCATCTGGCCGGTCGAATTATCGGGCGAATTAGCACCCCGGTCCTCTGATAGGGCCGGGCACGTTGCTATTTTCCCTTATTCGACCCCCAAAGCCGGAGTGGTTTTGTCATGCAAGACGTTGTTGCGTCTCAGTCTTTTCTCCCCAATTCTTCCGAAACCCGCGTCGAAACCGACGTGACAGCCTGCTTTTCGGTTCAGGCCGTCGCGGATCCTTCAGTGATGCCGCGCGTCCTCGAGCTGTTTGCCAAGCGCGGCCTGATTCCTGCTCGCTGGCACAGCGATCTCGGCGGCCGGCGCCGGGACGAGCTGGCCATCGACCTTCAGGTCCAGGGCCTGACCCGTTCCCAGCGCGACCATACGGCGGCCATCCTGCGCGGCATGGTGTACGTCACGTCGGTTCTGGTATCGGAAAAGCGTTACTCCTGATCCACCCCGCCGGCGGAAAGGTCTGCCGGTGAGCGGATATCTGCACTATCTGAAGGTCTGCAACGCCTACAATCCGGCCGATTATCGTCCCTGGTCGATTTCCGGAGCGATGATCGGGCAGGTTCGTCATCCGGTGGCCGAGCAGCTGACCGGGTTCGGCTTCGCGGATCAGGGGGGCACGCTTGCGCTGCCGCCGGCCTCCTTCGAGGGGCTGAGCGAAACCCTGGCGAAAGCGACAGACGGTTTGCGTACGGCCGGTCTCGCGGCAAAGCCCCGGGGCGAGCTTTACCCGCTGCTCGCCCATCCGGACAGCGCGCCCCTGGCAGCGCTTGATCGGGGCGCCGCCACCGAATTCGGCATCCTGAACAGGGGCTTTCACCTGAACGGCATTGTCCGGCGCGTGGACGGGACCTTCATGTGGGTCGCCCGGCGCGCCCGTAACAAGGCGACCTATCCCGGCAAGCTGGACAACATGGTCGCAGGCGGCCACCCGATCGGCATCTCCCCCTTCGACAATCTGCTGAAGGAATGTCACGAGGAAGCCGGCATCCCGCCGGAAATCGCCGCGACGGCGCGGCCGACCGGGACCATCAGCTATCAGATGGCCATTCCGGCCGGCCTGCGGCGGCACATGTTCTATACCTACGATCTGGAACTCGATCCGTCCTTCATCCCACAGCCGATAGACGGCGAGGTCGAAAGCTTCGAGCTGCTGCCGATCGGTCAGGTCATGGAGATCGTCGAGAACGACCCGGATGCCTTCAAATACAACTGCAACCTCGCGATCATCGACTTCCTGGTCCGGCATGGATTCATCGCGCCGGACCACCCGGATTATTTCGAGATCGCATCGGGTTTGCGTCAGCCGCTCTTCTGATCAGCCAGCGGCTCTTCTGCTCAGATTGCCGTTTCCGGCCGGACGCCCGGATGGTTCGCCGGGTGGGCGGGCGGCCCTTCCGGCGCGGGCGGCATTGCCAGATCACCCGCCAGCATTGCATCGACCGTCTTCAACAGAGTGCCGAGCCTCCGGTCCGGCATGCCGAGATCGACCAGATGGGCCACCGTGTTGACCAGATAGTCCCGGCATGGCCCCGCGGTCCCGACACCCTGGATGACGAGGGCCGCCCGTTGTTCCACCGTCAGGTCCACTGCATATTGCGCATGGGCGCGGTCCACGACATAAGACTGGGCCACGACGCGACGCCCGGACACACCTTCGATGACCGGCAGATGGCGGGGATCGTAAATACCGGTGATCATTTCCCGTTCGTGCAGATAGGCCAGCACCGCATCCCGGTTTTCCGGCGCGATCCGGTAGGCAATGCCGCGGCAGGACCCGCCCCGGTCAAGGCCAAGCACGAGGCCCGGCCGCTCCGGCGTGCCGCGATAGCGATGCGACCAGACACAGAAATCGCGATGATATCCATTGAGGCGGACCGGTAGCCGCTCCACATAGTCGAAGCCCGGCCGCCACATCAGCGAGCCGTAGCCGAAAACCCATAGATCGTCGCTCTCGGTGGTCATATCTTTCGGGACACTCGGGAAGTAAATTGCATCAGATGACGAACCAGATAACCACACCACCGGCACGGCACAAGAGCCCGCGGCGCATCGGTACCGTTCTTTCCTTCGTGCTGGCGCTCGCGGTGTTGACCTATGTCGGCAACTGGTTCGCCGCAGCTTTCTGGCTGGAAGGCCGGATCGAGGACTGGGCCACGGCAGAGCGCGCCAAGGGGAACGAGGTCACTTTCGGCACATTGCGCTTCGAGGGCTTTCCCTTCGAAATGAGCATCCTTGCGCCGGACGTCCTGTACCGGCGGAACCGGGAAGCCGTGATCGAAACAGTGGCGACCGACCGGCTGCGGCTGTCCGCCAAGCCATGGGCGCCGCTCGATCTGACGCTGACGGCGGAGAAAGGCGTGACCGCGATACAGAAAGCTCCCGCGCAGGGCACGACGGTGACCCTGACCTCGGCGCCAGACACCACAATCAATGCCAAGTTCTACAGTTCGGGTGTGCTGGAGCATGCCCGGCTGAGTGCCGCCAGTGGCAGGCTGGTCTCAGAGCGCGATGGCGATCCCGCAGGCCCGCGCGAAGCCGCCCGGCTCGGTGCGACAACGGCGACCCTGGATCAGGCAGACAACGTTGTCAGCCACACGGATGCGGCGGCCGTCATCAGCCTCACCACCGCCCGTCTGGAAACGCCGGCCCTGAAGCAGCTCGGCACGGCGGCAGACCATGCAAGGCTCTCTCTTGAGGCCACTCTGCGTGGCGTCCTTTCCGGCACAGATGCGGCGGATCTTGCGCTCTGGCGGGATGCAGGCGGGACGGTCGATATCGACCGCTTCATGCTGTCGCTCGACCCGGTGGCGCTGAGACTGAACGCAACGCTGGCGCTGGATCAGCTGCTCCGACCGGAAGGTGCGGGTACTCTTGAGATCAAGGGATTCGACGAGGCCCTCGAAGACCTGATCAGCGCCGGACACCTGAAACGGGACGCCGCGGAAGTCGCCCGGCTCGTGCTCGGTGCCTTCAGCCGCAACAGCGATCCGGACGGACGCCGGGTTGTCAGCGTTCCGGTTGCGGCACAGAACGGACGCGTCAGCGCCGGTCCCTTCACCTTATTCCGGTTTCCCGCCTTCTGAGTCCGCATCCTCTTTATTGGCGTCCGGCCCCCAGGGGTTGGAGCCTTCCTGATGCGCCTCGACAACACTCCGCCGGACTTCCCGTGTGCGCTCGAAAAACTCATAGAGCTTGTCGCCCTCGCCCCACCGGATCTGCCGCTGCAGTGCGGTCAGATCCTCGGTGAAACGCTGCAGCATCTCCAACACCGCTTCCTTGTTGTTCAGAAAGATGTCGCGCCACATGGTCGGGTCCGAGCCGGCAATCCGGGTGAAGTCCCGGAAGCCACCGGCGGAGAACCGGATCACATCCTGCCGCTCCTGCTCCTCCACATCGAAGGCCGTGCCGACGATGGTGTAGGCGATCAGGTGAGGCAGGTGAGAGGTCAGCGCCAGCACCTTGTCGTGGTAGGCCGCATCCATCACCTCGACGATGGCGCCGACCCGGGACCACAGAGCCTCGACCTTCGCTGTTGCCGTGGGGTCGACACCTTCTTCCGGCGTCAACAGCCAGAAACGGCCCCGGAACAGCTCGGCAAAACCGGCATCGGGGCCGGACTTCTCCGTTCCTGCGACCGGGTGACCGGGAACGAAGTGAACACCTTCGGGAACCAGCGGCGCCACGTCACGCACCACAGCCAGTTTCACCGAGCCGATATCGGTCAGGACCGCGCCTTGCTCCAGATGAGGCGCGATCTCGGACATGATCGCGGCATAAGCGCCAACCGGCGCGCACAGGACGACACCGTCGGCGCCGGTCACGGCCTCTGCGGCGGTTTCATGCACACTGTCGACGATGCCAAGCTCCAGCAGCCGCGCCCGGACCGCCGGATCACGGTCGAAGGCCGCAAGATGGGCAGCACCGTTGCCAGCCTGACGCACGGCACGGGCGATGGAAGAGCCGATATTGCCGACGCCTATCAGCGCCAGCCGTTTAAAGACAGGCTCGTCCTGGGGAAGATCTGTCATGCTCATGATGCCGGCCTTTCCTTGCCGAGAAAGTCCGCCAGCGCATCGACCACGTCGCGCATTTCCTCGCCGGTGCCGATGGACAGCCGCACGGTGTCGGGCACGCCGTATCCGGCCATCTCCCGCACCAGAATGTTCCGGTCCGCGAGAAAAGCGCGGGCCGCTGCGGCATTGCGCCCCTCTTCTTCCGGGAAACGCAGCAACAGGAAATTGGTCACGGTCGGCAGCGCCTCAAGACCGAGCTCGGTGAACTTCTCCACGCTCCAGGGCAGCCAGCGGTTGTTGCTCTCAACCACCGCTTCCTGGAAGGCCAGATCCTCAACTGCGGCAATCCCGGCCGCGATGGCCAGCGAGTTCACGCCGAACGGCTGCTTGATGCTTTCCAGCGTCGCGGCGATGTCCTTCGGCGCGTAGGCCCAGCCGAGCCGGAGGCCTGCCATACCGTACAGTTTGGAGAAGGTCCGCAGCATCACGACGTTGTCGTGCGCCTCGACCAGCTCAATGCCGCTGTCGAAATCGTTCTTCGTTACGTACTCGCAATAGGCGGCGTCCATAACCAGCAGGATATCGTCCCGCAACCCGGCCCGCAGGCGCTTCACCTCGTCCTGCGGGATATAGGTGCCCGTCGGATTGTTCGGGTTGGCGAGGAAAACCATGCGGGTACGGTCGCTGACGGCGGCAAGGATCGCATCGACGCTGACGGTATATTCGTCGTCCGGCGCCATCACCGGCACACCACCCGCAATCCGGGTCGCCATCGGGTAGACCAGAAAGCCGTATTGGGTGTGGATCGCCTCGTCGCCCGGCTCGAGATAAGCGAGGCAGAGCGTCTGGATCAGCTCGTCGGAGCCGCAGCCGAAGACAATGCCCGCCGGATCGATACCGTTACGCTTTGCCACCGCCTCGGCCAGCCGGCTGGCGGCAACGGCAGGGTAGCGGTGCAAGTCCGGGTCGGCGCTGTGCATCGCCGCCAGCGCTTTCGGGCTCATGCCGAGGGCACCTTCGTTGGCGGAGAGACGGATGACCCGTCCCGGCTTGCTCGCACCACCGTGGTTCGGCGTGTAGCTGACCATGGTCGCGATGGAGGATTTCGGTTTGATAGACGGCGTCTTATTGCTGGAAGACATGATTTTATCAGTTCAAAAAGCGGACGGAAGATCGGATCTGGGTCCGGCGGCGGGCCGAAAAATCAGCCGGCGTGAACCGGGACCGCGTAAGCGCCGATGCGGTAATAGGGCACCTCGCCTTCGCGGCCGCCCAGATGTCGCTCCAGCCCTTCCGGGATCTCCAGGAACCCGTCCTGTTCGATCAGCCGATAGCCGTCGCCTTCATCAATCACCGCTCCCGCAAGCTCGACACCGTCGCGCACCGCGAACAGCGTCTTGTCCTCGCCCGAAGATTCCGGCTCCTGTCCCGCGACGATGAAGGCATCGCCCGCGAAGCCGTTGACCCCAACAGCGGCGCCGGTCTCGCAAAAAGGAAGCCGCGCAATGATGCGCGGCGTCGCCAGACCGGTTCTGTCGGAAACCAGCTGCGGCCACCATCGTGCGGACGTCATCGGGAAGCCGGGCAGCACACCGAGCGTCGCCGAGCCGTCGGCAACCGCGGCCAGCACAGCCTCGGCACTATCCATACGCTCGATCGTCGCCGAGATACCGCAATGGTCGCGCGCCAGGTCATAGACCTTCTCGGCGCCTTCCGGCAGGTAGACCGCGGCATGGACATGGGTCTGCATGTTCAGGTTGGCGCTCAGGATTTCGCGCCAGAACCGGATCAGCGTCGGGATGTTCAAGTAAGATTCGTTACGCCCAACGAGACGGCGGATGATCTGCGCCTCGCGGCCCGGACGGAAATAGGGGCCGCGGTCGCCGCCCTTGGCATCGGCGACCTGCTTGCCGATCTCGACGCGACGCATCAACAGATCGTGCAAAGCCACGTCGATCCCGTCGATCTCCCGCCTCAGATCATCAAGCGTGCTCACCGGACTAGCCTTCCAATCGAACCCCGAACGGGTCCTCGCGGACCCGAAAATAAAAAGATTGCCGGAAAACCCCATTCCCGGCGCGGCGGCTAGCAATAAACGTGGCAGGCGCCGAATTCAAGCGGGCAGAGAACCGGTTGGCGGAAATCGGGACAGCTTTGGCTGGTTGGTTGCCTGATCAGCTGTCCCGGGTGTCGGGAAAATAATTCGCCGTCAGGCGATCTGGTCGCAGATCGCCAGCACCCGATCCTTGACCAGCGGCGTGGAGAATTCCCGGAAATCGGCCATGAAATCGGCCGCCTTGTGTTCCTCGAACGCCGCCATATCGGTGTAGGTTTCCCAGAGCTGGAAAGCCCCCGGGTTTTCCTGGTCGCGGGCGACCAGAAAGCCCTTGCAGCCTTCCTGGGTCAGGCTGTTGGCGGCGTGCTGCTTCAGACGCGCTTCAAAAACTGCGGCGTCACTCTCGGCAACAACCAGTTTCACGGCGATCACAATCATTTCTGTTTCCTCCTCTGTAGATTTTCAGCCATGCGGCCATGACCGCCGGCTGTGTTCAGGGCTGTCGCCCGGCGCCTGGGCATTGGCAGCAATTGTCGGATTTTCACCGCCCGCCCTTTCGGCCGGGCATAGATCTGTTTCGTTGCCTCGATCAGTACCACGCCGGAGAACCGGTTGAACCAGCGCTCACCCAATTTTTCCACGGCGGAGGCGGAACGCAGCAGCAGTGGCGAATTCGAGGGCGGCATGTAGAGCGCATGCGCGGTCAGCGAGGGCGCGAACATATTGTCTTTCAGCAGCCGGGAGAGCTGCGAGGGGGAATAGGGATGGCCGTGCCCGAAAGGGGTGCGGTCGAGCCGAGCCCAGATGCCGCGCCGGTTCGGCACCACAACCAGCAGCCTGCCGTTCCCGGCCAGCACCCGCCAGATCTCCTGCAGCATGGGGCGGAGTTGCTCGGTGCATTCCAGCGCATGGACCAGCAGCACCCGGTCGACGGAAACGTCCTGCAGTGGCAGTTCGGCCTCGTCGGAAAGGCAGACCAGCCCCTTGCCCTCACGCGGCCAGTGCAGCACGCCCTGCTGGGAGGGCATGATCGCGATCACCCGCTCCGCCTCGTCCCGGAACGGACGCAGGAACGGCGTCGCGTAGCCGAGTCCGAGCACGGTTTCGCCCTTGGTACTCGGCCATAGCTCGCGGACACGGCGACGGATCATCCGCCGGGCGACTTGCCCGACGCGCGTGCCATAAAAATCCCAGAGATCGACTGCATCGTTGAACATGTTCCATACCGGCAGTTCACATGTCGCGGAGGGATCATAGTCGTCCGCTTGGCCGCGTCAAAAGGTTGATGCTACGGTCCCGCCTGCGTTTCCAAGATGCCCTCACCGATTCCAAGGAGCGAAGCAATGGCCCGTCTCGAAGTGGTGCTGGTCCCCGCCAGATCCGACAATTACGTCTATCTGCTGCATGACGCGGACAGTGGCGCGACCGCCGTGGTCGATCCCGGCGAAGCGGCCCCGGTGATCGCGGCGCTTGAGGCACGCGGCTGGAAGCCAAGTCACATCATCAACACCCACCATCATGGCGACCATATCGAGGGCAACGAGGCCGTGCGGGCCAAATACGGTTGCACCCTGGTCGGGCCGAAATCGGAGACCGCACGAATCTCTGGTATGGACGTCACCCTGGCCGAGGGCGACAGTTTCGAGTTTGCCGGGCACAAGGCGGAAATCTTCGAGACGCCAGGCCACACGCTGGGCCATATCGCCTTCTTCTTTCCGGATTCGGATATCCTGCTGTCCGGCGACACGCTCTTCGTGCTCGGCTGCGGCCGGGTCTTCGAAGGGACGATGGAGCAGATGTGGGACTCGCTGAAAAAACTGCGCGCCCTGCCGGCCTCGACCCGGATCTATTGCGGCCATGAATATACCCAGTCGAACGCCCGCTTCGCGGTCTCGATAGACGGCGGCAATGCCAAGCTGAAAGCCCAGGCCGCGGAGATCGACCGGCTACGGGCAGACGGCAAACCCACCGTGCCGTCCACACTTGGCGACGAGCTGGAGACGAACCCGTTCCTGCGCGCGGACGATCCGGCGCTAGCCGCCGCCATCGGCATGGCGGGTGCGGATCCGGTCGCGGTCTTCACAGAAGTGCGGCATCGCAAGGACACTTTTTAAGCCCATATTCAGGGCAACCGGCTCACCGAGCCGGGCATCCAAGGGAGCGAACATCAATGAAACTGTTTTATGCACCGGCATCCCCCTTCGTCCGGAAGGTCGTCGTCTTCATCAAGGAACTCGGGCTTGAGGACAAGGTTGAGCTGGTCAAGATCTCCACCACAGTGGTTGACCAGAACGCGGAACTCGCCGCCAGCAACCCAGTCACCAAGATCCCGACCCTGGTGATGGATAACGGCAAGGGCCTGTTCGATTCCCGTGTCATCACCGCCTATCTCGATTCTCTCGTCTCCTCGCAATCCTTCTATCCCGCCGAAGGCGAGGCACGCTGGGACGTGCTGTGCATGGAAGCCCTGGCGGACGGCCTGATGGATGCCGCCGTGAACAACCGCTACGAGCGCGGCATGCGCCCGGCCGACAAGCAGTGGGACGCCTGGAGCGACGGTCAGGTGAAGAAGGTCCATGGCGCCCTTAAGGCGCTAAACGACGCGGCCGGATCTTTTGGCGACAGGATCGATGCGGGCATCGTGGGCGCCGCCTGTTCCTGCGGCTATCTCGATTTCCGCTATCCGGATATCGGCTGGCGCGAAAGCTACCCGGCTCTGGCCGCCTGGTACGCCAAGTTCTCCGAGCGCAAGTCGATGCAGGAAACCCAGCCGCCATCCTGATCAGACATGAGCACATCCGACTGGAAAGCCATCGTCGCGAAGCTCGGGATGCAGCCGCATCCCGAGGGCGGCTATTACGCCGAAACCTGGCGCGATGCGCCGGGCGACGGCAGCCGGGGCACGGTGACCCAGATCTATTATCTGCTGCCGGCGGGGGAGGTCTCCGCCTGGCACCGGGTCACGGACGCCACCGAGATCTGGCACCATTACGCGGGCGCACCACTTGCGCTGACCCTCTCGCCGGACGGGCATGACGCGGAAGCGCATCATCTCGGCCCCGACGTTCTGGCCGGTCAGAAACCGCAGGTCGTTGTGCCGGAAGGCTGGTGGCAAGCGGCGGAAAGTCTCGGGGAATGGACGCTGGTCGGCTGCACCGTGGCGCCAGCCTTCGATTTTTCCGGCTTCGAAATGGCCCCGCCCGACTGGCGGCCAACGCCGCGCCGCAGCTAAACCCGCTCGACCACGCCCATCTTCAACAGCCAGGCCAGTGCCCGGAAGGTACGTGCCGCTTCGGAAACGGCGGCCTCGGGCAGATCTTCCTGCATTTCCATGACGCCCTGCTGACGCATGGCGGCAACCAGCGCCCTGCCGTCTTCGAGCGAGCGCCGGTCCATGGCGCTGATCGGGCTTTGCGCCAATTGATCGAGCAAGGCTTCGGCATCGCTGACAGGCTGAACCTTGAAAGCCCGGCCAATGGCCTCACTGGCGAAGCCCGCGAATGTGCGGAACGGATCCGTAATCTGCGGACTGGGCTTCGGCTCTTCTTCAAAATGGAAAGCCCGGCGCTCTTCCAGCTCCTGCCAGAGCGCCTCATAGGCGCGCACGATCACCGGCCAGTCATAGGTCTGAAGAGCACGGCTCCGGGCCGCCTCCCCCATGCGCCCCGCCACCTCCGGGTCGATCGCAAGAGCGGCAAGAGCCTCGACCGTCTTTGGAATATCCACCGCCACATGCTGGGCCACGACACCGACATGAACGTCGTAATCGTCCTGCTCGGCTGCCAGACGCCAAGCATATTCGTAGCCCGCACCGGACGGCGGCATCAGGGTCGGGATCAGGAAGCCGGTCTCGCCATGCACCACCGTATCGCGATAGCCGTCCCAGTCGCTGACCACCGTCGGCAGGCCCGCCGCCATCGCTTCGACCGGGGTCAGCCCAAAACTCTCCTGCACATTATCCACGAGCGAAACAAACACGTCAGACGCGGCCAGCACGGCGGCTTTCACTGCCGGGTCGCGGGCATCCGCCTTTATCACCTGCACATTCGGCGCGAAGCTTTTCGCCGCCGCATCGAAGGCCGCTTCGGTTTCCGGATTGTAGTACCAACCCGCCTCGATCAGCGTGACCGGTCGGCCGATCCTCGCCGCCAGCATTTCCAGCGCCCGATAGAAGGGTGTCGGATGCGCTTTCGTGTGATAGCTGAGCCGACCGAGGAACAGCACGACAAAACTGTCCTCGGCGATCCCCTGCACCATGCGAAAGGCTTTGCCTGCTGCTGGATCGATGGCGGAGAAGCTGCCAACATCGACCCCGAGCGGGATCACCGGCAATTGCGGCAGGAAAGTCGGCTTTCGCCCGACAATATCCCCAAGCGCGTCCGCATAGCCGTCAGCCAGCGAACGGACCAGCCCCCGGATCGGCTCCGACGCACAGATCAGCGCATCCCAGGACGCCATCGGCGCTACCAGCATTTCACGCACCGCGTCCTGCGCCCGTGCCGAGGCCATCGCGTGTGTTACACCGCTGAGCGAATAACGCCCACGCCCGATCAGGCGGCGATGCCAGGCACGCTTCGCCAGCGCCGGTCCCGGCATGAAAAGCCCACCTTGATCTGCCAGTTTCCTCGGCTGGTGAGCCGGGACATGGATCAGGGCACGGTCCGTCGGAAAATCCGCCTTGAAGCGTTCGAAATCGGCCGGCATCGCATGTATCGGGACCGCGCCTTCTTTGCCGTGGTCGAGATAGGCAGAGATAAAACCGGCATTGGCAACCTGGCGTCCGACAAGCCGGGATGGATCACCCGCCTCCGTGACAAAGTGAAGAGCGGTACGTCCGATCATTCTTCTTCCTTCGTGTTCGACTGCGGCGTCTTCCGCCGGAAGATCATGTCCTTCGAGGCGAGCACGGCACCGCCGACGATCAGCAGACAGGCCAGCGCGACCACTCCAGTAAAGGGAGCCAGTCCGACCGCGATAAGCAGGATTGTCGACAACAGCGGCGCCGCATAGGACGACGCGCCGAGCGCCTGGATATCGCCGCGCTTCACACCGTAATCCCAGGTGAAGAAAGCGCCGCCCACCGGCCCGAGCCCGAGCAGGGCGACCGCGCCCCATTCCAGCATGCCGTCCGGCCAGACCGTCTCTTCGAATGCCAGATGACAGATCATACCGAGCAGGGCCGCTACGGCGCAAAAGCCGCCGACAGCCTCGGTCGGAACGGAACCGAAACGGCGCGACAGCACCGAGTATCCGGACCAGGTAACGGCGCAGACGCATGCCGCGCCATAGCCGAAGCTGTAACGCGGATCGAGTTCCAGGCTCTGACCGCGCGTCACCAGCAGGGCCGCACCGCCCAGCCCGAGCAACGCACCCGCGACATGAAACCAGCGCAGCCGCTCTCCCGGCAGCAGGGCCGAGAAAATAACGATCAGCAGCGGCCAGAGATAGGCGATCAGGCTGGCCTCGACGGTCGGCGCGTTGTCGATCGCGACGAAATAGAAGAAATGATAGCCGAACAGGCCGCCAACCCCGAGCAGCCAGACCATCGGTTTCTGCCGCATATAGGTGAGCGGGTTTTGCCCCCGGATCAGCCAGAAGATACAGGCGATCAGGGTGGCGATCCCGAAACACATGGCGAGAAGCTGGAACGGCGGCACCTTGCCGGTGAGCGCGGTGAACAGCGCCAGCGCCGCCCACATGAGCACGGCTGTAAAGCCGATAGCGGTCGCCTTCAGGCGAACTGCACGCTGGTCCATATCCTAAAGAGCCCGGCGGGCCTTAAGGGCCTGGGTCAGGGTTCCGTCATCCAGGAAATCAAGCTCGCCACCGACCGGAACGCCGCGCGCCAGACGGGTGATGGAGAGATCGAGCCCGGCAAGCCGATCGGAGATGTAATGCGCGGTCGTTTGTCCGTCGACAGTCGCATCCATGGCCAGGATCACTTCCTTTACCTCAGGCGAACCGGAACGGGCGATCAGAGCATCGAGATTAAGATCGTCCGGCCCGACACCGTCGAGCGCCGAGAGCAGGCCGCCGAGCACATGATAGCGGCCCTTGAAGGCGCCGGCCCGTTCCAGCGCCCAGACATCGCCGACATCCTCGACAACGCAGATCACCGAGCCGTCGCGGCTCTCGTCCTTGCAGATGTGGCAGGGATCGCTGGCATCGAGATTGCCACAGACCGAACAGTCCCGCACCGCTTCCGCCGCCGCACCGAGCGCATCGGCCAGCGGACGCATAAGCGTTTCCCGCTTGCGCAGCAAATGCAGCACCGCCCGGCGGGCCGAGCGCGGGCCGAGGCCCGGCAGCTTCGCCAGATAGTGCATGACGCGATCGAGCTCATCCATAGCTTGGGCTGTCCTGCCGGCCGCTATCGGATCAGAACGGCAGTTTGAAGCCCGGCGGCAAAGGCAGCCCGCCGGTCAGCTTCTGCATTTCGTCCTGCATCTTTTCGTCCGCCTTCGCCTTGGCGTCGTTGGCGGCGGCGATGATCAGGTCTTCCAGCACTTCGGTATCGGCCGGGTCGACAATCGCGGGATCGATCTTGATCCCCTTCATCTCGCCCTTGCCGGTCATCTTCACGGTGACCATGCCGGCCCCGCTGGTGCCCTCGACCTCCAGCTCCTGCATCTGCGCCTGCATTTCCTGCATGCGCTCCTGCATCTGCTGAACCTGCTTCATCATGTTGCCGAGATTTTTCATCGGGTCATGCCTCGTTCGCTTGACTGTCTTCGTCACTGTAAGGGGCGGCCTCCGCGGCAGCCTCCTCGGGGATTTCCCTGACCAGCGGTCGAATGGCTTCTATCGTGCTTTCGGGGAAGGCTTCAAGCACCGCCGCGACCACCGGGTGTTCGGAGATCGATTTCCTCTTGGCCGCCTCGGCATTCGCCTTGCGCTCCGCCAGGGTGTGAATGTCCTCGTCGCCCGGCATTGCATCGTTCGACTCGACGGTCCACGGAATGCCCGTCCACAGCTTCAGCTTGGCTGCGACCTGACCCGGCAAACTGTCCGGCGCACCGGAATCGAGAACGATTTCCAGCCGGCCCGCCTCGGCGGAAATCGGCCGGACCGAGCGGCTGAGTTGTGCATGCAGCAATGCCTCTCGATGTTCCTCGAACAGCGCAACCACGGCCTCGAAGGTTTCCGGAATGGCCGGAGCTGCCGGCTCGTCCAGAACCGGCGGCGCGACTGGCGACGCGACAGACTCTGGGGCAGAGACCGGAGATGGCACTATCGCGACCGGTGCCGGCGTTCGTTCCGTCTGCGCTGCCGTCTGATTTTGCGCGGCCGCCGGTTGGCGCCCCGGAGCCGCGTCAGGCTTTCCCGCCTTGATAGCCTTTACCAGATCTCCCGGCGGCGGCAGATCCGCCGTGTAGGCCAGCCGGATCAGCACCATCTCGAGCGCGGCCAGCGTCGAGGGCGCACTCTGCACCTCGCCGAGGCCCTTCAGAAGCATCTGCCAGGTCCGCGCCAATACCGGCAGCGTCAACTGGTCCGCAAAAGTAACGCCGCGCGTCCGTTCCAGCTCGGAAGCACCTTCCAGTGCCGAGTCGCGGGCTGTTTTCAGCCGGGTGATCAGGTGTGTCAGATCCAGCAGATCCTGCAGCACGACCACCGGATCGGCGCCGGACGCATACATGGAACGAACATCGCCCAGTGCCTCGGCGATCTTGCCACCCATCACCTTCTCGAACAGATCGAAGACCAGCGCCCGGTCGGCCAGACCGAGCATCTCCTGCACCTGGGCCGCCGTGATCCGGCCATCCGCAAGTGCCATCGCCTGATCGAGAATCGAAAGACCGTCACGGGCCGAGCCGTCGGCGGCGCGGGAAATCAGCGCCAGCGCCTCTTCGTCCGCCTCGACGCCTTCCTTGCCGCAAATGGTGCCGAACAGCTCCATCAGCTCGGAGACGTCGAATCGGCGCAGATCGAATCGCTGGCAACGCGACAGCACGGTGATCGGCACCTTGCGGATCTCGGTGGTCGCGAAGATGAATTTCACATGCTCCGGCGGCTCTTCCAGCGTTTTCAGCAACGCGTTGAAGGCGTTGCGCGAGAGCATGTGCACTTCATCAATGATGTAGACTTTGTAACGGGCGGAAACCGGCTTGTAGCGCACCCCGTCGATGATCTCGCGGATATCGTCCACGCCGGTGCGCGAGGCCGCATCCATCTCCATCACGTCGACATGCCGGTCCTCGGTGATCGACCGGCAGGGATCGCACACACCGCAGGGCGTCACGGTCGGACCGCCTGTGCCGTCCGGACCGATGCAGTTGAGACCCTTGGCGATGATCCGCGCCGTCGTCGTCTTGCCGACCCCGCGTACGCCGGTCAGCACAAAGGCATGAGCAAGACGGCCTGACGCGAGCGCGTTGCGCAACGTGCGGACAAGCGCGTCTTGACCTTTCAGGTCATCAAGCGTCTGCGGCCGGTATTTCCGCGCGAGCACACGGTATTCGGCCTTCGGCGCAGCAACGTCGCCTGCGGGGCCATCAATGATCTCGGAAGGTGTCTGATCGTCCATGCGGGGGATCATAGGGGAGAGGTGGAAGACTGGGAAGCGACCCGAGCCAAATCTCGTTACGGCTGCTTCCTTCCGGACCTGACCGGATTGGCGAGGAGCTCGTCCGTCCCAGCCTTCCGAGGGTTCTATATCGGGGGAACGGTGCGGAATGCAAGAAGAGTCCATTCAGAGAGCGCGGCGCCTATTCCCCCGGGTTCCCGCTTTCGCGGAGACCCGGGGAGGACGGCGGACGGCCAAAGGCCATGGGTCACCCCTGTTTCGTCGGCTCCAGCGTCTCCCCGTTCCGCTCTTCCCAGTACTGGATGGCGGCGGAATGGTCGCTGCCCGGATGGGCTTCGTTGAACTCACGCCAGATGCCGGTCAGCAAATTCAGGATCGGCATGTCCTGACCCTGCGATTCCGCGAGACCTGCCGCGATGCCAACATCCTTGGTCATCAGGGCGGTGGCAAACCCGGCGTCGAACTTGCGGGTCAGCACCGAGGGCTTGAACTTGGTTTCACTGTTGTTGCTACGGCCCGTCGAGACATTGATGACGTCGATCATCACGCTCGGGTCGAGGCCGAACTTGGCGCCGACCAGAATGGCCTCGTTGGTGGCGCTGAGGGCAATGGCCGAAAGATAGTTGTTCAGGCACTTCATGGCATGACCGGAGCCAAGCGGGCCGGTGCGGATGACCACCCGGCTCATCGGCTCCATGATCGCTTCCGCCGCATCCAGTGCCGCTGCGTCCGCGCCGCCAAGCATGATAGCGAGCGAGCCTTCCTCGGCCCGCCAGGTGCCGCCGGAGACCGGTGCATCGCACAGCATGATGCCCTTTTCCTTCAACGCCGCGCCAAGTTCGACCGTACCGGTCGGCTCGGACGAGCTCATGTCGATGGCGACGGCGCCCTTCTTCATACCCTTGGACGCATTGTCCGCACCGTCAACCAATGCCATGCGGGCGGCCTTGCCGTCCGGCACCATGGTAACGACGATATCAGAGGTCGCGCCAAGCGCTTCCAGCGTGGGCGCGACCTCGCCGCCGATCTCACCCGCGAATCGCTGGGAAACCTCGGGTCTGAGATCGAACACACGCACGTCATAGCCCGCCTCGACCATGTGACGGGCCATCGGCCAGCCCATCATGCCGAGGCCGATCCAGCCGACGATTGGTTTAGTGTCGGAAGCCATGGCTCAGACTCCCTGTTCTTTGAAGACTTCGCGAGCGATCTTGAAAGCGCTGACGGCAGCCGGGAAACCGGCATAGGTCGCCGATTGCAGGAAGATTTCTGCAATCTCCGTCTTGGTGACGCCGTTGTTCAACGCTCCCAGCAGATGCAGGCGCAGTTCGTGCTCGCGGCCCATCGCGGACAGCATGGCGAGGTTCAGCATGGAGCGGGTTTTCAAATCGAGTCCATCCCGTCCCCAGCATGCTCCCCATGCGTGGGTGGTGACGAACTTCTGCAGGATCATCGAGAACTCGTCCGCATTATTGAAGCTGTTCTCGACATATTCGTCGCCAAGCACCTTCTTGCGGGTCGCCAAGCCCTGTTCGAAAAGCTGATCCAGATCCATTGGGGTCTCCTCCCTTGATGTTCGTAATTGTATACGAAGGTACCGAGACCGGCCGTGGCTGACCAGAGAGTGGTCGGGAACGAGCCGCAGCCTCAATCGGCAAGAAAGCGGGGTTTATTTCTTCCCGGCGGCGGCACGGATCAGTGCCTTGTAAAGGCGTTGTTGCGGCCGGTTGAAAACCAGAAACTCAGGATGCCACTGCACCCCGAAAAAAAGCTGGTCACCGGTACTCTCGATCCCCTGCACCATGCCCCGCCGATCATGTGCCGACACCCGGAGGCCCTCGCCTATTCTATCGACCGACTGATGGTGAATACTATTCACCTGGCACCAGCTCACCCCGAGCATTTCTCGCAGGCGCGATCCCTCGTCGATTTCGATCCGTTTAACCGGCAACGGCGTCCGCCGGGCCCGGGTGCCGGGATAAGCCACGGAGATTTCATTGTGCAGATCGCCGCCGAAAAACACGTTCAGGATCTGGGCACCGCGGCAGATACCAAGGACAGGGCGCTTTCCGTCCTTGAATTGCTCGAGCAGCGCGAGCTCGAAGTCGTCCCGCTCCGGGTCAATACCCTCCTCTATGGCCACCTCGCCGCCATAGAGCGTCGGTCCGAGATCGCTGCCGCCGCCGATGATCACCCCATCCAGCGCATCGGCATCAAGCGGCCGGCCCGGCCCGAGCCGCACACTCCGCCCGCCGGCACGCCAGATCGCAAGACGGTGAAAGGCTAGCGGGATAAGACCGGATTTGCTCGAGGTGGAGATCCCGATCAACGGGCGTGAGCTGTTACTCATTCCACACCGAACAAGCGGCGCAAACGCGTGGGAAATCCGACCTCTCTCGCCGCACGGAAACTGGCGATGGCCGCGCCAAGCCGCTCCGGGTCCGCCGCCAGTTCTTCCACCGCGACCCAGCGGTTCCATTCGGTCACCGCGGACCAGTCCGGATCGCCGAGATCGGCGTTCGGCAGACGGTAGTGATAGGTCGGGCGCGGTTTGATCAGGACATCCTTGATCTGGCTGTGCACCCGTTCCGGCGCCAGATGGGTGAAGAGCGGCAGCATGTCGAGTTCACGATTCCGGGTCGGATTCATATGGAGGTAATCGTCAATCATTGTCTCAAGGACCGCCGGATAGTCGGGAGAGAGAACCTTTCGCGCGTAGCTCTCCGGAAAAGCGGCGGTGTGCGGCAGAATGCGGCGGGTGATATCGACAGCCACCGCGTCTCTGAGGTGTTCGGACAGCAAAAGATAGGCCTGCAGGACATGCAGGATTTCCTCCGGCGCACCGGTTGCGACCTCCACATTGAGATGCAGCCCGAAGGCATAAAACGCGCTTTCCCGGGTGCCAAGGGCTCCATGCCGGCGCAGCAGCGCGAACACCTTGTCCAGCTCACCCAGCCTGGACCAGGGGATCGGGGGAAACACGATTTCCACCGGCACCAGCCCGGTCAGGGCATCGCCCAGCGGACCGCGCCAGTCGTCCGGTAGCTCGAAGTCCTTGAACAGAGAGTTGGACCCGTCCGCCCCGTCTTCCTCGCTGGAATTCCCATGCACATACTGGAGATCAAGTTCGACGGTGACCTCGCCCCATTCTTCATGGCGCAGGATGGTGCGATGCGCGTCAACTTTCTCCGCCTCACCGCCGAACGCATCCAGCATGAGATCCACCGTCTGTTCCACCGACAGGCCGGCAAACTCCAGCTCGACACCGACTTTGCGGTCTTCTCCTTCTGCAGTCTTTGCAACCGGAGGCGTTTTGGGAGAGACAGGCATCGGCGTTCCAACTATCTGGTTTCGTATGAAATTTCTATTACCTCGACCGACTGCGGACCGCGCGGGGTGCGCACCTCGACCACGTCTCCGACCTCCGCCCTCAACAGCGCCCGGGCAATCGGCGAGACCCAACTGACATCGCCCCGGTCCAGATCCGCCTCGTCGATACCGACAATGCGGAAAGTCCGCTCTTTATCCTCTTCGTCCACATAGGTAACCGTGGCGCCGAAAAACACCCGGTCCTTGTTCGGCTGTTCAGCCGGATCGACGATTTCAGCGGCTTCCATACGCTTCAGCAGAAAGCGCATGCGGCGATCAATCTCGCGCAGGCGTTTCTTGCCGTAGATGTAATCCCCGTTCTCCGACCGGTCTCCGTTCCCGGCTGCCCAGGAGACAATTTCGACGATCTTCGGGCGCTCGACCCGGCGCAGCTGCTTCAACTCATCCTGCAACGCCTTGAAGCCCGGGGGCGTGATGTAATTCTTCACGCCTTTCGGAGAGGGATCGGGGATCTCGTCCTCTTCTTCGAAGTCACTGTCATTTTCTTTGACGAAGGCTTTGCTCATCTCTGCTTTCTGACCGTCAGTCCACACGTGGGCCGATCCCCAGAGTGCAGACATCGCTGCCCCTGTTCAAGCAGACCTGTTGCCTGGCCCGCCATCGTCATGCGCTACTGATCGGGAAATAGCGCAGAAGCGGAAAAGTTCCATGAGAAGCATGAAACAGGTGCATGTGGTCGGCTGCCACGCCGCGGGCGAAGTCGGCGATGTCATTGTCGGCGGCGTGGCACCACCACCAGGCGACACGATCTGGGAACAGGCCCGCTGGATCGCCGCGGACGGCACGCTCCGGGATTTCATGCTGAATGAGCCGCGCGGCGGCGTCTTCCGGCATGTGAACCTGCTGGTACCGCCGACGGATCCTCGCGCGGCCATGGGCTGGATTATCATGGAGCCGGTGCACACCCCGCCCATGTCCGGCTCGAACTCCATCTGCGTTTCCACCGTCCTGCTGGAGACCGGCATCGTGCCAATGGAAGAGCCCGTGACCCGCTTCATGCTGGAGGCGCCCGGCGGTCTGGTGGCAATCGAGGCGCACTGCCGGGACGGCAAGGCCGAAAGCATCACGGTGTGCAACCATCCATCCTTCGCCGCCGCTATCGACGCGCCGTTGGAAGTCGAAGGACACGGCACCCTGACGGTATCGACAGCCTATGGCGGGGACAGTTTCGTTATCGTCGACGCGGATGCCCTCGGCTTCACCATCCAGCCGGACGAAGGCCGCGCTCTCGCGGATCTGGGAGCCCGGATTACCCGAGCGGCGACCGAGCAGCTCGGCTTCAGCCATCCAACGAACCCGGACTGGCGGCACGTCTCCTTTTGCCTCTTCGCAGGCGGCCTGACAGAGGGCAAAGAGGGGCTGGAGACGCGGCATGCCGTCGCCATTGAGCCCGGCAAGATCGATCGTTCCCCAACCGGAACGGCTCTTTCCGCCCGCATGGCTTTGCTTCGCACCACCGGTCGCATGAAGGTCGGAGACCGGCTCACTGCCCGGTCGATCATCGACTCGATCTTTACCGGCCGGATCGAGGAAGAGACCAAGATCGGCGGTCTTGCCGCGATCATCCCCTCGATCACAGGCAGTGCATGGATTACCGGGAATTTCCAGTATCTGCTCGACCCGACTGACCCCTGGCCCGGCGGCTACCGGGTCGGCGATACCTGGCCTGGCGGCACAACCTGAAGACATGCTGCTGTGTGGTAAAACTCAGCGCGACCGGGCTTTGTCGCGACTTATTCTCCACTCTCTCTGGTTGCGCATTTGGGAAACTGTGTTGAACATATGAGAAATGTAAGAAGCGAAACTGCATCACGTGCCGGACGCAGTGCGCCCATAATCCCAAGCAAAGGAAAAGACATGAGGAAACTCAGTGCATTCGCCGGCATGGCAGCGCTGCTTGCCGTTTCCGGCGTAAACGGCCCGGCCAATGCGGCTGATATCTGCACAGGCTACGGCCCGCAGACACCACGCGATATCTCTCAGCAGGACGGAACCAACGCACGGCTCTTCTCCCTCGCGCCTGCCTCGGACAAGCTCAATCTCTGCAACATCCACACGCATACGAATGCCGAGCATAAGGGGCCGGGCTTTTCGGTCTTTGCCGGTGGCGGCGACTATGGCGGATACAAGTGCAACAATTCCGGCGCTCTCTCGGCTGCGGAGCTTGCCGAACCCGCTGGCGGTTCCGGCGCCTTTGGCCATGTCAAACCGGGTGACACGATTGAAGTCCACTGGGTCTTCAGCTCCTGTGCTGTTGCACCCGGCCCGGGGCTGGGCTCCTGCCTCAGCGAGGCCTGCGCCAATCCGGAACTGCGTGTCGAAGCTCAGGCATTCCTGGTGGTGAACGACCCGAACGCCATCGACTTCACCACGCTGTCCTATGACGGACACATGGCGAACGGCCTGCATCAGCCCAAGGCGCTGCCGACCGGCACAGGCAATCCGGTCGTGTTTGCCGGCTCGACGACAGGACCCAGCTACACCGAAGCGAAATGCTCTCCGCTTCAGGTCACCTGGAGCGTCCGGCCGAACTGCGCGAGGGTCGATATCAACTCTCTCAATCGCTGGGCCGAAGCGGGCAATGTCTTCAAAGAGAAAAAGTCACACGGCGTGCGCCAGCTGGTGACCGCACCGGAACTGCTGTCGAAAATCAAATGATGTCATGATCCGGGAGGGGGCCAGCCTCTCCCGGTCAGCCCTCTGCCGGTCAGCCTTCCGTGGCCGGTTTCGTTGCCGACTCCATGCTGTGGCGGAGCCTCTGCAGACGGCTGTCCGACAGGCGATAGGCCCAGCGCGAGAGCCTCTCCGCATTGGCGGCGGCAAAGGACTTGGCTTCTTCCGTCGCGTCGGGGGCGACATTCACCGAGAAATGCGTCCAGGTTTCAACAACGCCGTCCGTGCCCGGAACTTCCGCGAAATCGACGATCACGGTGAGGCCGCCCCGGGTCTGATAGATCGCGTTGCCGAGGGACGGCTCGAAGGTCATGCCGTTCATCGACCGGACATCCTCGAAGGTCAGTTTCGTCAGCCCATCGGTGATTTCGTTCAGCGTGTAGAATGTCGCGAATTTCCGGTCTTCCGGCATATTCATCAACGCGAACGGCGTCTCGCCCTCGCCCGTGCGGCGCACTTCCAGCACCTTGCCGTTCGGGGCCGTCAGATGGATCTCCTGGATCCGGTCGGCGCCGATATCGACCACCGCCTCATCCGTCCACGAGGCGATGCGTTGCACATCATCGACCTGTCCGTGCGCAAGCCAGGACCGGGCATCGCCGCTCTGCCGCAAATAGAGCATCGCACCGCCGGTACCGCTGGTCCGGTCGATTCCGATCAGGGCATCAACGAGCGCGCCGCCGTCCCGGCCGAGCAACCGTACCCGTGTCGCCTCCGAGCTGGCCTCCGCCACATCAGAGACACCAAGCCGGGCATAGCGCGCCGGATCGGCTGTTTTCGCCTCGACCAGCTTCAGCTCAGACAACGAGAGAATAAAACCCCGGACCTTTCCGGTGTCCGCCGGATATCCGTTCTGTTCCGCAATGCGCCAGGTTCCGTCCTCGCGGACGACACTCACCTGCTCAACCGCACCATCTTTATTCCAGGACATCTCGATCCGGGCGATATCGGGGATCTGCTCTTCCAGTCCCGGAAAGGCCGGCACGTTGTCCACCACGGAGATCGTCGTGTCATGACGCCAGAGGACGGCAAGCACCGCCGCCAGGAGCATCGCTCCGGTCACGGCGGCCAGAATTCCAAGCGAACGCAAAGTCAGCATCGGTCTCTCCCTAGCCAGCGGCCGCGGACGCGTGACGGCGTCGACGGCGCAGGCTGCGCCAGAAGGCAAGGATGAGCGCCAGGACCGTGATCAGGATCGGCACCAGGGCGATATTGTAGAACCAGAGCGACGTCTCCAGCCGGTCGACATCCTCGCGGACAGAGCGCTGCACGGCACGAAGCTCACTGCGTATCTTCAGGATCTCCTGCCGGTACGCCTCGATCTCGGCCTGTTCTTTCTCCGTCACGATAGCCGCCGATCCGTCCGGCATCCTGCGCCGCAGCTCGTCAAACCGCTGTTGCGTTTCCGCAAGGGTCTTTTGCAGCTGCTCTTCGCGGGCCGCGTACTGTTTCTCCGCCTCGCGCTCGATCTGCTCCAGCACCTCGAACGGACGGGCAGTAGAGCCACGGCCGCGCAAGCCGAGAAGCGTGCTGCTGCCGGACAGGGCATCGAGGCTGTTCAACACGAAATCGCCATTGCCAGAGACCGGCACCGGCACACGGCGTCCGAAGAACTGCTGCACCCGGACCCAGAACCGGTCCGCCAGCACATCGCTGTCGGTGACGACGATCACATCGAGCGGCGCCGTGGATTCCGTCAAAACCTGCGGGAACTTCGCCTTGTAAGCGGCTTCCTCTTCCGCGCCCGGCGCCTCATCGCCTTCCTTCAGCACCTTCTCCGGCGGGCCGTCGGGGAAGGCGGTGGTCATCTTGTCTGCGGTCAGACGCGCGGCAATAACCAGCGGCGTCGGACCCGGCTCGTAGCTCCGCAACAGGGCTTCCGGCGAGCGCATTCCTTTAACCTGCTCGACATTTAGCTCTGCCGAGCCGAGTGAGGTCGAGACCAGAGGCGTCATCGTCACCGCCGCATCGTCAGCCAGCGCGATATGACCGGCGCTGGCAACAGCCAACGTGCCGACATTCGTGGTGATCGGCGAGGATTGGTCGATATTGCCGCCCTTGAGTTCCAGCCAGACCACGTAATCCACCGGCCGCCGGCCCTCGCCGGGCTGCACCTTGCGCGCGGTCAGCCGGTCGGCCGCGATCTTGGTCGGATCGTAGAGCACGCCCCAATGGTCGAACAGAGTCGCGAGATTGCTGCGTTCCGGCGCCAGCTGCCCGAAGAACTGCGCCTGACCGCCTTCGGTCTCTGAATAGGGGTCGATGACTACCAGCGCTTTTCCGCCACCAAGCAGGAACTGGTCAATCGCGAACTGGGCGCGCGGGCCAAGCTCGGCCGTATGGGCCAGCATCAACACGGTGACATCGTCGGGGATCTTGTCGAATTCCGCATCGAGATAGCGGGTCTCGTAGGTCGCACCGATCTGGTCCGCGATGATGTAGGGCGCCACCGGGGTCTGCTGCCCCATGGCGTTCATCCGCACCGTGCCTTGCATCGGCAGGCTGGTGACGATCCCGAGGACGGTTCGTTTCGGTTTCGCAAGAGAATAGATCAGGCGCGAGATATCGTATTCGAGGAAGGTTTCCCGCTCCGGCTGCAGGAACGGAATGACCTCGAGATCGTCGGTCAGGTTGGTCCCGGAGATGCCGAAGAACACCTGCTCTCCACCCTCCTGCAGCGGTATCTGCTGCAGACCGTCCGCGACGGCGCGATCCTCAAGCTCGGTAAAGGGTTCCGGATCGTAGACCTCGACACGGACCTTGCCGTCCGAGCGGGCCGCGTATTCGTCGAGCAGATCCCGCACCCGGCCGGCATAGATGCCGTAAAACGGAACCTCCCGGCCCAGTGCCTCTGAATAGTAGAACTTCAGAGTGACCGGCTCCTCGATGCTCTCGAGCAGCGCTTCGGTCCCGTCCGAGAGCGAAAAGAGCCCTTCCTCGGTCAGGTCGAGTCTGGTCGAGGTGAACAGAGCCGTGGACAGCACGTTCAGCGCCAGGAAAAGCGTCAGCAGCAGGAACAGGGCTGCGACAGCCAGGCGGCCTTGCGTGAAGAAACTGCTGCGGGCGCGGGCCGAAGCAACGGGGAGAGGCGCAGAGGGAGTGCTCATCCTATTCCGCCTTCTTCCAGTCGATGACATAGGCATTCGCGGTCAACGCAATGACAATCGCGGAGCCGAAGAAGATCAGGTCGCGCAAATCGATCACACCGCGCTGGATAGCCTGAAAGTGCGTCATGAAGCCAAAGCTGGCGATGGTCTGGACCAGCTCGCCCGGCGCCCAGTTCTCGAAATAGCTCAGCAGGATCGGCGAGCCCGCCACGGTGAAGAGGAAGCAGACCGCCGCTGCCACGACAAAGGCGATCACCTGATTCTTGGTCATCGCCGAGATCAGCGAGCCGATGGCCATATAGGCGCCCGCCATCAGGTAGCTGCCGAGATAGGAGGCGACAATGACGCCATTATCCGGATTTCCGAGATAATTGACACTGATCCAGAGCGGAAAAGTCAGGGCCAGCGCGACACCCGTAAAGGCCCAGGCCGCCAGGAACTTGCCGATCACGGCCTCGACCATGGTGATCGGCAGGGTCAGCAAAAGCTCGATGGTGCCGAGCCTGCGATCCTCGGCCCAGAGCCGCATGGAAAGGGCCGGCACCAGGAACAGATAGAGCCACGGGTGAAAGCCGAAGAAGGGCTGCAGGTCGGCCTGGTCGCGGGCGAGGAACCCACCGACGAAAAACGTCATGGTTCCGGCCATGACCAGGAAGATGACAATGAAGATGTACGCCAGCGGCGTGGCGAAATAGGCGGCGAACTCGCGCCGGAAGATCAGCCCGATGTTACGCATGACCGGTGACCTCGCGGAAATAATCATCAAGGCTTGCAGCGCCGGACCGGGCTTTCAGGTCGGCGGGTATGCCGTCCGCCAGCACGCGGCCCCGGGCGATGATCATGGCCCGGGTACAGACCGCATCAACCTCTTCCAGAATGTGGGTGGAGACGACGATGCATTTCTCCGCGGCCATGCTCTGGATCAGGCCGCGTACTTCGTGCTTCTGGTTCGGATCGAGACCGTCCGTCGGCTCGTCCAGGATCAGAACTTCCGGATCGTGAACCAGCGCCTGCGCCAGACCGACCCGGCGCTTGAAGCCCTTGGACAGGGTCTCGATCGGCTGCATCACCACATCGGACAGACGGGTCTGCGCGATCACCCGCTCAACGGCGTCCGCCACATCTTTTTCGGCGATGCCGCGAATGCGCGCGACGAAGCGCAGAAAGGACAGCGGGGTCATGTCCGGATAGGCCGGAGCGCCCTCGGGCAGGTAGCCGATAGCCGCCTTCACGGCCTGCGGCGCCCGCCGCACATCATGCCCGGCGACAATCGCGGTTCCGGCTGTCGGCGCCAGGAAACCGGAGATCATTTTCATGGTGGTGGATTTGCCGGCCCCGTTCGGACCGAGGAAGCCGAGCACTTCGCCGCGCCCGACCTCGAACTCCAGACCGTCGACGGCTGTAATCGCGCCGAAACGCTTTGTCAGCTTCTGAATAGATAGTAGCGCACTCATGATCTTGCGAACCCGGCCCCTATCGGCATCTGCTGTGTGCCTTCCCGCTCGTGTACCCGATCTCACAGAAAATTCAAAGGATTGGGTTTTTACCAGGATCGATTATCTAATATCCTTTTGACCAAATTAAACAGACGCGGATAGCCGGAGCAAAATGCTTGTCTGACGATTTAGCGAAACCGCGTGGCCTGAACAGCCCGCTTTGGCGGCGGCTGAACACTCTCTCCGGTTTGGTTCTCTTTACCTATGTCGCCTCCCATCTGCTGAACCATGCCGTCGGCATCTTCTCCATTGACGCCCTGGTGACGAGCGGCAAGTGGTTCTTGAGTTTCTGGCACCAGGCGCTCCCGACCGCAGCCCTCTATTCCGCCCTGACCGTCCACCTGGTAATCGCGCTTGTCGCCATCTATCGGCGAGACTCCCTTCGGGACACGAGCCGGGCGGAGCTCGCCCAACTCACGCTCGGCCTTTCCATCCCGGTGTTCCTGATTGCCCACCTCATGGGAACGCGCGTTCTGGATGAGTTTTTCGATACCGACCCATCCTATCTCTATGTCCAACTGGTGGTCTGGAAGTTCGCGCCGCATTACATCGCCAACCAGACCGTACTGCTGCTGGCATCATGGATTCACGGCTGTATCGGCCTGCATCTCTGGCTTCGGTTCAAGCTCGGATATCGCCGCCTGCAGCCGCTCTGGCTCACACTCGCCGTCATGATCCCGACGCTTTCCCTCGCGGGGTTTGTCGCCTCCGGGATGGAAGTGCTGCGCATGGCGGAAGACAGCGCGTGGCTCGGCTTTGTCCTGGAGTCTTTCAAGTTACCGCGCGGTGAGGAGCAGCAGACGTTTCAGGCCTGGGTGCAAAACGTCGAATACAGCTATTACGGCCTGGTACTTCTGGCTTTTGCCGCCCGGTCCGTGCGCCTGCATCTGCTGAAGCAAGCCGTGCCGGATGTCACCTTGACCTACCATACCGGCCAGCAGGTCGGACTGCGTCCCGGCGCCACCATCCTTGAGACCAGCCGGAGCGCCGGCATTCCTCATGCCTCCGTCTGCGGCGGCCGCGGACGCTGCTCCACCTGCCGGGTGCGGATCGGCATCGGACTGAATGCCCTGCCGCCACCGTCCGAGCTCGAGGCCAAGGTCCTCAGCCGGGTCGGTGCGCCGGACAATGTGCGGCTCGCCTGCCAGACCGTCCCCACTGTCGACATAGAAGTGACCCCCCTGCTGCCGCCGGCGCAGGCAAGTGTCGAGGATACGGGGGCGCGGCCGGACTATCTCGCCGGCCAAGAGCGCGACATCGTCGTGCTGTTTGCCGATATCAGGGGCTTCACCAAGCTGACCGAACAGCGTCTTCCCTACGATACGGTGTTCATCCTGAACCGTTACTTTTCCGAAATGGGCCACGCCATCGAAAGCGCGGGCGGCCGTATCGACAAGTTCATCGGGGACGGCATCATGGCCCTGTTCGGCATTGACCGGGGCATCGAGGTTGGCGCCCGCAACGCCATCACGGCGGCCTGTCTCATGGGCGAAAACCTTGAACGGCTGAACGAGTCACTGGCCGCGGACCTCGACGAGCCGCTGCGCATCGGCATCGGCATCCATGGCGGGCCGGCCATTGTCGGAGAGCTCGGCTATCGGGAAACGAGGGGCCTGACGGCAGTCGGCGACACGGTGAACATCGCCAGCCGCCTGGAAGCCCTGACCAAGGATCACGGCGTCCAGCTCATCCTCTCGGAATCCGTGATCTCGGCGGCGGGCATGTCGTTGGAGATTGGCGAGCGGGCGGAAGTTACCGCCCGCGGGCGGGAGCAGAGCATCAGCGTCCGTCTTGTCGAAGACGCTACTGCTCTGCCGTCCGCAGTTACCGGGAGCGGCGGTCTTCCTTGACCGGAATCGACCTCTCCCGCCGTTCAACCTCGGGAGTCGCCGTGCGGACAACCCGGATGACGGTATTCTTGAGCTGTTCGACTTCATCGCCGAGCTGCTTCGTGGCGGTGGAAACTTCACCTGACAACGAACCCACGCCCTGAGCGTCACGGGAAACGACCGTGATCCGCTCCGTGACCTCACGCGCGCCTGCGGCCGCTTCCGTCACGTTGCTGGCGATTTCACGGGTCGCCTGATCCTGGCTTTCGACCGCGGCCGTGATTTCCTCGCTCTTCTCGTTGATGCTGGCAATCGTGTCGATAATGTTGGTGATTGCCTTGACCGCGTCTGACGTCACCTCCTGCATCCGGTTGACTTCACCGGAGATCGAGGCAGTCGAATTCTGCGTCTGGGTCGCCAGATTCTTGACTTCCGATGCGACCACCGCGAAGCCCTTGCCGGCCTCTCCGGCCCGGGCTGCCTCGATCGTCGCATTCAGTGCCAGCAGGTTTGTCTGCTCGGCAATATCGTTGATGAGACCAACAACCTCGCCAACTTTCCCGGCAGCTTCGGACAGGCTCTCCACAACACTGCGGGACTGTTCCGCCTGGGCTGCTGCCGACTGTGCGATGTCACCGCTCTGGGCAACATGGTTCGAGATCTCTGCGATGGACGCCGCAAGTTCCTCTGCGGCGGACGCAACCGCTTCCGCATTGACGAGAGATTCTTCCGACGCGGCGCTCACGGCCGTGGCGTTCTCACCCAGGTTGTGGGCTGACCCGGCCATCTGGTCTGCAATGCCGTTAAGGTGCTCGGACTCTTTCTGGACACGAGTCCATACGGTATTCGTTTCCGCCTCGACAGTGTTTGCCATTTCGTTCAGCGACCGCTTCCGCTCCTCGGCCGCCGACTTCTCAGCTGCTTCCTGGGCAGCGCGCGCGCTGGCGACTTCCGCAATAGAGTCACGCAACTTCGCGACCGCATCCATCAGGCTGCCCATTTCCGCACGGTATCCATCCGGGACGGAGACGTCCGTGTTCCCGCCGATAACAGTGCCGATAAGCTCAACCACCTTTTTCATCGGATTCAGGATGGAATTGGCGATCAGGATGCTGATGAGAGCGCTGAAGATAACCGCTACTGCTGTGACGTAGATCAGCATCGTCTCGACGGCATGCTCATGCTCTTCGGCACGCATCGCAGTCGCTTCGGTGAACGCGATCACCTTGGTTGTGGTCGCCTCCAGGTCCTTGATGAAAGCTTCCTCTTCCCTCTCGATCGCCGCGATCATCGCGAAGACCCCGTCCTTGTCGCCGGACCGGAGTTTCTCCATGAGCTCCACGACATGCTTGTCATAAGTTTTATGAGCTTTGAGGATCTCAACAATACTCTTATCGACGCTGTCGTAATGCGCGAGCGCCTCGGCATTCAGCGCGCGCTCCACCGCAATGTCATGCATGGCATGGACCGCTTCGGCTTCCTCGACCACGAGTTTGGAGTACTTGTGGAACGCCTTGATCTCTTTCTCGAAAAGCTTGGTTGCCTTCGCGCGCACGTCGGCAGGTACACTGGGATAATTCATCTCTTCCCCGTACCGGACTGCGCGCTCGTAATGGATAGCCTGTTCGAGCTGGTGGGTCGTGACTTGCGTCAACAGCGCGGAAATCGGAACGTCCAGCTCCGCAATCTCTTCGATCTCATCCCCGATAGACCGGAGCTGTGCACTCGTAAAAATCGCGAGGCCAACAAGAAAGGCGATATTGATGGCGAGCAGCGCGAACATCCGCGTGCGGATCGAAAAGGCATTCAGCATTTCAAGAAACCCCAAAAAAAATCGGCAAACACGGCAGACCATGATGTAAATCAATTAAAATTTCGTTTAAATTTTGATTTCCGTCAGTTAGCAGGATGCGATGCGATCCTGTAATGCCTCGGCGACAGGCCAAACATCCTGGTAAAGGCCGCGGAAAACGCGCTCGGACTCCGATAGCCGGCATCAAGGGCAATTGCAGTGATGGACGTGCCCGCAGAGAGCATTTCGAGCGCCGCGAAGAGCCTGCAGCGCTGCCGCCATTCCGAAAAGGATAACCCCGTCTCGGCAATAAAATACCGAGTCAGAGTGCGACCGCTGGCACCAGCCTCACGGCCCCAGGCGGCAAGGTCCCGGTCATCGGACGGATCCTCGATCATCGCCAACGCAACCCGGGCCGCTCGCCTGTCCGACGGGATCGGAAGATGCAGATCGGCGGTGACCGGCTCTGTCAGCTCATCGGCAATGACGGCGGCCAACCGGTTCTGGCGGTCCCCCTCCGGTCCTGCGGAAAGCTCTTTCAGATGGACGATCAAATGTTTGAGCAAGGGGGATACGGTGACGACACCGCAGCGGGACGGGACCGGGATATCCGGCTCGCCGCCACGCGGAGCACGGATATAGAGCGAAACAAAATCGGCATCGCTGATCGCCCTGACCCGGTGCGGCACCTGGGCCGGGACCCAGACAGCCATGCCCGGCGGCACCGACCATTGCCCCTCCTCGGTCCAGACCTGAAGCAGACCGCGCTCGGCGTGAACAAACTGAGCCCGGTCATGGTGATGTATGCCGGTATCGTGTCCCTGCGCGAAGAAAGCGCCGAACGCCGTGATCTGCGGCGCGGTATCGGAAAGTGCCGCGACCGCGTCCCTGATCGGCGAACTTTGTCCGTTGGACGATATTTTTTGACTTTTCATCGTGAGACAGACGATACGGCGCATGCCATCCTGTGGCCAGAACTTCAGGAGGGTTTCCATGAATCCGCGCCGTCTGCTGCTGCTCAATCTGGGCCACGCGCTCGATCATCTCTTCATGCTGCTGTTTCCGGCCGTGGCCGCCCTTGCCGCCGCCGACATCGCGGACAGCTATGGCTCGGTTCTGGTGCTTGCCACCGGCAGCTTCATCGCCTTCGGCGTTTGCTCGCTGCCCGCGGGCTGGCTCGGGGACCGCTGGGGCCGGGAGCGGATGATGCTGATTTTCTTCACGGGGATCGGTGGCGCCAGCATCCTGACCGGGTTCGCCACCTCGTACTGGCATCTGGCCGCCAGCCTCACACTGATCGGCGTGTTCGCTGCGATCTATCATCCTGTCGGCATCGCAATGGTCGCCAAAGGCGGCGGCAATCTGGGACGCCGGCTCGGCGTCAATGGGGTCTGGGGCAATATGGGCGTCGCGGCATCCGCGCTGGCCATCGGCGCCTTTGTCGATTTCGCCGGCTGGCGTGCCGCCTTTTTCCTGCTTGGCGGACTTTCCATTCTGGCCGGGTTCTTCTGGACGCGGCTGCAACCCGATGCTCCCACGGAGACCGTGCAGTCACGTGGCGCCGATCATGGCGCTCCGGTAATAGGCTGGCAGCGGGTCCTGCTGGTCATCGGCATCTCGGCAGCAATCGGCGGATTCATCTTCAATTCCATGACCGTTGCGCTACCGAAAGTACTGGATGACCGGCTCGCCTCCTTGTCCTATTCGGCAACCGAGGTCGGCGCCATCGCAAGCGCGGTTTACGCACTTGCCGCCTTCTCCCAGATCGTCGTCGGCCGCGCTATCGACAAACATGCGATCAAACCGATCTTCCTCGCCGTCACCGCCGGTCAGGCCGTCGCGCTGTTCGTTGCAGTCAATCTCGATGGCTGGGCCATGGTCGCCGCATCCGTTGCCGTCATGGTGCTGGTCTTCGGCCAGATCCCGATCAACGACACGCTGGTGGCGCGCTATACCCCGGACCGCTGGCGCGGCCGGGTCTATGCGGTGAAATATGTGCTGACCTTCACGGTCTCCGCCGCTGTGGTGCCGGGCCTCTCCTGGCTCTATGACACGGGTGGAGGGTTCCCTACCATGTTCCTCGGTGCGGCCATTGCGGCAGCAATCATCACCGCGGCGGTGCTGCTGCTGCCCCGCCCCCCATCCGCCGCCATCGCGGCGGCGGAATAAGGGAACGGTAAGCGGGTTAAACCTGGCGCATTTCGGCCAGGAACCGCTGCACCACCTGGCTCAGGTCTCCGGATTTCGCGGAGACCTGCTCCGAAGCACTCAACACCTCGCCCGAGATCGTCGTGGTCTCCCGCGTCGCGTCGCTGACCCCGCTGATATTTTCATTCGCGGAACCGGTACTGGCTGCGGCATCGCTCACATTGCGGGCGATCTCCTGAGTTGCAGCGCTTTGCTCCTCGACGGCGGTCGCCACCCCGGCCGAGATCCGGTTGATCTCCTCGATCCGTTCGGCGATGTGCTGGATGGACGAGACGGTATGCTTTGTATCGTCCTGGATGGTCTGGATCTGGGTCGAGATTTCCTCTGTCGCCTGGGCCGTCTGTGTGGCCAGATTTTTCACTTCGGAAGCGACCACGGCAAACCCTTTGCCTGCCTCGCCCGCGCGCGCCGCCTCGATGGTGGCGTTGAGGGCAAGAAGGTTCGTCTGCTCGGCAATATCGGTGATGAGTTTCACCACTTCACCGATCTTGGCTGAGTTGTCGGCGAGGCGGTGAACCAGTACGCGGCTCTGTTCCGCATCCTCCACCGCCTGATCGGCCACCTGGGTCGACCGCGAGACCTGCTGGGAAATCTCCGTGATCGACGCGGAAAGCTCTTCGGCGGCACTGGCCACGGTCTGCACATTCTCCGTCGCCTGGTTCGAGGCAGACGACGCCATTCCGGCCATGTTGCTGGACCGGTCCGCCGTCTGGGTCAGGCTGTTGGCCGAGCCACGCAGATTTTCAGCCGCTTCGGAGACGGACGTCAGCGTCTCCGTCGCCGTGCTGTCGAAGTTTTTGGTCAGCTCCTCGATCCGCCGGGTCCGCTTCTCGCGCCGCTCCTGATCTGCCCGCGAGGCTTCCTGAAGCTCTTCGGCCTTCAGCATGCTCTCACGGAACACCAGAACCGCCTTGGCCATCTCTCCCATTTCGTCGCCGCGCTCGGTCATCGGCACTTCGGTGCTCGATTCACCGGCAGCAAGACGCGCCATTACCCCGGTCAACGCCTTGATGGGCCGCGAAATACCACGGGCAATCAGGAAGGCCGCTGCCAGACCGATCACGACACAGACCAGCGTCGCCACGACCGAGAGGATTTCCGTCTGCTCGGTTCTGTCCCGGGCTTCCGTTCCGATCGTGGTCTGCTCGTCACGGATGATCTCATAGGCACCGGCAGCATCGGCAAGAATGCCGGCAGCCGCAGGTTCCAGCTCTTCATCGAGAATGCCGTTGAGGGAAACGACGAGATCGCGGACCGACTGCAATCCTTGCTGATAAGCGGCGACACTGGTCTTGAGCGCCTCGGTCAGCTCATCGTCCTGGCCGAACTGGAGGTTCCCGACCAAATCGTCAAAGCTGGTTTCCAGCGGTGTCCGCTCGGCTTCGACCAGGGCATAGGTCTCCGCCTTTTGATCCAGCAGATAGCGGTTCAGTTCGGCGCGCTGAATCAGCAGGCTGCGCAGCACCTGACCGGCCTTGTACGCCAACTCGGCATCATAGGCTTCGTTTGCTTCCGCCATGACCGCCGTCAGCTTCTTCTCCAGATCGGAGCCCAGCTGATTGATTTCGGCAATCGCCACGTCACGTCTCTCGCGGCTCGCGACAACGGTCTCGAAAACCGCACCGTAGCCGGAAAGTTTATCCTGAATATTGGCAAGGCGAGCGCGCGCCTCATCCGTCGTCGCGCCATTCTCGGCAATCTCGAGATCCTCGCGCACGGCTGAAATGCCGGCTTGCGCCTTTGCAGCAGATTCGGCGCTGCCGTCGATCAGGAACTGCTGCACTTCGGCGGCGGCCTGCAGCAGATCCGATCGTGCCGCGGTCATCTGCGCAGCCTGGTTCGTCAGCTGCTGATAGCGAGTCAGCGCGCCGCCAGCCTGCAACAAGCCAAAAAATGAAGCTCCACTATTGATCACCAGCAGGACGAGAATCCCGCCAATCCCGATCAGCAGTTTAACCCCAAATTTCATATCGTTAAACTTCGAGAACATTTGCTCTCGTCCTCCTTTTGTTTCCCTTGCCCTGCGCCCGCCATCTTGTTGTGGCAGCGTCGCCAGACTTTTATTAAAGCTCAGCTCAAATTTTGCGCCAATTGTCTAAATCTATGATTTCACAACACAAAAGGGACTTGTTCCATATTTTTTCCCGGCTGGCAATGCTATGCCATAATAGGTTTGTTAAAATAATTCGGCTCAGAAACGAATTCCAGGGGAGGAACAATATGAGCGGCGAGCAGACTTATGAAGTGTACGCAGTGCGCTATGCCCATAACGCCAAGCGCATGCGAAACGAGAACTTTGTCTTTCCGGATGCCCATGACGTTCCGATGCCGCTCGATTATTTCGTCTGGGTCATCCGGAACGAGGAGCGTACTTTTGTCGTCGATACCGGCTTCGGCGAAGTTGCCTCCCTGAAACGGGGCTCACCGCTGTTGCGTTCAACGACCGAAGGACTGGCGCTGCTCGGGATTGACGCCGCCAAGGTCAAGGACGTGATTCTTACCCATATGCATTACGACCATGCAGGCGGGATCGGAGAGTTTCCGGAGGCCACGTTCCATATCCAGGATTCCGAGATGTCCTACGCCACCGGCCGGTGCATGTGCTTCGAGGCCATGCAACGCCCCTTCGAGGTCGAGGACGTGGTCGCCATGGTGCGCAAGGTCTATGGTGGACAGGCAAAGTTCCACGACGGCGATACGGAACTCGCGCCCGGCGTCAGCATTCACAAGATCGGCGGCCATTCTGCCGGATTGATGTGCGTACGGGTCAGGACCGCACGCGGCTGGATCGTGCTGGCCTCCGATTGCGCCCATTTCTATGAGAATATCCGCGATCGCAAACCGTTCGTGATCTGTTACGACCTCGGGGCCATGATGAACGGCTTCAACACGCTGGAACTGCTGGCGGACAGCCCGGATCACATCGTGCCCGGACATGACCCGCTGGTGATGGATTACTATCCGGCCCCGTCGCCGGATCTTGAAGGCGCCGTGGTACGGCTCGACGTGATGCCGAAAAAGACCTGAGACGTTTCTAGGCTCAGACCTCTTTCAGGAATTCGTCGACCTCGACCTGATAGCCCTCGATCAGCTTGTTGGTCTGGTTGAACATGCCGATCACGGCCATCAGCTCGCCGTACATTTCCTCGGTCATGCCGTGGCCACGGGCCTGCCGCGTGTGCGAACGGGTGCAGTATTCGCATCCGTTCGTCGCCGAGACAGCGACCGCGATCATTTCCTTCGTCCGGGCATCGAGGGCTCCGGGCGCCATGACCTCTTTCAGTCCATACCAGATCCGGGCCAGGGTCGGCGGATGGGACGCCAGGGTGCGCCACACATTCGGTATGAAATCGATGTTTCGGGACGACATGATGTCGTCATAGACCGCGCGGACTTCATCCGACGCGTCTTCGTAGGCAACCGGCGTGACCGTCGCGCTCATGAACGTCTCCCCTGTCTCGGCTGACGAAAGATGGATGCGGGCCGGGATCCGGCCCGCGCCCGATCAGTACATGTGCTGTCCGCCATTGATCGACATGGTCGATCCGGTAACGAAGCCGGCATCGTCGGCGCAGAGGAACACCACACCGCGGGCAATCTCGTCCGCATGGCCAAGACGGCCGACCGGGACCCGGGCGACAATCTTCTCCAGCACGTTTGCCGGCACGGCAGCGACCATATCGGTGTCGATATAACCCGGCGCGATGGCGTTCACCGTGATGTTGGAGCGGGCGCCTTCCTGGGCCAGCGCCTTGGTGAAGCCGTGGATGCCGGATTTGGCAGCGGCATAGTTCACCTGACCGTACTGCCCGGCCTGACCGTTGATCGAGCCGATATTCACAATCCGGCCGAACTTCCGCGCCCGCATGCCCTCGATCACATTCCGGCACATGTTGAAGCAACCGCCCAGGTTGGTATCGATCACGTCCTGCCACATTTTATGATCCATCTTGTGGATCGTGCCGTCCCGGGTGATGCCGGCGTTATTGACCACGATATCGACCGGTCCGAGATCGGCCTCGACCTGCTTCACACCCGCCGCGCAGGCTTCAAAATCAGAGACGTCCCATTTGTAGGAGGCAATCCCAGTGCGTTCCGTGAAGGCATTCGCCCGCTCCACGTTCCCCGCATAATTCGCTGCCACCGTGCAACCGGCGTCCCTGAGAGCGAGACTGATCGCCTCCCCGATGCCGCGGGTTCCACCCGTTACGATTGCGACACGTCCCATTTTGCCCTCCAGTTTTTTTGATTTAGCCGATACATATTGAGAGAAATCCGGAACCGGCCCCTCCGGTTCCGTCACCGGTTTTATTTACCGGATTCAGTCGCGCTCGACGCAGAGGGCGACACCCATGCCGCCGCCGATGCAGAGCGTTGCCAGCCCCTTCTTCGCATCCCGCTTCTGCATCTCGTGCAACAGCGTGATCAGGACACGGCAGCCGGATGCGCCGATCGGATGCCCGAGCGCAATGGCACCGCCATTGACGTTCACAATTTCGGGGTCCCAACCGAGATCCTTGTTCACGGCGCAAGCCTGCGCGGCGAAGGCTTCGTTGGCCTCCACAAGATCGAGATCGCTTGCGGCCCAGCCGGCTTTCTCGAGCGCCGCCCGGCTTGCCGGGATCGGCCCGGAGCCCATGATCGCCGGATCGACACCGCGCGTGGCGAAGGAGACGATCCGGGCCAGCGGCGTGATGCCCCGCTTCACCGCCTCATCGCCGGTCATCAGAATGGCGATCGCCGCACCGTCATTGATACCGGATGCATTACCGGCCGTGACGCTGCCTTCCTTGACGAAGGCCGGACGCAGCTTGCCGAGCGCCTCGATCGTGGTGCCATGACGCGGATGCTCGTCCGTGTCGACCACGGTGTCGCCCTTCCGGCCGGAAATCGTTACGGGAACGATCTCATCCTTGAACTTGCCGGCTTTCTGCGCTGCTTCAGCCTTGTTCTGGGAAGCCGCCGCAAAAGCGTCCTGCTGATCCCGGGAGATCTGCCACTTGGACGCAACATTCTCCGCCGTGTTGCCCATATGGTAGCCGTTGAAATGATCCCAGAGCCCGTCCCTGATCATGGTGTCGATGAGCTGCACATCGCCCATCTTGTAGCCATTGCGCAGGGTCTGGGCATGCGGCGCGTTGCTCATGCTTTCCTGACCGCCGCAGACCACGATCTTGCTGTCTCCGGCGCGGATCGCCTGGTCGCCGAGGGCGACGGCGCGCAGGCCGGAGCCGCAGACCTGATTGATCGTAATCGCTGTTCGTTCCTGCGGGATACCGGCGCCGATGGCCGCCTGACGGGCCGGGTTCATACCGGCTGCCGCAGTCAGCACCTGACCCAGAATGGCCTCGTCGACCTCGCCTGCATCGACCTTCGATCGACTCAGCGCTTCCTTGATGGCGATGACGCCCAGATCCGCTCCCGACAGGGAACTCAGGCCGCCGCCAAACGCTCCGATCGGGGTCCGTGCGGCCCCGGCAATTACCACATCGGTCATAGTCTCTTTCTCCCTCGGCGCCTCTCCCGGCGCCCCTAGTCAACCCAGAGGCCATCGTGTGACGATACCCCTTGTGAAGCACCGTCACACAATAGATCAGTACACGCAAATTGTGACCGGCGCATTGCGTCAGATCAAAACTATGACGGGTAAGCGCCGATCAACGGAAACGCACTGAACACATCCGGCCCGGCGACAGGAACCGCCGGGTGAACATGGCTCGCCCGCACATCGGAAAGACTGTTCTCACCGAGCAGGGCAACCGCTGTCCGCACCTCGTCCCGGAGCAGCGTCAGCATGCGCACCACCCCGGCATCGCCGGCCGCCGCAAGACCGCAGCAGAACAAACGCCCCATGCCGACAGCATTGGCACCGAGAGCAATGGCTTTCACCAGATCCGTGCCACGCTGGATCGAGCCGTCCACGACGATCTCGGCCCGCCCGGCGACCGCATCCACGACTTCCGGCAGAACATCGAGCGATCCGCGTCCATGGTCGAGCTGCCGGCCGCCATGGTTCGAGACATAGACCACGTCCACGCCACGCTCGACGGCCATGACCGCATCCTCGGCCGTGGCAATGCCTTTCAGGATCAGCGGAATGTCATACCGCTCCTTGAAGCGCTCCACGTCTTTCCAGTTAAGCGCCGCCTGCCAGTCCGCGCCCGCACCGGCGCGCCACGGCTTGACGAAGCGGGCAGCAATATCCCGCTCGCGCCGGCTGTAGTAGGCGCTGTCGACGGTCAGCGAGACCGCAAAGCACTTGGCGTCCTTCGCCCGCTGCACCTGCTCATCAAGCCAGCCATCGTCACCGCGCTTGTAAAGGGCCGAGATCAGCAATCCGTCGGCCTCGGCAGCGACGTCCTCAATCGGAATAGAGCCGACATTGCTCAGCATCAGGGCGTTGCCGAATTCGGCCGCCGCCCGCATCGCGGTTTTCCCGCCGCCGGGCTCGAAACTCTCCAGCGAGCCGACCGGCGCCAGCAGGACCGGCAGGGCCAGGTCCTTTCCGAGCAGACGCCCGCCAACCGCAACTTCGCGCATATCGTTCAGAACCCGGGGCCGGAATGCCACGCTGTCCAGCGCCTGGCGGTTCCGTTTCATCGTCGTCTCGGTTTCCGTCGCACCGCGCAAATAGTTCCAGATATTCTCGCTCAGCGCCTGCTCCGCCGCCTCGACGATCTCGTGCAGACACAAAAACCGTTCCGAGGGATCTGTATTGTCCGCCTCGTTCATGCCGGACACCACGCTACTCATTTGATTGTCTCCTCCATCCATGCCGCGAGCGGTTCCCAGACCGCTTTCTTGGCATTCGAACTTGCCATCATGCCTACATGGCCGAGCGGCACACGCAGAGTTTCGGCATGCGGCAAAGCCGCCGCCAGCGCTTCGGCCGAGGGCGGCGGGACGATCCTGTCCCGCGACGGAATGACAACGCAAGTCGGCAGACTGATATCGGCAGGATCGACCGTGCGTCCGGCAATTTTCCAGCACAGCCGCGCGGTCGAGTTCGCGCCGTACCAGTCAAGAAACGCCTCGGCCGCGACCGGTCCCATCAACGGCACCCCGTCATTCAGCCAGTCCTCAAGCGCGACGAAATCAATTGCTTCGGCACCATCGGCGTCCAGCGACCGGAAACGCAGAAACTTCTTAATGACAAGCATCGGATCCAGCATGTGGAACATCGCCTGCAGCAGATCGGTCCCGACCTGGTGCCCTCTGTCGGAAGTCATCGTCAGGAACGGCCTCAAAAGCGGCAGGAGCGCAGCAACGGGTGGTGCGCCGGCGCTAAAGTCCCATGGCGTGGCCAGCAGCCCAAGCGCCCTGATATCGGCCTGACGCCGGGTTGCCAGCGCAAGGGCGAGCAAACCTCCCATGCAATAGCCAAGAACGATTGGCGGCTTCCCGGTAATGGCCCGGACCGCATCAAGAGCCTGATCCAGCTGACCGGCGACATAGTCGGTCAGGGTGAACCGCGCCTCGCCCGGCCCGGGGGCGCCCCAGTCCACGACGAAGGGGCGGAAGCCACGGCTCTCCAGATAGCGAAGCAACGACCGTTCGGGTCTCAGATCGAGGATGTAATAGCGATTGATCAGCGATGGGACGACGAGCACCGGCTGGCCGTCGAGATTCCGCGTTCCATAGTCCAGAAGCGCAGTCCCTCCCGCCCGCCAGGCCACTGGCGCCGGTTCCGTTTCGCGAACGTAAGGATGCCGGCGATAGATCAGGACCGCGTCGAGAAGATCCTGACTGCGCTCCAGGATCGCCTGGTCGACGGCGGAGACAAAAGCGTCCCAGGTCGCTTTTTCCGGCTGCGCCTCATCGCCTTCAGGATCGCCGTTTCCGGCTGTCTCCGCGGCTCTGTCTTTCAACTGGCGTTCCAGATCCCGCTGCAGTGTCTCGAGGCCGGGATTCAAGGGAGGCAAGCCGCTCCTCAAGCTCTCTGACGCGAGCCGCGAGCCGCTCCAGTTCAGCATCGCGGTCGTCAGGTACAGCGGCAACGGGCGCGGCCCCAGTCTCGGCGGGCGGTCCGGATGTTTTGGCTTCGGGTCCGTCATCGACACCGCGTTTCTCTCCTATATCGCCCGGCCCGGCGCCTGCCGGCCGGTTCGCGCCCGGTTGACCCGCGCCATGCGCCCGGCCGGCACCACCCGCCCGGTAATCCGGGGCAAATCCGTCATGCTCCCTTCCGGCAGCACCGTCCGGCTCCGCCGGTGCTTGGGCAAACGGCATGAAAAGGGCCATCCACTGCTCGGCAAAGGTCCGCATTTCCGGATCATGGGCCATCCGGGTTGCCTGATCCTGCCAAAGATCAAGAAAGCTGTGGGCCAGCGCATCGTAGTCGACCTGCTTCGACATCGTTCCTTGAGCACCAATTTTCCGCCGGTTCCAGGGGCACCTTCGCCATCCGCCAAATCCTGAACGGGACAGGCGATTTCCGCAATCTCTGTGAGAAAATTTCAAAGACCGGAAAGATCATCGCAATATTTCGCATTGCAACGAAGGATTTTCCGAATACGCTTTTCACTGTGCGATGCAATATCGTCGAATACCGTGAATCCGGAACCGGACACGGTCACAAGGGTGGAAGCAAGGGGAAACCGGCATGGCAACTCAACGCAAGAAGACGGCCCAGAATAACCCGGGCACGGGTGCAGAAGGGGCTGCCGGGGCGACCGCCGGGGTCATCACGATCAAGAAGTACGCGAACCGGCGTCTCTACAACACGGCGACCAGCAGCTATGTGACGCTTGATCATCTGTGCCAGATGGTCAAGGACGGCCAGGACTTCGTCGTCTACGACGCCAAGACGGGCGAGGACATCACCCGCCCGGTCCTCACGCAGATCATCGTCGAGGAAGAGAGCAAAGGCCAAAACATGTTGCCTATCAGTTTCTTGCGCCAGCTCATCGGCTTCTACGGCGACAATCTGCAGATGGTGGTTCCGCGCTATCTCGAGTTCGCGATGTCGGCTTTCACAAAAGATCAGGATCGCACCCGCGATTACATGCAGGAGGCTCTCGGCGGCATGTTCCCGTTTTCCAATTTCGAGGAAATGGGCAAGCAGAACATGGCCATGCTCGAGAAGACCATGGGCATGTTCAACCCCTACCGGCCGCAGGATAGCGAAGACAACGGGGCAGCCGAGACCAAACCTGCCAGCGCGGCGGAAGATCCGTCCAGAGGCGCGGTCGATGCCCTGCAGTCACTGCAGGACCAGATTGTGCAGTTGCAGCAGCAATTGAGTGCCTTGGGCACGGCCAATGTGGCCGCGCAATCGTCGAAGAAGGATGATAAAGACGACACTTGAGCCGCTTCAGGCCCGAAAAACGAAGCTACTTCTGCAAGATGTTGGTGATTTCACGCAACTGCGTTCTGGCACGCAGCAGGTAGAAGCCCTGCACCGAGAGATGGCTCGGGAACATCAAGCCGTCCGGCGCCCCGTTCATGATCACCAGCGGGTCGAGCGCGGCGGCCGCACGCATGGACGCAAGCATCTGGTTCCAGGCCGATCCGAGGTCGCGATCCTGGATCACCCGGTCGAAATCGACCCCCAGCTCCCGCAACAACATGTAATAGCCATAAAGGCGGCCTTTCACGTTGTAGAAGATATCGTCCACCTTGGTATCCATGCCCCAGCCGCCCGCATGTGTCAGATGCTGGTCGATAATCGCCGAGGATGAGCCGAGATCGGCCGTCATCCTCTCCAGCGTGGCCTGCAGATTGTCGGAACGCTTCTCGAACGTGGCGTCACCGGCGACCAGCCGCTGATTATAGGCAATCAGTGCGCGGCGGGCGGCTGCATATTGCTTTTCCGCGGGAGTGGTCGGCGCCCAGGAGGTTTCGAAATCAAACAGCCAGATGGTGCCCGGGAACTTCAGCTTCCCAGCAGCATCTTCCAGATCCTTGTCGACTTCGCTGGAAGCGCGTGTCCGGCCAAGCTGATCCGACATTTCGATGGCGAAACGGCTGATCGCATAGATGATGCCCTGCTGGAAATTCGGCATGTTGTCGAGCATGTAGCCGGGCAGGAAAAACGGGTTGTTCGCGACCCAACTGTTCTGCTCGGTCTCCCGGTAGATCAGGTCCGCCGCCATCTGAACGGCGCGGCTGCCGCCCGGTGTTGTCTCGCTCAATGCCTGGTCGACATCGTCGGAGATCCGGTGCGTCAGAGCCATGCCGATAAGGTAGTAGGCCACGACGGCGACGATGATCAGTCCGAAACCGTATCCGCCAAGACGCGCTATCCAGGGCGCAATGGCGCGCCGCTGTGCCGGAGTATCGTCGTCCCAGTTCAGATCGTGCTTTTGCGCCATCACTCATTTCCGTCGGTCAGAAGTCCCGTCTAACATGGGAATGTTACGGAGAGAGCGCAATGGAATTGAGGAAGCGGAGCTTGGCGAGGCAGGACGGCGCTGAGCTGACCTAGCGGCGGCCAAGGAAACGTTTGGCGACAACGGGCACCAGAGCCAGCAGGCCAAGCCCGACCATAGCGAGGATAATTTCCGGAGTCATGATATCGCCGAGGCCGATTTCGCCTTGCTGGTCGAAGATGCTGCCGAGGCCCGCGCCGACGGTTGCGAACACGAAGCCGCCGGGAATAATGCCAATGACAGTTGCCAGAACATAGGTCCGGGTGGAAACGCCAAGGAAGGCAGGCACCAGATTCACGACAAAGAAAGGGAAAGCCGGCACCAGCCGCAGAAACAGCAGATAGTTGAAGGCGTCCTTGCGAAAACCTTCGCGCATCAGGCCGACCGCCTTGCCTGCCCGGGCACGCAGCGCGTCGCCAAAAGCCGTCCGCGCGGCCCAGAAAACCGCTGTCGCGCCTATCGTCGCGCCGATCACCGCATAAGCCGTGCCGCCAATGGCTCCGAAGAGGAAGCCCCCGCTCAGCGTCAACACAGCCGCCCCCGGCACGGAAAGCCCGGTGACAACGGCATAAAGAGCAATGAAGGCCAGCGCCGCCAGCAGATAATGGTCGGCGACATAACCGGTCAGTAATTCGCGATTATCCCGCAGCAGTTCGAGACTGACATAGCGATCAAGGCCAAGCCCGAAGAACAGCGCCATGGCGAGCACGAGACCGAGAACCGGCACCAGACGGGACGTCCAGCCGCGTTTACCCCCGCTGGCTTGCTCACCGTCGCCGTTCACCACACCGCTCACCCCAGCTTCCTCAACCACCTGATACCTCGCAGATTTGCCTGTCGGTCAGGTTGGAGGTAGTCCATGCAGCGCTAATCCGCACATGAAAGGATTTCACACCAGCGTGACCGGCCGGGGGTCCGATACAGGCCGCCTCTTCAGATCTGGCGCAACCGGCTCTCCGGGAACCGCAAGATCACAAGCGTTCCCTTACCGATTTCACTGTTGATGCTCAGGCTTCCGTCATGCAGATCCATCAGGCGTGAAACGATCGACAGGCCAAGGCCGGACCCTTCCTGCGCCACCAGACGGCCTCTGCCAACCTGCCCGAACGGCGTCAGCGCGACCTCGATATCCTCCGGTGCCATGCCGACCCCGTTATCTCCGACGCGGAATTCCAGATAGCCGTCGACGATTTCTCCACCCTCAACCCAGACCTTTCCGCCCTCGTCGGTGAACTTCACCGCATTGGACAGCAGGTTAAGCAGAATCTGGCGGAACATCCGCTGGTCAGCTTCGATCGCAAGCCGCTTCTGATTGATGGAAACCGCAATTTCAATCTGCTTCCGGGCAGCGCGCTCGCTCATGAAGCGGGCGCAGCGGCCGACCGCCGAGATGGCATCGAACATCTCGTCGGCGACAATGAACTCGTTCGCCTCGATCTTGGCCATATCGAGAATATCGTTGATCAGCTCGAGAAGATGCACCGCGCTGCTGTGGATATCGCCCGCATATTCCTTGTACCGGTCGTTGGAGAGGGCTCCGAACATCTCCGATTCGATCGTTTGAGAGAAGCCGAGGATCGCGTTCAGCGGGGTCCGGAGCTCATGGCTCATATTCGCGAGGAACTCGGACTTGGCCCGATTGGCAAGTTCGGCCTGCTCCTTGGCCGCGCGCAGCTCGTCTTCATGTTTCTTGCGCGCCGTGACCTCGGTGACCGAGCCGGCCATGCGGGCGACCCGGCCCGCCGCATTGCGGACCACCCGGAAATGATTGGAAACCCAGACGGGATCCCCGTCACGATCCTTGATCCGGTATTCCAGCGAGAAACTGTCCGCACCCTCACGCAGCTTCCGCATCATGGCGCGGCGTGCGGCCTTCCGGTGCTCCTGATGGATGTAGGAATCCGCGACCCGGCCCGGCATGGTGCGGGATTCCGTACCCCAACCGACCGTCTTGCACATCTGCGCCGAGGCAAAAAACTCGTTCCCGGCCAGGTTCCAGTCCCACAGCCCGTCGCGCGCACCTTCAACCGCAAGCTCATAACGCTCCTGTGCCGTTCGGAGCTGATCCTCGATTTCCTTGCGGTCGGTGATGTCCTCCACCGTCTGCAACACCCAGCCCCAGCTCCCCTCGAAGCCGGGCATGATGCTGGTGCTGGTCCGCAGATAGATCTGACGTCCGTCGAATGTCGTATCCCACCCCTCGACCACAACCTTGGTCTCGCCAGCGAAAAAACGCGCAAGCAATTCAACAAAGATGTCCGAGAGTCCGGTTTCGGGATTGTAGGAAGAAAGGTCCGGCGCCTGATTGAAATGGTCGATCAGAGTGCGCTTGTCCGGCGCATTGTAGGTTTTTACCGCCGCCTCGTTCAGGTCAACGATCCGCGCACCATCGGCAAGATCCAGCAAAATCCCCGGATTCGCTCTGACGTAGGCCGGAATATCAGTGTGACCGTCCCGCTTCAAACGTTCCAGCACCCGTCGTGCGCCGGTCCAGTCTTCATCCGTGGTACCGACCGGGTAATCGTCGAACCTGGAGCGTTCCAGCTCCAGGTTACGCAGAATCGCTTCTTCCCGGCGGGCCGCCGGAGCATTATCCGTCACCACGACGGAGATCCCGGAGACCGCTCCTTCCGTATCGCGGATCGGATAGGCATCGATACGAAGAAAGCGCTGGTTCTCTCCCGCATGCGCCCGGAGATTGCGGCTGCGCGTCTCCCCGCTGGCCAGAACCGACTTCAGCAGGGAAAGATAACCCGGATCGACCTCTTCGAGACCGTCGACCCCGAGATCCAGAAGCGCCGCCTCAAATCCGGGCGTGCGGTGCAGGATTCCGAGATCGGGTCCGCGATATTCCGACGGAATAGCCGCGGCAAACACGCCGCCTGGCATTGTCGTGACTGTTTTCCCCGCATCGCCGATGGGGCGGTTTTTGGTGTTCACTACCAAATCAAGCTGCCAGTCACAGGTCTCAGATTACATCATCGCAGAAAGCAGAGTGACCCATTCCCGGTTCGAAGGGAATCCGCGGATTGCCTTGTTTTTTCAATCCTACCTGAGGCTGTTATGCGCGTTACCGTGCACGGCGGCGAACAGCCCGCACACCAGAAACGTTAAATATTTGTAAAGACACTTCATTTTTTAAAAATAAATCTGTGAAAACCGTTTTCATACAGCCAATTTCAGCGCCCCCCTACGCAGACGCCGGGATCAAGGCCTTCGCGTATAGATAATCATCAAGACTTCCCGGCCAATCCGGCATCGGGCTCGAATCGCTGAAATGCTTCGATTTTTTTTGCTTCTGTCAGGAGTCCGAAATCCGGCCCAGCGTCCGCTCCGACAACTCTTCATAACTGTCCGCACGGGTCAGACGCTTCATCAGATCCGGCGATGCCAGAGGCGTTTTGATTTCGGACGGGTGACAGCCGTCCCGCAGAGCGCGCAGGGTTGCCTCAACAGCGGCAACTGCCGCCGCGATCGGCTGGTGCCCCTGAAGAGCGATGCGAACGCCGCGCGCAGAGAGATAATCCCAGTCATCCAGCTCCGGCGGCACCCCACCAATTATCAGCGGCCGGCTCACCGCCTCGGAGACCGCATCGAGATCCGCCCGGGTCTTGATGCCGATCAGAAAGATCACATCGACACCAACCTCTTCGTACGCCTTCGCCCGCTCGATGGCATCGGCAACGCCGTTGATGCTGGCAGCACTGGTGCGCCCGGCAATGACAAGATCGGGGTCCTGCCGGCCGGCAAGCGCGGCCCGCATCTTGCCAACGCCTTCCTCAAGGCTAAGCAACCGCGCCTTGCCGTCACTGCCGAATGGCTCGGGCAGATCCGTATCCTCGATCGAAAGACCTGCCGCGCCTGCTGTCTCCAGCTCTTCCACCGTGCGGCGGACATTCAGCGCATTGCCGAAACCGTGATCCGCATCGATCATCAGCGGCAGGTTGCCCGCCCGATTGATCCGCAGCACCAGCCCGGCAAGCTCTGACAGGGTAAGCACCATCACGTCCGGCGCACCGAGCACCGCGAGCGAGGCGACGGAGCCGCCAAGCATCCCGGCCTCGAAACCGAGATCCTCGGCAATCCGGGCGGACAGAGCGTCATGTACGGAACCCGGCCGAATGCAACGGTCCCCCTCGATGACGCCTCGAAACCGGCGGCGGCGATCTTTCCAGTCCATGTTCAGTCCTCCCTGTGCAATACGGCCCGTTGCAGCCCCGCCCGGCGGTTAACCCGCTCTAGCGGAAATCGAATCCGAGTTCCTTCAGCCGTTCGCGCAGATCGTCGCGAAGCGGCGGAGAGAATTTCTTGTCCATATCGTCGGACCAGGAAGCATCGGTGGTCTCCCGGCCCTGGGAGCGATAATGTTTCGCCAGCGCACCATCGTAGCTGTCCACGATTGCCGTTGCGTCGGCGCCACTCCGGCTTTTGCCGTACTGTTCGAAATGCACCAGACCGTCGTAATCCATCCGCGGCTTCTGCGCCGGAGCTTCCCCAGGCCAGCCGAGACACATGCCAAAAACGCAGAAGACCCGAGGCGGCAGACCGAGAATCCGGGCAACTTCGACCGGTTTGTTGCGGGCACCACCGATCATCACACCTTTGAGACCCAGGCTGTCCGCAACCAGATAGGCGGACATGCCGACCAACCCGGCATCGAGGGCGGACACCAGGCCGGTTTCCAGATTGTTGCTGTCGATATTGTGTCCGTTGCGGACCAGAGCATCCTCGATCCGGGTAAGGTCCGCACAGAAAGCAAGGAAGACCGGCGCAGTGCCGATATGCCGCTGATTGCCGCAGGCCGCCATCAGTGCGTCACGCCGTTCCTGATCACGGACAACGACAACGCTGTAGGTCTGGATATTCGAGGAAGTCGGGGCCCGGAAAGCGGTCTTGAGAATGGTGTCCAGCATCTCCTCGCTGACCGGTTGGTCGGTGTATTTGCGGACACTGACCCTGTTCAGAAGGGTTTCGATGACATCGTTCGAAGGGGTGTTCTGGCTGTCGGGCATTGGCGGTGTTTCTCCGGATCCGGTTGCGCAGCCTCGGCTGCGTCTGTTGGCGGCAACTCTACTCGGTCGCCGCCGGGCTGCAAGCGGCCCTGCCACAATGTGGGGTCGAACACCGGAATTCCACAGGTTCTCCATCGGCAAGAATAAGCGGCGTGCACCACGTTGCGGATTTGCTACCGTTGGCGAATGACCAAATCTCTCCTCATCGTCGCGCATGCTCCGTCCGAAAACACACGCACCCTTCTTGATGCGGTTCGCAGCGGTGCCGAGGAAGCCGGCGACGGCAGTGTGAACGTGACCTGCCTCTCTCCATTCGATACCGGCCCCGATGAGGTTCTTGCGGCGGACGCCATCATCCTCGGAACACCCGAAAACCTCGGCTACATGAGCGGCGCGCTGAAGGACTTCTTCGACCGGATCTATTATCCCTGCCTGGAGGAAACCCAGGGCCTGCCCTATGCGCTGTTTGTCCGCGCCGGCCAGGACGGCACCGGCACCTGCCGAGCTGTACAATCGATCACCACCGGCCTGCGCTGGCGCCCGGTTCAGGAGCCGCTGGTCTGCCGCGGCGCGTTTGAGCCGAAATTCATCGAGGAATGTCGCGATCTCGGTGCCGGCATGGCCGCGGGACTGGAAGCCGGAATTTTCTAGGAACGGCATTCATGTCGCCTCGAAGCATTCACAAAGGCGGCAAACTGCTAGCGTGATGTCTCCCGTCCTCTCTCCTCGGAGACGCCGATGACCCGAGATCCGCTTCTGCAGCCCTTCCAGCTCAAGCACCTCACCCTGCGCAACCGGCTGATGTCCACAGCGCACGAACCCGCCTATTCAGAAGACGGCCTGCCGACCGACCGCTACCGGCTCTATCATCTGGAAAAGGCCAAGGGCGGCATCGCCATGACCATGACGGCGGGCTCCGCAATCGTCTCCGAGGACAGCCCAGCCGCCTTCGGCAACCTGCATGCCTATCGCGACGAGATCGTTCCGCACCTGAAACGCATTGCGGACGACTGCCACGAATACGGCACCGCCGTGATGATCCAGATCACCCATCTCGGCCGCCGGACCAACTGGAACAAGGCGGACTGGCTGCCGGTCCTCGCCCCGTCTCCGGTTCGGGAGCCGGCGCACCGGGCCTTTCCGAAGGAAGCCGAGGACTGGGATCTCGACCGTATCGCGGAGGATTACGCTACTGCCGCCGAACGAATGCAGGCCGCGGGCCTCGACGGTATAGAGCTGGAAGCGTACGGCCACCTGCTCGACGGCTTCTGGTCACCGGCGACGAATTTCCGCGAGGACGAGCATAATGGCAGCCTCGACAACCGGTTGCGCTTCACCCGCCGGGTACTCGACAGCATCCGCGACCGGGTCGGCGCCGATTTCATCGTCGGCCTGCGGCTGGTCGCGGACGAGCAGTGGGACAAGGGGATCTCGAAGGATGAGGGAATAGAGATCTGCCGTCGGCTGGTCGGCACCGGCCAGGTCGACTTCCTCAATGTTATCCGGGGCCACATCGACAGCGATGCGGCATTGTCGAACGTCATCCCGGTCCAGGGCATGCCGGCATCCCCGCATCTCGATTTCGCCGGCGAGGTACGGGCAAAAACCAGATTTCCGGTGTTCCATGCGGCCCGGATCGCGGATGTCGCCACGGCCCGGCACGCCGTAGCCGAGGGCAAGCTGGATATGGTCGGCATGACCCGCGCCCATATCGCCGATCCGCATATCGCCCTGAAGCTGAGCCAGGGCCGCGAACACGATATCCGGCCCTGCGTCGGCGCCACCTATTGCCTTGACCGGATCTATGAAGGACACGAGGCGCTCTGCATCCACAATGCAGCGACCGGGCGCGAGCTGACCATGCCGCAGATCATTTCGACAACGGAAGGACCACGCAAGCGCATCACCGTGGTCGGCGCCGGTCCGGCAGGCCTGGAAGCCGCCCGGGTCGCGGCCGCGCGGGGGCATCATGTGCGTGTCTTCGAAGCGGCGCCAAACGCGGGCGGGCAGGTTCGTCTGGCGGCACAGAGCCGGCGCCGATCCGAGTTGATCGGCATTGTCGACTGGCGTCTGGCACAGCTTGAGGCAGCCGGGGTACAGATCAGCTTCAATACCTATGCCGAAGCGGTGGACGTTCTGGCGGAAGAGCCGGATTTCGTCTTTATCGCCACCGGCGGCCTGCCGAACACAGAGATCCTCGAAGAAGGCAACGCGCTGGTGCATTCGAGCTGGGACGTACTGTCTGGCGATCTTTCGGCAACCGGCCGGGTGCTGGTCTTTGATGATAATGGCGGTCATCCCGGCATGCAGGCGGCTGAAATGCTGATCGAGAAGGGCGCGGAGGTCGAAATCGTCACGCCGGAGCGCTTTTTTGCCCCGGAGATCGGCGGGCTGAACCATGTCGCCTATGCCAAGGCGCTGCACCAGTCAGCCAGCCGGATCACGATCAACACCCGACTGATTGGCGTCTCCCGCAACGGCAACGAGCTGCTCGTCACACTTGGCTCTGATTACGGAGAGCGAACGGAAACCCGAACGGTGGATCATGTTGTGGTCGAACACGGCACCCTGCCGATGGACGAGCTTTATTTCGATCTGAAACCGCAGTCCCGCAATCTCGGCGCCGTGGATTACAAGGCCCTGATCCGGGGCGAGGACGCCTTCCCGGCACGCAATCCCGACGCCGGTTTCACATTGGCCCGGATTGGGGATGCCGTGGCCTCCCGCAACATCCACGCATCGATCTATGACGGATTGCGCTTCGCCAAGGACCTCTAGTCGCGACGTACTGTACGCAGAGCCCGGGAGCGGAACTCACGGCGATGGAGAACCGCGACCACCCAGAGCGAGGCGGCGATGAAGGCGAAGGGATGCACGAACCAGGTGCAGACGGCGAGGCCGAAGTAATAGGAGTGCACGCCGCCATTGTAATGCCGGGCAGCCAGGCTCGCGAGCTCCGCCGCAACCCCGGCCCGCTCACGGCCGACCTCCCGCAGATCCTCAATTTCCGGCTGCGGGATCGCGCCCAGAACCACGGCCGCGTTGTTGTGCAGCCTGATCGACCAGGCAAGCCGGAAGAAGGCATTGGTAAAGATGAAGATCAGCAAGGCGATCTTCAGGCCGAACCGGTCCTGACTTGTTTCGGCGAGGAAACGAAATCGATTGAGCACAGCGACAGCCTGCTCTGACGCACCGAAGACGGCGGCCAGACCGCCAACCACGAAAATGCTGGTCGAGGCCATGAAGGCCGAGTTCCCGGCAAGCGACCGGAGAATCTGGATATCGATGATCCGGTTTTCCCGGGTAGCGGAGGCCTCGAACCAGTCGCGCCGCCAGGCCTGCATGGCCGCCGGCAGCCCGTGCCCACGCTTGATTCTGACCGCCACGAATGTCTCGTACCCGAACCAGCAGGTTATGAAGATCGCCAGCGCGACCAGATCGTCGCGCCGCAGCATGTCCAAGAGTGATTCCATTGCGGCCTCCTCGCCCCGGCACAAACTTATCCTGCCAGTATCGGGACACCTAGCAGCCTGGGTCAGATTCCAGAGGTCGCTCAGGTGACCCGGTTAAGCACCCGGGCACGGATTGTGCCCTCAAGCGAGCGCACGGCACGGATCACCTTGTCCGCCTCGGGAACATGCCCCTCAGCGTCGAGCACGACATACCCTATCTCACCGTCCGTCTGGTAATGCTGGGCCGCGATATTGATATTGTGGGCCGCAAACACGTCGTTCAGGCGCCCGAGCTCACCCGGCAAGTTTCGCTGCACCTGGATGAAACGGGTGCCGGCCGGACGCGGGTGAAGCTGCACTTCGGGAAAATTCACCGCCCCGGCAGTCGACCCGACATCGGAATATTCGATCATCTTGCGGATGACTTCCTCGCCGATACGCTCCTGCGCTTCCTCGGTCGAGCCGCCGACATGTGGCGTCAGGATCACGTTGTCGAGCCCCTGCAGCGGAGACTGGAACGGGTCCGCGTTCGATTTCGGCTCTGTCGGGAATACGTCCACCGCCGCACCGGCGAGATGCCCGCTTTTCAATGCGGCTGCCAGCGCGTCCACATCCAGAATGGTGCCACGGGCATTGTTGATGAGATAAGCGCCCGGCTTCATCTTGGCGATTTCGCGGGCACCGATCATGTCCTTCGTTTCCGGGGTTTCCGGCAGGTGCAGGGAAACCACATCGGAGGCTTCCAGGAGTTCATCGAGTGTTGCCGCCGGTTCCACATTGCCGTGACTGAGCTTGTCGGAGCGATCGAAATAGATCACCCGCATGCCCATTCCCTCGGCCAGGTTCGCCAGCTGTGTGCCGATATTGCCATACCCGACGATCCCGAGCGTCTTGCCGCGAATTTCCCGGCTGCCCGCTGCCGATTTCTCCCACCGGCTCTCATGTGCCCCGACAGACCGCGGAAAGACTCGCCGAAACAACATGACGATCTCGGCAATGGTCAATTCAGCCACGCTGCGCGTATTCGAGAACGGCGCATTGAAGACTGGAATGCCCTTGCGCTTCGCCGCCTCCAGATCGACCTGATTGGTACCGACCGAAAAACAACCGAGCGCGATCAGCTTATCGGTCGAGGCGATGACGCTTTCCGTCACCTTGGTGCGCGAGCGAATACCGAGAAGCCGAACATCGGCCAGCGCGGCTTTCAGCGCATCCTCCTCCAGTGCTTTCGCCTGCCGCTCTATGCAGGGATACCCAGCGATCTCAAGCTGCCGAATTGCTGTTTCGGAAATGCCCTCAAGCAGCAGGAATTTGATTTTTTCCTTGGGCAGGGAGGGGTTCTTAATCTTGCTCATTCTGGCTCGGGTCCGGAAGGGTTTCGATCGGCAATGATGCGTATAACGCTTTCACTCGACACGTTGGTGCCGCAGCGGCCGTACAGTTATAGAGACATCAGCCGATTCGCAAGACGACGCCGCGTCGCATAGTCATAAAGACCGACATCGAGGCGGAAGCCTGCGACTCCGGTCAAAGAATAGACTCACCCAGAGCGGGCACCCAGAACGGGGAGTTTACTTTTTGGAAAGTCTGCCTGTGCAAACTGGGTCTGCGTAGGGGGCTGTCGGGGGATGGCGATGCGCTTGATATGAGGGAATATTGCATGTCGCGTTGGACCACGCGCCGACCGGAGTGTTTTGGGAGTATTGCGGAAGCCCTGCCCAATTTCACGACGCGGAGCTGCAAGTTGCTTGCGACCGGATATGCCAGCCTGATCGAACGCGGCGATGGGGGCATCCCGCCGAAAAACGGTTTGGACATCACGGATTTCGCCCCGGCCATGGCGAATGTCGCGCTTACGGCTGTGACGCTCGGCTCGACCTGCGTTTTCCGAATTGCCGGCGAAGCACTCCTCCAACGCTTCGGACGGAATCTGACCGGCGTCGACTATTACGAACTGGTCGATCCGGTGCGGCGAGACCATGCCATGCGATCGATGGAATTGGTTGTCAGCACTCCCTGCGGCTTTCGCACCGAACTTCTTCAACGATACGACAATGGAGAGGAATACGCGGCCGAGGCCTGTGCTTTTCCGCTGCGATCCGACGAGCCCGGTATCGACGGATTCATTTTCTTGGCAGACGAACAACTGGATCAACCGCAGGTCAGCTCGGCGATCCGATCTCGCATGATCGAATCAGTCGTGACACGGCGCGATTTTATCGATCTCGGCTTCGGAACCGATACCAGCTACGAAGATCTTGTCCCTCGAGACGCACTGGCCTAGCAGACCAGTACGGGCGATGCATCCTGGCGCGATATCTCCGCCGCGATCCCGGCGGGGCCGCTTTCAATCTCGACCATATGCCGGACGCCCAGCTGGGAGAGCGTTCTATCCAGCCATGCCGGGTCCGGGTGGCGAAGCAGGATTCTGGAGATTCCGAGACCAAGCTCAGGCATCCGCATCGCCGGATGCGGACCCTCGGGCCATTGAATGAAAACCGGCAAGGTCCCGCCCTCCGGCAAATCTCCATCATCGCGAACGGCAATCCGCCAGGTCAGATCTCCCCGGCTGACCTGAACCGGCCTACCCAGATCGAGACCAAGATCCCGGGCCGCGCCAAGCACGGCGTCCAGGTCGTCCGTCGCCACAATCCAGGAAAGCGGCCGCGGCGCCGTTTTCGTCATTTCGCGAACCGCCGGATCGTCCATCCGGTACCAGCGCACCCTGCCCGGAGCGGCTTGTTCCGGATCAATGGCGATGATCTCGAGAAAATTATCCGGCCCGGTCCGGGTCAACCTGTTGTGCGTGCCCATTTTCGGATGTGCGCCACCGACCGCCATATCGACGCCGAGCCGCTCTTTGGCCCAATCGACCCCGGCTTCAAGGTCGGCGGCGACAAGGGCGAGATGATCGAAAACAAGGCGCATGAGAGTCACTCCGGCAAAAGGATTGTCTCCAACTATAGCGGGCGCTTCTTCGCCGAAGCCATGGAGAATTCCGACCGGTACTCTCGCGACTTTCGTGATCGTTTTGGGAATGGAACAATTGACAGACTGGCTGAGGCGAAAGATCGCGTAAGGCTGCAGCATTCTGTTCACCTCATTAGTTCCACGCCCGGATCTCCCTATATTCGATATGACAATTTGAATTTTCCCGCGATCTGACGCATCCTTAACCATAACCGGACCGTGTAATTCAGAGATTGCGGGATTCGGATCGGTTGACCGCAGCGGTCCACACCATCGTCTTCTTCAGTAAATGTGGGGGCGGACCGATGTTGTTTGCGAATCTCCTGTCCCGGATGATCAAGACCGGAACGATCACGATTATCGGACCTGGCGGCAAACGCCGGAGTGTTGGATCGGGCGCACCGTCCGTCACGATCCGCGTGCATGACCGGGTAACCGACTTGCAGCTTGCGCTGTATCCTCAGCTCACACTCGGCGAAGCCTACATGGACGGCCGGCTAAGCATCGAAGAAGGTCGGCTCTACGATCTGATCGAGATCGGCATGGTGAATTACCAGCGCCTTGAACATCAGCCTCTGCAGCGAATGCTCGGCGCTATAAGCTGGGCGGTACGGGGGCTGCAGCAATACAATCCAATCAGCCGCTCGCGCGAGAACGTGGCCCACCACTACGATCTCTCCAGCGCCCTCTATGACAGCTTCCTCGATCCGCAACGGCAGTATTCCTGCGCTTACTTCTCCCAACCCGGCATGGGACTCGACGCTGCGCAGGAGGCAAAAATTCGGCATATCGCGGCGAAGCTTCTGTTGAAGCCGGGACAACGGGTGCTCGATATCGGCTGCGGCTGGGGCGGGCTTGCCATTGCTCTGGCCCGGATGGCGGATGTCGAGGTGCTCGGGGTCACCCTCTCGGAAGAGCAGCACAAGAGCGCCGTCGCCAGGGCACAGGCATCCGGCCTGTCGGACCAGGTCCGGTTCGAGCTGATGGATTACCGCCTGATCGAGGAGAAGTTCGACCGCATCGTCTCGGTCGGCATGTTCGAGCATGTCGGCGCCGGCCATTATCCGGACTTCTTTGGGAAGATCCGGAGCACCCTGAAAGAAGACGGGGTCGCATTACTGCATTCCATCGGCCGCATGGACGGTCCGGGCGTCACCAATCCCTGGATCAGACGCTATATTTTCCCCGGCGGCTATTCGCCGGCCCTTTCCGAAGTGCTGCCGGAAATCGAACGGCAAGCGCTCTGGGTGGCCGATGTCGAGATCCTCCGCCTGCATTATGCCGAGACCCTGCGACACTGGCGCGAGCGGTTCATGGCCAAGCGGGACGCCATGGCTAAGCTCTATGACGAACGTTTCTGCCGGATGTGGGAGTTCTACCTGATCAGCTCCGAACTCTCTTTCCGGCGCTTCGGTCACATGGTGTTTCAGGTGCAGATGGCGCTCGACCAGGAAGCCGTTCCGCTGACCCGCGACTATATCACCGACTATGACCGCGACATGCCGACGGCACTGCGCGCGGTCCGGGAACGGGCGTCGCAGTAAAGTTCACTTCTTGCGCAGAGCTGCCGTGGCCGTTTCGTCGAACGCTGCCGCAAGGGTGGCTCCCGGATCGTCAGGATCGCCGCGCAGAACGACTCCGTACTGCTCCCGCGCGGCCTCCGACGAAACAAGGCCGTCGCGCCAGTCTCGCCAGACGGCTTCCACCGGCCGGGTCAATGGGTCGCCCCAGCCGCCGCCACCGGGAGAGCTTGCCGTCAGGCGCGCCGCCGCCATGCGTTTCAGGCCGAACTTTGGGGCCAGCTCCGGCGCTCCGCCATGTTCCTGTACGTGCATTTCCCCGGCCGCGCCCCAGTGACCGCCCTTGATGCCGAACCCGGTCCGGTAGCGCAGCCCCTCGCCACGGAATGAGTAAAGTGCCGGCGTTTTGATTTCGACATCGTAATGGGCGCCGGTCCCGCCACGCCAGAGCCCGGCGCCGCCGGAGTCACACCGGAATTCCTGACGCTCGAAATGCACCGGATAGAGCCGCTCGTAAGTCTCCGCGTTGGAAATCGTCAGCCCGCCAAGGGTGCAGAGGTGACCGATCTGGTTGAAACCGTCACGGCCCTCGACGGCGCCGGCACCCGCCGCGGCCAGCCCGTGATAGAAGACATAAGGGCGGCCTTCCGTCCCGTCCCCGGCGACCTCACGGCCTGACGTCACGCCGAATATGTTCTTCGCCCAGCCGGCGGCAGCCCGTCCCGGTGCCGCGCGGTTCAATGCCTTCCAGACGGCATGGATGATCTCATGTGCCACGAACACGGTGTCCATGGTCGTTGCCGCGCCTTCGCGCGCGTTCACCAGGCTGCCTTCCGGGGCCACGATATCGATAACCGAAAAAGTACCCTCGTTACGCGGTATCGCCGGATCGAAAAAGGCGGCAAAGGCGGTATAGACCGCCGAATGAGTGTTCGCGACGGTCGAGTTCTTGAAGCCACGGATCTGCGGGTCGGTACCTGTGAAATCCACCTTCGCCCGACCGGCCTCAATCGTCACTTTGACCCGGACCCAGATGTCGCGCTGCTCGAAGCAATCGTTATCGCTGCGCTCCTCGCCCTCATAGACGCCAGCAGGCAATTCGGCGAGCGCGGCCCCCATGCGGCCCGCGGCATGAGAGAGGATGCCGTCGAAATAACCGAGCGCCTCGTCGACGCCGAGCTCCGCCACCAGGCTCGCCACCTGTTCGGAGCCGATCCTGGTCGAGCCGAGCATGGCGCCGAGATCGCCTTCCAGGAGGTCCGGTGTCCGGGTATTCAGCAGCAGCAGTTTCCAGAGATCCCGCCTGACCGTACCGGCCTCGACAAGCTTCAGCACCGGCAGCCGCACACCCTCCTGCCAGACCTCGGTCGCCTCCGGGTTGTACGTGCCCGCCGCACCGCCACCGATGTCGGACTGGTGCGCCCGGTTGCAGACCAGGGAAACCAGACGGCCCTCGACGAAGACCGGACGGGCGATCACCCAGTCCGGCAGATGGTTGCCGCCGGCTGCCCAGGGATCGTTCAGCAGGAAGACATCGCCGTCCGCGATATCGCCCGCGAAGTCACGCAGGATCGCACGCGCCGCGAAGCCGCCACCGCCACTATGGATCGGAATGCCATCCGCCTGCGCCGTCACCCGGCCGTCCGGACCGGCAATGAAACAGGTGAAGTCGTGCGCCTGACTGAAGATCGGGCTGCGGGCCGTGCGCACCATCACATGCCCCATCTGCTGCGAGATGTGATCGAGCCGGTTCTGCGTCAGGGCAAGAAGAACCGGGTCGACGGCTTTCGTCCGGGGCATGCTCATGCCGCGTCCTCCCTGTCCTCGAAGGTAACGAGATAATTTCCTGCCGCATCCACCGTCACCCGGTCGCCCGGACCGGCGAAGATTGTCGTCGTCTCCTCCTCGATCAGCAGCGGTCCCGCCATCGTGTGCCCCGGCAGAAGATCCACGCCGCGATAGATGTCCGCACGCATCGTGCCATGTTGCTCGTCGATGAAAACCGGGCGGTGCTCGACCGGTTCCGCCACCCCTGCCGCCTTGGGCAGGCGCGCCTCGGCAAGCGGCGGTAGAAGCCCCTTGCCGACAACGCGCAGCGCGGTAATCAATATCCGGCCGCCCGGCACGAGATGGCCGAAGCGTTGCGCGTATTCCTGCTCGAAAGCGGCCCGGATCTCCTCCGCGCTATCCTGAGGTGCAACCGGGATGCGAAGGTCCCATTGCTGGCCGTCATAACGCAGGTCAAGCTCCCGCTCGGTCCGCATCTCCGCGGCGGCAAAGCCTTCGTCCGAAAGCAGGCTCCGCGCCCTGTCCTCCAGGGCTGCGTAACGCGCCTCGACCGGTTGTTCCGGGATCGTATCGAGATCCTGGAAATGCACGTCCATGAAATCCTGCCGGACGTCGGAATGCAGCATGCCGAGGGCGCAGAAGGCACCGGCCTGACGCGGCACATAGACGGCCGCGCAGCCGAGACGGCGGCCGACCGGCGCCCCGTGCATCGGCCCGGCCCCGCCACAGGCAACCAGCCGGAAGCGGCGCGGATTCTGCCCGCGCTGCACCGAGATCCGCTCCACTGCATGCAACAGGTTCTGTTCCACCAGCCGGATGATCCCGGCAGCCCCGTCCTCGACCGAAAGTCCGAGCGGCTCCGCCACCCGCGTCCGCACGGCGGCGCGGGCTTTCTCACGGTCGAGAGTGACGGACCCGCCGGCATAGGCACCGGGCTTCAACCGGCCGAGCACGAGATTGGCGTCGGTCACCGTCGGCTCCGTCCCGCCATGCCCGTAGCAGGCCGGGCCCGGACGGGCGCCCGCGCCTTCCGGTCCGGCGAACAGCATGCCCGCGCCGTCGACCCCGGCAATGGTGCCGCCCCCGGCGCCGACCGTGTGGATATCGACCGACGGTATGACAAGGTCGTAATCGGCGACCGAAAGCTCGTCGGTGATGGCGATCCGGCCCGCGCCCATCAGCATGACGTCACAGCTGGTGCCGCCGATCTCCATGGAGAGAAGATCGTCATGCCCCGACACCTCCGCCAGATGCCGCATGGAGCCAACACCGGCGGCCGGGCCGGAAAGGATCAGGTTCACCGGGCGTTCGGCAATTTGTCCGACTGAGACCGCGCCGCCGTTCGACTGCAGCATGAAAAGCTTGTGGCGAAGACCGCTATCCGCCAGCGTCGCCTCCAGCTCCTGCAGATAGCCGACCACGCGCGGCGCCACATAGGCGCTGACCACCGTGGTCGAGCTGCGCTCGTATTCTCCGATGATCGGGGCGACGGCGCTGGACCGGGCGATCCAGTCTCCGCCCCAGCTTCCTGCCAGCACCTCGGCCGCAGCCTCCTCGTGCGCCGGGTTGGCAAAGGCATTCAGCAGGCATATCGCTACCGCCTCCACCCCCTCCGCCCGGAACCGTTCGCCGACGGCCCGGACCTGGTCGAGGTCGAGCGGCGCCAGCTCCTTCCCGTGCGTGTCCAGCCGGCCGGCGACCGGTCGGCGCAGATAGCGCGGCACCAGCACCTCCGGATAAGGCGTCCGGTGATCCCAGGGGTTGGTCCGTATACCCCGTCTGATCTCCAGCGAATCCCGGAAGCCCTCGGTGGTCAGCAGCCCGACCCGCACCCCCTTGCGCTCCAGCAACGTATTGGTCGCCACCGTCGACCCGTGCGCGAAAAAGGCGCATTGGCCAAGGAACTCGGCCTCCGACAGCCCCAGATCCGCCGCCGCCTTCGCCACGGCGTTCATCACGCCACGGGCCGGGTCCGACGGCACCGACGGCACCTTGAAGACATGCAGGGCGCCATCCGCTCCCGCTATCACCATATCCGTAAAGGTGCCCCCGACATCGACGCCGATCCGCCAGGGGGCTTTCAGAGAAATCATCAGAAAGGACTTTCGGGGCTGGTCAGAAAAACGGGCACCAGTCTGACCGCGTGACAATGGATAGTGCAACGGCTGCGTTCGCGGTCCGTCAGCACCTATTTGCCGAGCAAACTCCCGTATCCCTCGACTTCCGTCCGAACACCCGCCAACCGCAGACAATGCCAGAGGCTGGCCTGGTTGGCCGTGATCACCGGTCGCTGCAGATCCTCCTCCAGCGCTTCGATGATCCCGACGCAGCGGAAGCCCGTGCCAAGGATGAGCACGCCGTCGGCCTCAACCGGGCAGGCGGCCCTGATCTGGCTGTAGAGTGGTTCGATCTGCTGCTCGAACCCGAGACCCATCGGGTACATGTCGCCGGTCGGCACGTCACGCCAGCCCGGTCCCGGATCGTAGCGCAGCATGCCGGCGGGCTCGATGCCGTGGTCGCGGAAATAACCGAGGCCGACGGCGAGCGTGGCGTCGTTGAACCAGGGCGGCAGGACCAAAAACGGGTTTTTGATTTCAGACGCTTTCAGAGCGGCAAAACAGTCGAGAGCGTTGGTCGTGACCGGGATGTCCGGGCCGATGATCTCCGCGAGCCCCGCCACCACGGCCTCGTCCCAGCCCTTGCCGCCAACCAGGCTGCTGGAACTGTGGCCGAGCACCACCGCCGACAGGCGCATCGAGGCAAACTGCCGCGCCCCGTGCGCCAGATCTTCCGACAAGGCAACACGGGACCGGTCTGCATCCCAGGCAGCCCAAGGCGAGGGCGCGGTGACGCGGGCGGCATGAACAGAGACATGGGGCGGCAGCATTGCCCACCATTCCGCCTCCGGAACGGCCTCGCTGCTGACAATGAACATGCCGATACGGGCTTTCCAGCCCCAATTGTCGCGTGCTGTCATGCGCCGCTCCCCCCTCTGATTTTTTACCCGGCGAACACTGCCTTTGAGGCCGCCAGCGCGCCGTCTTTGTCCGCCTTGGCGCCAAGATCACTCAACGCAGCAGCGATTTGTTCAAGGTCGGTCAGGATATCCGCCTCATCGACCCAGCCCATAGTGCCGATACGGACCAGACGGTCCTTCAGATCCTCGAAGCGGGTCCCGGCGATCATGCAATTATACCGCTCCGCCAGATGATCGATCAGCGCCGGGGCGGAAACGCCGTCCGGCGTTTTCACCACGACCAGTGTCGGGCTTGGCGTTCCTGTCGGGAAGACCGAGAAGCCGAGCGCTTCAAGCCCGGCGGTGAGCGCACGGTTAAGCCGCAGATGCCGTGCCAGTGTCGCGTCCAGCCCCTCCTCGCCGATCATGGTCAGGGCCTCGTCGAGGGCATTGAGCATGGCAACCGGCGCCGTATAGGTCGGCTCGCCCTTCTCCGCCATCGGCCGGAAGCGGCGATAGTCGAAATAACCGCGCGGGCCGCGATCGTCGCGCTCGATGATGCCCCAGGCCTTCTCGCTGATGCTGGCAATGCCGAGGCCCGGCGGGCACATCAGGCATTTCTGCGAGGCGGAGAGAACGACATCGACACCCCATTCATCCGCCCGCATCTCGGCCCCGCCGAGACCGCTGACACTGTCGCAGACCAGAACAGATTCCGTTTCCGCAACGATTCCGCCGAGGGATTTCAGATCGGTCAGCGCGCCGGTCGAGCTTTCGCTATGCACCGTCACGACGGCGGCATAGCTCTTCTCCCCGAGCGCCCGGCGCACACCATCGAGATCGATCGGGTCGCCAACCGCCGTGACCACCTCGTCCACCTCGGCGCCAATGCCTTCAGACAGCCGCCGGAACACAGGCCCCCACTGGCCATTGGTCGCGATCAGCACCCGCTGACCGGGTCCAGCGACGTTGATGATGCCAGATTCCATGGCGCCAATGCCGGTCGAGGAGAAGATAAAGGGCGGAACGCCGGAACGGCCCAGGATCGGTTGCAGCCTGTTCTGGATCGCCTTGAAGCGGGCCAGGAATTCGGGCCCGCGATGGGCGATCATCGGCTGTGCGGCGGCTTGAAGGACGCGGCTGGGAACGGCTGTGGGGCCAGGCAGACGAAGGCGGTAGGGCAGCGAAGCCCCGGTGCTGGAGGCGGACATGGTTTTGCTCATGAAATGGATCGTGGAACGAAGCGACCCGAGCATGGAACCAGCGCCGGCACGTCAGCGCAAGGGGACAGTCCGGAAAGAGAATCCAGCGATGACGGCATGGACCGCAGTCACACGGCCAAAGTCGCACTGGCCGCGATCAAAGCATCAGGAAGTCGTCGGCGCTCTGGATCAGGGGTTGGCTCGCCGCATCAAACCGGACGGGCTCAGCGTCAGCAGGAACGGCCTCAGTCTCCCGGTCCGTTTCCCGGCGGAGCAGACCGATCTCGCCCAAGCTGTCTTCGGCAGCAACCGGGGTCGCGTCCATGCCGCGTATGGCGGCGTGCATGGGAGAGCCCTCAAGTCCGGCACGCCGGGCAGCAGCGGCGACCGTATCAACCAGTTCTATGCCGTAGAGATCCGCACCATAGAGATCCGCGCGGGCCGGCTGGACCAGCGCATCCGCGTCGATCGCACCCCGGTCGTCTTCCCCTCCATAGGCCGCAACCAGCCGTCCTATCGCAGCGGCGGTGCCATCCGCGTCCAGCCCGGCAACAACACTTCCTGTCTCAACCACGATCTCGTCCGGCTGCGCATCTCTTGCCTCGGGCAAAAGCGAGCCTGTATCCCGCAGATGTGACGGGTCGGAGGCCCGCCGGTATCCTTTGAAGTCCTCGCCGTCCAGATTCCGCGCAATGACCCCGCGCGACCAGTCGCCCGGTGCAACTCCTTGCTGCCAGAATCCGAAACTGTGCATCTGAAAACCGCCGGCGCCCGAAGGCGCGGAGATCCCGGACATGTCCGGTAAGCCGGAGTCCAAATTTTCGGCAAATGCCATCGGCAACTGCTTCCGTCCCTGAAATCAACCTGTGCCATACGGCAAAGTGGACAGAAGCAAAATCCAGACCAATAAAAACCAACCCAAGGTAAGCCGGCACCTCAGGCGGCCGGAAAACCGGTCAAAATCTGGGGTTCGCGAAGATTGCGTCGAGCCGCCCTTTCAGCTTCTTCAGGGTCAGTGGCTTGATGATAAACGCATCGACACCCGCCGCGACGGCCTCCTGGACCGTTTCCGATTCATTGTGAGAGGTCAGGAATACGATCGGAATTTCCCGCACGGCGGCAGATTTCGTCCGGCGCAATGCCTTCAGGAAGGCCATGCCGTCCATCGGCTGCATCTCAATATCGCAGAGGATCAGACCCGGCAACTTCGCGACACACGCCTTGAGACCTTCTTCCCCGTCTCCGGCCTCACGGATCACCGGAAAGCCGAGAACCTGGAGCGCCTGGACAATCAGAGAACGCTGGAACTCGTCATCCTCGACGACGAGGACATCAATCTCTTCGTATTGATTTTCACCGCGGCTGGTCACGTTTCCGCCTTTCCTTCATTCGTCCGATAGGCTGCAAGCGCTTTGCGCAATGTCTGCGCCTCCTGCTGCAGGGAGGCAAAATCTTCAGGGTCAGGGGTACCTCCATTACGGCGAAAGAGGGTTTCAAGCTCCCCCGCAGCAGCTGCCAACCGGACAGCCCCTACCGCAGCGGCAGCGCCTTTCAGCTTGTGGGCTTCACCGGCAATATCGGCCGGTTTTGCCCCGACCTGCAGTAGCTTCAGAGACTCTTCCAGCCGGACGGCAAAGCGGGAGAGAGCCTGCTCAAGCATGGACTGATCTCCGCCGCACATTTCTGCCAGATCTCTTGTGTCGAGCACGGCCGGATCAGGCAAGGCGGCTTCACGGTCTGGCAGCTCTCCCGAACCAAACACATCGCCACCGGAACCGGGAGCCAGCGCGCGGGCCAGCACGCGAAGAGAAACCGGCTTGATCAGAACCTCATCTGCACCGGCGTCACGGGCCAGCGCGACATCTTCGGGAAGTCCCGCCGCCGTCATGATCAGCAGCCGTGCCTCGGCCCGTGCCGCCAACGCCTCGGCACGCAAGGCCCGCAACAGGCCAAGACCGTCCAGTTCAGGCATATGCCAATCCGTAATAAGCACATCCCATTTTCCCGGATTCTGCCGCCAGCGCTCCAGGGCCTCAGCACCATTTTCCACAATGGTCGCGGAACAGCCAAACTGCTCCAGTTGCCGTCCCATGACCCAGCGGTTGGTCTCGTCATCGTCCGCCACCAGAACAGACAACGACAGTTGCGGCGTTTCGAAGATGTCCTGCGCGGCGGATGCAGCCGCCTCCGAACTCTCCGGCAGCGGCAGGACGAGCCGGAACGCGCTGCCACGGCCGGGTGTACTCGTCACGGAAATATGACCGCCCATAAGGTCGGCCAGCTGTCGTGTGATGGCGAGCCCGAGACCAGTGCCACCGAACCGTCTTGTGGTCGAGGAATCCGCCTGCTCGAATGGCTTGAACAGGCGGTCCAGATCGGCCCTCTCCATGCCGAGTCCGGTATCCGTCACCGAAATGGATATACCGTCCTTCACCGCCTTATCCGGTTGCAGACTGACGGTGACCTTTCCAGACTCCGTGAACTTGATCGCATTGCCGACCAGATTGAGCAGAATTTGCCGCAGCCGCGCCTCGTCTCCACACACGACATCGGGAAGATCCCGCGCAATCACCAGATCGAGCGAGATCGACTTGCGTGATGCCGCGGGCCTCAAGACTGCAACCGCCTGCCCCGCCATTTCGGCAAGGGAAAATGGCGCAATCGAAAGATCAAATTTGCCGGCCTCGATCTTAGACAGGTCGAGTATCTGGTTCAGCAGTTCCAACAGCGCTCCGGCGGACCGGCGGATGACCGTGAGCATGTCGCGCTGACCCGCGTTCAGCGGCGTGCGCTCGAGTAATTCCAGCGTAGCCAGGACACCGCTCATCGGCGTCCGGATCTCATGGCTCATCGTCGCCAGAAAACTCGACTTCGCGGCGTTGGAAGCCTCTGCCGCCCGGCGCGCGAGCGCCAGGGAATTCTCCCGCTCGGACCGATAGGCGGCATTGCGCCACACAAAGGCTATGGCAATGCCGCCGGAAAACAGGATGAGGGCAACGCCGACAACCGACATGTAGAGACCGATCCGCCGATAGGCGCGCGCACTGGCCGAGACATCGAGATATGCCTCGAACGCCCCAATAACGGTTCCTGTTTTGCCGCCGGTTCCATTATCCGAACCGGCCCCCCGGCTGAAGACCGGCAGATAGGTTTCGGCGACAATGACGGGTTCCACCGCACCGTCCGCAGGCAGTATCTCGATTGCCGCGTGCGGTTCGCCCCGGAGCACCTGATCCGCCCAATAGGCGGACGTATTGACCCGGCCGACCTCCTCCGCATTCGAGGAGGCGACGGCACGGCCGTTCTGATCGAATATGACAAAATCCCGCAACCCGCCGAGCCGGGACGCCAGCGCGATGGTGCGACGGTCGGCCTCGGAGAGGCTCTTTCCCTGGAGCACGGGTACAATCGATTCCAGATGCGCGACAATGCCGTTGGTCCAGCGTACCCCCATGGAAATTGCATCGCGCTCAAGCAGAGCGGTCTGGATACGATTGACAGCCAACACCATCAGGATTGCGGCCAGTGCCAGCACGGCCACGATCAAACCGATCAAGGCGCCGAAACCCGGTCCTCGTCCACTGTCCGGCAGCGATCTGTCGAGATGATGTTTTGCGGCAAGCGCCATAGGTCAGCCAGAAACGAAGGAGCCGATAACGCCACCATGCCCGGCCGCTGCCAGAGGCGAAATGACTTGCATCAATCCGGATCTCTGACACGCCGGGCTCGGTGACGGGATCAAAAAAACGATCCGGCGCAGCAATCTTGGAAATTCAGGCTTAGTCTTCCCCGGGCGGGATCACCCTCGGGTCGCCATAGCCGAAATGTTCGGCATACGGGGCAAGTGTGTCCAGATAAGGCGCCATCTGGTCCCGGTATCGTACCCATCGGCCAACGGCGCGCGTATAGATCGGCTCCGAAACCTGCCGGAAACTGGGGGTGCGGATCATCCCGCGCGCCTTGGCGTGCGCCGTGTGATCGAGAACCGCGTCGGTCCAGTCGAGACCGAGGAAGCTTGTCACCCGCCGGGCAGTTCCTTCCGTGTCCGCAACGAGATCCTCGTAGCGCACGGTAATATGGTCGGGCGACAGTGTCCGCTCGATCTCCTGCCACAGCGCCATGACGCGCGCATAGAAACCGGCGGCGCCCTCCATCGAGGTGAAACTGGCCATCGCCGAGTTCAGCCGTATCGACTGCATGAAGCAACTCAGGCAGCAATCGCACGGATGGCGCAGGGACAGGATCACCTTGGCATTCGGATAGAGCCTGAGAGCAAGCGGAAGATAGACGATATTGAGCGGCATCTTGTCGATCACCACACGCGGCCGGCTCCCCTCTTCGCCAGCCCAGCGCGCCAGCTTGGCACGGTATTCCGCGCGCAGCCGGTCGGCGTCAGCCTCATTGAGCGCGGCAAGACGTTCGGCCAGCGTTCCTGCGCCCAGCGCCGCGAACCCGGCCCCGACGCTGGAGAGCACCGGCTGCTCCTCGATCACCCGCGCATCCGGATGGGCATCCAGAATCTGGTCGAGCAATGTTGTCCCGGAGCGCGGAAAACCGACCATGAATACGGCGGGCGGCTCCGCTTCCGGAAGCGGCGTCCAGCGGGTCGGCCACCCGTCCGATATCGCCCTCTCATAGGCATTGAGCGTGTTCAAAAACAGGCGCGGGTCGGCAGTACCCGACGGCGCGCGCTGGACCGCGATCTCATTGCCATGCTCGAAGCGAGCCCAGGCCTCATCATATTGCCCGAGCCGGTCGAGAACGGTCCCCAGCTCAAACTCGACGGCATCGCGCCCCGCCTCACCGTCCAGCGCCTCCGGCAAAGCCTGCAAGCGATGCAGCGCGCCTTCGAGATCGCCCTGGCGACGCTCGACAATCGAGAGAAACACCGCACTGACATGATCCTCGGCGTCAATGATCAGAGCCCGGCGGGCCGCCCTGCCGGCGAGCTCAAGCTTCGAAAGTGTCTCGGCAAAGCCCGCCATGCGCCGCCAGGCCAGGTTAGTCCCCGGCTCGGCAATCACGGCCCGGCGCAACTCCGTCTCGGCTTCTCTCTCACGGCCGGATTCACGCAGAATCACGGCGAGATTGACCCGTACCCACGCCATGTTCGGATCGGCATGCAGGGCATCCCCGGCAGCGCGCTCCGCTTCACGGAGTCGCCCCAATTCCTGATAACTGCTTGCAAGGGCACCCAGCGCCTCTGCCTTGCCCGGATGCGTCAGCGCCCAGAGCGCAGTCGCCCTGTGACGGCCGGCCAGAGGTTCTGCAGTGGAGGCAACAGTCAACAAAGCCGTCGCGGATGGGGACGCCGGATCAAGCAGCACAGCCCGCCGCGCCGCCGTCAGGGCAAGCAAGGGCACTCCAGCCCGCAATCCCGCCGCCGCCGCCTGAACCCATCCACCCACCGCCGCTGGGTGGCGCCGGGCGACACGCATGAACCCATCCGCCGATCCCGCCAGATCCCCACGCTCAAACGCCGCCTGGGCGTCGGCCATCAGGCGGCGGGTTTCTGTCAGATAATCAGGATCGGCAGCAAAGGCGGACATCGGGCAAACTCTTCAACAATTCAACCCGAGAGTAGTCGATCAGTATCAGCGTGCGATAGCAATCGCGTTGCGACTGCGCTGAAAATGGAAAAGACGAAGTTGAGCTTGATGCCGAATATCGTTGGCACCATTTTCATCGCACGGGCCCATTCGGCGACCCCGAAAGATAAAAAACATCAGGGAGTATAATAATGAACTTTCGTCCATCACGCGTGATCACGGCCGGTGCCGTTGCTCTTGGGATTACATTGAGTGCCGGAATGGCCTCTGCCCAAGAAGCAAAGAACTATATCCTGTCGACCGCGTCGACCGGTGGCACCTACTACCCGGTTGGCGTCGCCCTCGCTACCCTGACCAAGGTCAAGCTGGAGCCGAAGACGAAGATTGGCATGTCCGCCATTTCCTCGGCCGGATCAGGCGAGAACGTGAAACTGCTCCGGGACGGCGAAGCCCAGTTCGCAATTCTCCAGGGGCTCTTCGGCTATTATGCCGCAACCGGCACCGGTCCTGTCGCGGCCGACGGTCCACAGACCAAACTGCGCTCCATCAGCATGCTGTGGCAGAATGTGGAGCATTACGTCGTTGCTGCCGACAAGGCGAAGACCGGCACAATGGCCGACTTCGTTGCCCTGAAGGGCCAAGCCGTTGCGATGGGCGCCAAGAATTCCGGCACAATCGGATCCAACCGTACCATCATGGCCGGGTTTGGCCTGGACATGGACACGGATTTTGAACTGATGTACGGCGGATATGGCCCGTCGGTCGCCGCCTTGCAGGATGGCAAGGTTGTCGGCGCCGGAGTGCCAGGTGGCGTTCCCGTCGGCGCGCTGGTTCAGCTGATGTCCACCGCGGGCGACCGTGTGAAGATGCTCAGCATGACCGACGACGATATGAAGAAGGCCGACAACGGTCGCGGCCTGTGGGTCCCGTACACCATTCCAGCCAACTCCTATCCCGGTCAGACAACGGACATCCAGACCGTTGCCCAGCCGAACTTCCTGGCCACGACGGCGGATATTCCGGAAGAAGATGTCTATCAGATCACCAAGACGATCTTTGAGAATCTCGGCTTCCTGAACGCCATCCACGCCGCCACGAAAGCGATGGCGATCGACAAGGCGATTGCCGGTCTGCCGGTACCGCTGCATCCCGGTGCCGCGCGTTACTACAAGGAAGTCGGGATTGCCATCCCTGACAGCCTGATTGCTAAATAAGAAGCAGATACCGTTTGTCTAACGTTGGACAGCTTGACCGGAGGCCGAATTGCACGGCCTCCGGTTTTTCAAATCCGGCATCAAGCCGGTGCAAGAAAAAACACCACGGGCAGGGCACAGATGAATCCCGAGAACGCCGAAGACATTGACGTCAAGAAAAGGTCCAAGACAGAGGTCACCATCCTTTTTCTTGCCGTGGGCATCGCCCTTTTCCATATCTGGATGAACACGCTGGGCACTCTGCCCACGCTGTTTCAGAACGGATTCCATTTCGCCGGATTTGCGCTGCTCTGCGGTCTCGTGACGTCGGTCTCGAAAAAACCCTGGGCACAACGCCCGCTGATCCGGGCACTCGATATCGGCTTCGGAGTGCTTGTCGCCCTTGCCGCGCTGTATATCGTGAATGCCGAAAGCGCGATCTACGATCGCGGCGTCCGGCTCTCGTCCCTGGACTGGGTCATGGGATCGATCTGTATCATCGGGGCGATCGAATTTACCCGCCGCACAACCGGGATGATCATTCCGGTCCTGATCGTCACGGCCCTCGCCTATATCTCGTGGTTCGGTGCCTATGTGCCGGGTGTGTTCCGGTTTTCCGGCCTGCAACCCGAAACCCTGATGTTCCGGTCGATGTATGGCGACGATGCGCTGTTCGGCAATATTGCCGGAATCTCCTCGACCTTTGTTTTCATGTTCATCCTGTTTGGCGCCTTCCTGCTGAAATCGGGGGCGGGGAACTTCATCGTCAATATTTCCAGAACCGTTGCCGGCAAGCTTGTCGGCGGGCCCGGCCTGGTCGCGGTGATCGCCAGCGGCCTGACCGGCACGATTTCGGGGTCTGCCGTCGCCAATACGGCATCGACCGGCGTGATCACGATCCCGCTGATGAAAAAGGCCGGATTCAAGCCGCAATTCGCCGGCGGCGTGGAAGCTGCCGCGTCCACCGGCGGGCAATTGATGCCGCCCATCATGGGCGCCGGTGCCTTTGTCATGGCCTCCATCACCCAGATTCCCTACACCACCATCGTGGTGGTCAGCATCCTGCCCGCCATCCTGTATTTCCTGACCGTTGCCTTCTTCGTCCGGATCGAGGCGCGCAAGGTCAACGCCGTCCTCCCGCCAGACGAGAATTCGCCGACCGTCTGGCAAGTCTTCAAGGAAGGCGGCCCGCCATTCATCATCCCGGTCGCCTTGCTGATCGCGATGCTGGTCATCGGCTATACGCCGACATATGCCGCCGGTTTCGCCATTCTGATCTGTATCGGCGCGTCCTGGCTGACCCCGAACCGCATGGGGCTGAAACAGATCATCGCCGCCCTTGAACTCGGGTCGCGAAACATGATCATGACAGCCATCCTGTTGTGTTCCGTGGGCCTCATCGTCAACGTCATTGCGACAACAGGGCTCGGCAACACCTTTTCTCTGATGATTACCAGCTGGGCAGGCGGCTCACTGGCCATCGCCATCATTCTGGTGGCGCTGGCCTCCCTCGTCCTGGGAATGGGCCTGCCGGTAACCGCTGCCTATATCGTGCTGGGCACCCTTTCGGCCCCCGCGTTGAACCAGCTCATCCTGCAGGACCAGCTGATCGATCAACTGGTCAGCGGCACCCTGCCGGACACCGCCAAGGCAATCTTCATGCTGACCGCGCCTGAAGCGATAGCAGCGCTTGCCGGCCCCATGCCTTTCGACCAGGCCCACACGCTGATCAAGGGCATGCCGTTTGAAAGCCTGTCCCTGCTTTATGACACGGCGTTCACCGCCCCGGTGCTGGCGACCGCCCTGTTGTCAGCGCATATGATCGTGTTCTGGCTGTCCCAGGACAGCAATGTGACCCCGCCCGTGTGCCTGGCGTCCTTTACCGCGGCCGCAATCGCCAAATCGCCGCCAATGCTGACTGGATTCTATTCCTGGAAAATTGCGAAAGGGCTGTATTTCGTCCCCTTCCTGATCGCCTTCACGCCGCTCATGAGCGGCAACTGGGGGGAGATGCTGGAAGTGTTCGGTTTCGCCGTTTTCGGTTTCTGGGCGCTCTGCGCTGCCTTGGAAGGCCATTGGGAAAACAGGATGAACCTGCTTGAACGTGCGGTGATTGGCGCGGTCGGCTTCGCCCTGATGTGGCCGGCCCATCTCTATGTCAACATCGCCGCGCTTGCCGTGTTTGCCGTGGTCTTCTACCTCAACAAACGCAAGCCATGGCCCCATGCCAATGCAACAGTGGGCGCGTCGGGCACATAACGCACCCTGCCCGCCGCTTGAGCCATCAGGCGGCGGGTTATGGTGAGTTAGTCTAGGTCAGCGGTAAAGGCGCACATCGCGGCAAACTCTTCGTTCCGTTCAACCACTCCGGCACCTCTCCGAACAGGGGCCGGAACCCGGGACCGCGGTCGGTCTGAAGATGCGGCCCCATCCTCAGAAGATGAACCGGACGCACCGGGCATGAAGGCCGCAATCCCCGTTGGCAGGGCGACGCTGCTAGTCTATGGGGTAAGACGGTCATTCACGGCCACCCTGCCAAGCGCTGCGTCAGACTGCGCCAGAATTGTCGACCCGCCCCCGGAGGAAACATGCCAAGCGTCGGCACCCTGATCGTGGACACACTGGTCCGGAACGGCATCGACCGGGTCTTCTGCGTACCCGGAGAAAGCTATCTCGGCCTGCTGGATGCGCTGTACGAGCGGGACGATATCGACACCGTGGTCTGCCGGCATGAAGCCGGCGCCGGGTTCATGGCGCTGGCCGACGCCCGGCTCTCCGGGGTTCCCGGAATCTCCTGCGTCAGCCGCGGCCCAGGTGCCAGCAATGCCGCCATCGCCGTCCATACCGCCCAGCAGGACGGCGTGCCCCTGATCCTTCTCGTCGGCCAGGTGCCTACACAGGATTTGCGCCGGGATTCCTTCCAGGAGATCGACTATGGCCACATGTTCGGCCGGATCGCCAAATGGACTGCCGAGATCACCGACCCGGCACGCGCTCCGGAGGTCATGCTGCGGGCCCTCGTCACCGCGACGACGGGAACACCGGGGCCGGTTGTCATCGCCGTGCCAGAGAATGTCCTGACGGCGGATGTCGACGCCGCGCCGGTCGTCGTGCCAGCATTGCCGGCAACGGCACCCGACCCGCACCTGCTGTCCGAACTTCGCGCGGCACTCTCGACGGCGGAACGGCCGCTTGCCGTGGTCGGCAGCGCCTTTGACCGGCCGGGCGGTCGCACGGCCATCGGCAATTTTCTCTCTGCCTGGCAGGTACCGGCAGTGGTCTCCTTCCGCCGCCAGGATCTGGTCGACAATACCGAGCGGCATTATGCCGGCGACATGGGGCTGGCCAACCCGACAGAGCAGATGGCAGCGCTACGCGACACCGACCTGCTGCTCGTGCTCGGCGCACGGCTTTCGGACATCACCACACAGGGCTACAGCTTTCCGCGCATGATCCAGCCGGAGATGAAACTGGTCCATGTCCATGGCGACTCGGCGCAGATCGGCACCCATTTCGCACCGGACATCTCGTTCGCCTGCGATCCCATCCGTCTTGTCACCGACATGGGTTCGGCCGCGGCGCCTCCGCCGAACGGCCGGGCGGCCTGGACCGACCGGTTGCGCACCATCCGCAACAATATCGCCGCGCCGCGCAGCTTTTCCGTGACCGACGGTATCCCGTTCGAGACCGTGGTCCACCGGATGGGCGAAATCCTGCCGGAAGATGCCATCGTCACCGTGGATGCCGGAACCTTCGGTGCACCGGTCTATCGCGTGGTGCCGTTCCGGCCCTCCCAGAGACTGCTGGCGCCGATCTCCGGCGCCATGGGTTTCGGAGTCCCGGCAGCGGTTGCAGCCGGTTTGCGCCGTCCCGGCACGCCGGTAATCTGCCTTGTCGGCGATGGCGGTTTCCTGATGACCGGCAGCGAGCTTTCCGTCGCCATGGAACGCGCCCTGCCGCTGAAGGTGATTCTCTCGGAGAACGGCGTCTATGCGTCAATCCGGATCAATCAGGAACGGCACTTTCCGGGCCGTCCGGTCGGGACCGGCTTCGTCAATCCGGACCTCGAGCTGATGGGACGGGCCTATGGCTTCGCCGTCACACGGTTGAAGACAGAGGCCGATCTCGACCGCCTGCCGGCGCTTCTCGTCGCGCCCGGGCCGCAATTCATTGTCGTCGATACCAGTCTGGACGCGGTGCTGCCCAAGAACAGCTAGGCGACCGCCATCAACCGCGGGACTGGCCAGGCCGGTCCCGGAATGCGAACCCGCAACAGGGCAAAGGGAAAGGAAACCAGTATGAGCGAGCAAAAAGTCGCATTGATCACAGGCGGGGGCGGCGGAATCGGAGCCGCTATGGCTCACGCGGTCGCCGCACGCGGCGTCCGGATCGCCGTAACTGACATAGATGGCGCCGCCGCCGGGAGAGTGGCCGGTGAAATCAACGAGCGGCATGGTGCCGGCTCCGCTATCGCCTTCCCTCACGATGTCTCGGTCGAGGCGGACTGCACCAGGGCCGTCGCCGAGACAACCGCCGCCTTAGGCAGCCTCGACATCCTGTTCAACAATGCCGGGATCAGCGTCAGCACATTCCGGCCCGACGCGGAGACGAACCTGCCCTCCATCGCCGAGGTCACGCCGGAGCTGATGACCAGGTTCTTCTCGATCAACTACATGGGCGCCGTGCACATGATCCGCGCCGCGGTACCGGCCATGGTCGAAAGTGGCTGGGGCCGCGTCGTCAACAACACGACCAGCTTCATCACCATGCTGCGGGTGCTGCCCTACGGCCCCCTGAAAGCCGCCCTGGAGGCGAGCTCCGCGGTCTGGGCGCAGGAACTGGACGGCACCGGCGTCACCGTCAACGTCCTGGTCCCGGGCGGACCGACCGATACCGCCTTCATCAGCGACGGGGCGGGCATTCCGCGCGCCAAGATGCTGAAACCCGAGGTAATGGGCCCACCGGCCGCCTGGCTGGCCAGCCCCGAGTCCGACGGGATCACGGGCAAGCGCTACATTGCCGGCTTCTGGGACACGGCCCTGCCCGAGCGCGACGCGGCAAAGGAGGCCGGTGCCCCGATCGGCTGGCCCGACCTCGCCACCGCCACGCGCCTCTGGCCCGGCCAGGAGCCTGGCAAGGGTCCCGGCAAGGGACTCTAGCGGGGTAAGGGGGGCGGTGCGCCCTTGCCATGCAGCGGACTCCGGTGCGACAGGGGGGAGAGCATTCGTGGCACCTTAGATGAACAACAGAACCGGGGTGAGACCAGTCGCAGTTTCTGTGATACCGCACGCGTCGGCGCCGTCTTGCCTGGAGCGCGAAAAGCATCCTCAACTGTCTGGAGTGAGGCGGTCCAATCGGGTAGGCTCGACCGCGAATTCGGCGTGACCCCAGCGTCATTGAGGCAGTTCGTCAGCCAAAGGCTCAAGCATGGATTTTCCGCATATCGAGGCTCCAGGAGGGCGGCGGCTCGCCTATCTTCCCGAACCGTGGGTCGAACCCTTCCTGCTGACCGTACTCGAGGGGCGCGAATACCCGCCGCTGCCGTTCAAAACCTTCGCGCCGCCGGTGATCTTCGACATCGGGGCCCATATCGGGGCGGCGGCGCTGTATTTCGCGCATCAATACCCGCGAGCCCGCATTCACTGCTTCGAGCCGAACCCGAAGACGCTCCCGGTTCTCCACCACAATGTGGCGGAGCTCGCTCAGGTCACCGTCCATGACCACGGCCTGGGGGACCAGGCCCGTATGGCCGACCTATACAGCGGCGTCCACAGCACCATGCAAGTCAGCTTTCTGCCGAATCCGGAGAACACACCGGACACTGCCGCCGCGCCCATCAAAGACGTCGCCAGCGTGCTGGCGGAGGTACCGCTCGTGGCGCCGGCCCTGGTCAAGCTGGACACCGAAGGCATGGAACTCGAGATCCTGAATGCGCTCGCCGACCATCTCTCAGCCGTCGGCGTTCTGTATGTCGAGTATCACAGCGAAGCAGACCGCCGGGCGATCGATGCGCTGCTGGGCGCCGATTTCACCCTGTTCCACGCCAGCGTTGCTGAACCCGACCGCGGGATCATGGGGTTTGTCTCGGCCCGACTGCTTGAAGCCCTGCGCGCAAGCGAGAAGGTCGCGCGGTTTGCCTGGCCAAAACCCGCGCCACACTGGTCCTGATGTCGCCGCCGCTGCCGCCAATCCCATTGCTGTCGCTTGCCCCGCTCCTGGATGACGTGCCCGATATCGCCGTGGTCGATGTCGGCGCCAACCCGTTCTACGACGAAGCCGTCTATCGCGGATTCCTGGACAACGGCTTGGCGCGGGTGGTCGGCTTTGAGCCGGAGCCCGAAGCGCTGGCAGAGCTGCGGCGGCGCGCCGGGCCCCGGGAGACCTACTTCCCCGAGCTGGCCGGCGACGGCCGCGCGCATGAGTTCATCCGCTACCGCGAGAGCGGCTTCTCGTCGGTCCTGGCTCTGAATCCGGCAATCCTGCCCCACATGCACTACCTCGGACAGGCAAGTGAGGAGATCGGCCGGTCGCCCCTTCCGAGTGTCCGCATCGACGATGTCGACGCGGTCGACCGGATCGACTGGTTCAAGATCGACGCCCAGGGCAGCGAGCTGATGGTGCTGGACGGTGCCCGCCGCAAATTGACCGACGCCGCCGTGATCCATGTCGAGGTGTTGTTCGCCCCGCTATATCGCGAGCAGCCGTATTTTGCCGACATCGACGCATACCTGCGCAGCCAAGGGTTCCTTCTGCACCGTTTTCTCGACATCGAAAGCCGCGCCCTGCCGCCGTTCATCAGCCAGGGCGACCGCACCAAGGGCCTGAGCCAGGTGTTTTGGGCCGATGCTCTGTACGTGCCGGACTTCACCCGGTGGCCGACGTTGCCGGCCGACCGGTTGTTGCGCATCGCGTTAATCCTGAACGATGTCTATGGCTCGATCGACATGGCTTCCTGGGCTTTGCGGTGCCGCGACGCCCAACTCGGCACCGAGCTTGCGGATATCTATCATCGCGCGGTCCTTGCCAAATCGAGCGACAGTACCCGGTCCGCACTTTACAAAGGTCGGGTGCCAGCAAGCATGACGACAATGGAACGCGCTGCGATCGACAGGCTCGGGGAGGATTTGCCGCAGGCGGTACGGACCTGGCTCGACGGCGCGGCGTTCGACAATCCGCTGCTGCCGGTCAATCTCGGTGTGGCGCTGTCGAAAGCGGGTGCCGACGATCTGGCGATACCCCACTTGCGGCACGCCCTGCTTCTTGATCCAGCCTCGATCCGTGCGGCCAGTGCGTTTGTCGCGATGCAGCAGCCCAAGTCCCGTTACTACGCCTTGGGATCGACGATCCTCACGCTCGTTGGCGATTCGGCCGCCGTTGCCCGGCTTGGAAAAGACCTGATCCGCCGCGGTTACCTGGCGCCCGGTGTGGCCGCAATGGACCGGGCGCTTGCCGTCGAACCCGGCAACCTGGACTGGACCGGGGCCGCCGCGCAGGCCGAATGGCACCTCTATCTGAGCGACCGCGCGGTCGCTCGTTTGTTGGCGACCGGTGACGACAGGCATTTGGCCCTCGCCTACACCATGGCCTACACCACAGCTCGGGAACTGCCCTGCGATGCACGGGAGACCGTGCTCCCTAGATTACAGGCCCTGCGCGATCGTTTGATGGCGGCGCCCAGTCAGGATCCGGAAATATTCGGCAGCCAACTGTTTGTATTGATGGATCCGGCGATGCAGGTTCGGTACCGGGACTTCCTGGAAACCGTGCCAGCATTGCTGTCCGACCCTAGCCGGGCGGCTGCGGCTGCCAGCCTGACTCCCCCGGGGAGTGGCCCCGCGCCGTGGCAAACGGCATCCCAAATATCGACAGAGATCAGCGGCCCGGGCGGCGTGCCGGTGCGCCTAAAGCGCTTCGACAGACCGGTCGCTGCGGAAGACACCGGCGCGGCGGATGGCGATGACGTTGATGCAATCCGGCGGATGGCATCGGAGCACCGGCTTCATGACGTCCGCGTGCTGTCCGGTGAATGGTTCATCATCACCGCCGAAGACGAGGCCATCGCCGAAACATGGTTTCACACGCCCGCTCAGCAGCGGTCCTCCTATATCCAAAGGATGTGGCAGGACGGCTTCAGTTTTCACCCTCGCGGACCGGAGATTCACGTAGAGGACACCGCCGTTCTGATCGGCGGTGCCGACAACTACTACCACTGGATGATCGATTTCCTGCCAAGGCTGCTGCATGCGCTCTCTGCCCCGTCGATGGTCGACAAAAAGCTGGTCGTCCCGGCGCAGCGCATGCCTTACGAGCAGGAGATGATCGACCTGTTTGCCGCTCCGCCGGACCGCCTGCTGGAGGTCACTTATCCGAGCGTCGTTCGGTGTACCGATCTGGTGGCGCTCACCTTCGGGCCGCGGCCGATGGCGGCGACGGGAACCCCGGCCATGTTCCGCTGTGCCACGCCGCTGCCGGTATTGTCGGCTCTCCGGTCGCGGCTGTTGTCGGCGCTCCGGATCACCCCGAGGGAATGCCCCGCCGGTGGCCGGAGGCTGTTCGTGGTGCGGCGCGACGCGCGACGGGCAGGTCTGACCAACGAGGAAGACCTTGCGATCATGCTTGCCGGGTTCGGCTTCGAGGCGGTTGCCTTGTCGGGCCTCAGCGTTGCCGCGCAGGCGGCGCTGTTCGCCGAGGCCGAGATCATCGTCGGTGCCCATGGCGCGGGGTTGACGAACGCCCTGTTCGCACCGCCCGGTGCCGCCCTGGTCGAGCTGCATCCGGTAACCGAATGCCCCGACTTTTTCAGGCAGATCGCGGCCGTAGCCGGACTACGCTACGAGGCAGTTCTGGCGGACCGTACCTTGACCGGCGACGAGAAACGCTTCTGGCACCATTTCGCAGTCGAGCCGGCCCGGGTCGGAAACATTGTCCGCAGACTACTGCGGTAGACGAGGGGTCGAAACCGCGAAGCTCCCGACAGCTGGAGTTAACTCACGCCATCTGCGCCTCGGCCCGCGCATTGTTAGGTTCAGCGTGTATTGAAAGCGGATCCAGACCAATGCAAAGGTCGGAGTTGTCTTTTATGCGATCCTGGAACGCGTCAGACGAGATCTCCTCGCTGCACGTGATCCGGTAGCGGCGCGGACCATGCTTGATCGCCACCGAACGGCCCGCGCCAGCGGCATCCAGAACTTCGGGAAGGTTGGTCTTGAACTCAAGAACCCGGTCGAATGCCTGAACCGGACGAAGCGTGGCATGCTGCAGAATGAGGAACAGGTCGTCCCGGACAGCTACGTCGATCGGATGACCGAGTTGCTGAGCGACCGTGAACGACAGCATGGTCAGTTCTGCTGCACATTGATCGCTGAAATCAGCCAGCTTGACGCGTGATATGCGAGCTGACGCGTCGGGATCAGCACGCCAAGGCAGATCCTCTGAAGGTGTCGGCCGATACGTTGGGTCACGTAGCTCCTGAAATCGAGTGATGGCACGTTGAGTATACTGCAGTTGTGCCCCAAGCAAGCAGTCGGGCCGCTGACGCAAGAGGCTCAACATCCCGTCGAAAATCGCTACATAATCTAGGCCCATGACATGCCGCAGCAGCAACAGCGCCGGGTGACCCAGGCGAAGCGAATGCAGGAGTATCACCAGCCAAGCGTATTCAACGGCCTCGCCCCAGTCTGGTTCGGGCATTGTGTTGGTGCCGACGACAATTTCATGGGACTCGATGAAACGCGGATCAAGTTCGGGAGACTCGCGATCCGGCAGCCAGGCAGTTTTCAGTCCGAACCGGGCGCGATCCTCCGCGGAGGCCATTTCCGCGTTGGGCAACACGCCACATCTGTAGACGATCACGGAGCTGTGGGGATTGCGGTCGATCGCGACGAGCAAGCCTTCCTTGAAAGAGGCAAGCGTCTCGCCCGGTAATCCGAGGATCATTTCTGTGTAGGTTCTTGTATCCGTCGCGCGCGCATGATCAAGCATCTCGAAGTAGGCTGAATGCTTGATGTTCTGACGCTTGATGTCGCGTAAGGCTGTTTCCGAGTGAGTCTGGAATGATAGCGTCAGGCCGCGGAACATTGGTGTTTTCGCAAGCGGCAACAGAGCGTCAAGGACAGCTCGAGAAGAATTCTTCGATGTCGAGGCAATAAGCCGACGCGGATAGCCGTTCCGTTGGTAGGCGTCAGCCAGGTAAGCGGCTATCTCCTTGTCACGCTTGCGCATGCCGAAATTACTGTCTGCCGCCCAGATGGTGTGAATGCTGTTGCTGGCGATCCAGTCGATGTCGGCGAACACGCGCTCGATCGGAAACTCCGCCATCTTACTGCCGAGACTGCCCCAGTCACAGAAGGTGCATTGGAACGGACAGCCGCGATTGGTCTCCAGCAAAGCGGCGCCTTGCCGGCCGTTCAACTCAGCGAGCGGGCTGTCCATAAGGCCGAGAATATAGGGGGATGGCCGGGTGGACAGGTCACCGGGCCTGGCGCGATGCTGTGAGACTCGAATTCTGCCGTCCTGCGGATCCCGGAACGTCAAGCCATCAATAGGGCCGAGCTGTCCATCAGCAGCGATCACCCGCAATATGTCGAGGAATACCGCCTCGCCCTCGCCCTGGACGATGCCGTCGACCGCCGGATGGGCTGCAAGCACTGTATCGTCGCCGTATTTCGGATGCGGGCCGCCCAGCAAGACGATGGTCTCCGGAGAGCGGCGCTTGACCTCGGCTGCGAGTGCCATGGATGTGTTGAAGTTCCATACATAGCAAGACAAGGCGAGTATGTCCGGCTGACCTGCGCGGTCGACCAAGGTGTCGAATTCCTCGCGTATGAAAATGGTAGGGGAAAACGTAAAATTATCGCGAATATCAGCGAAACTCTCAACGTAGGCCTTGAGTACAGAGGTTGCGTAAGGAAGAGTTGTCGGATTATTCGTTTGTGACAAAGTAATGTCGACCAATTGCACCAATCGTTTTTTGATCAATTCATGCTCTCCTCAAAGTATTTGATCAATTCACGACTCCAAAAGGTGTTGAATTATTTCACTCTCTAAACAAGTTTCGTTGAAATTATTCTCCATACACACATAGTCCTCATACTATCGATAAGCTAGCACGGACTCGGCGTCGGGGTGAAATGCGAAACACTCCAAACTTGCGGCGTCTATCATGGTGTCGATGACGTTTTGTCAGAATGTACCTAACGGAACGTCGTCGGAACTCAAGATCCGACGATAGATCGGACGTTATGTTAGGGGCATCGCACCTACAGCGGAGAGGCCGGCGGTTGGTTGGTTGGGCGGGCCGGACGAGGCTCGTACCTGGCAATGGGTTAGATTGAAGCCTTGCGACAACGGCTGCAGTGGGCGGATCTGAGATTCAGATTTGGAAAAATCTAGAAATTTTATCTTCTTGATGTAGCTTGATGTCAAATCCATAAAGATTCTGATGGAAAGATTAACTTCGATGTTTGGTATCATCGATTTAACCATATGGTTGAAACTTTTTAATGAACCATTGTACGCAAGAGCTCTCCACTGCGCAGTCCCGAACTATATTGTGGGTCGTTAACCACGAATCGCCGGAGCAAATTGCCAGTCTGCGCTACATGGCCTTCCTTCCGGCGCAGGCGCGATGCGAGACCGTTGCGCGTTTCCTGCCGGGGATGAGCGCCACATCGTTTCTCGACCAATGTCGCCCGACGACTCTGGTCCTGACCAAGGCTTTCGATCCGTCAATTATTGCCTTGGCCCAGGCCGCGCGCGAACGGTCGATCCGGATTGTGGCGGTGCTTTGCGACGACCGGTCGGAATTCCCTCAGGTCCATGGTCTCGACTTGGCCTTGGCGAATCTGGCCGACGTCGTCGTCGTCCAGACAACGGCGATGGCCCAGCATGTGCGCGAGGTATTCGGACGGGAAAGCACGATAATTGAAGAACCGTACGAAATGCCGGCGGGGATCCCGCGATTCAACCCTGAAAAGACCTTGCATCTGTTGTGGTATGGCCGCTTCACAAATCACGACACACTTGCTGCGGGCATCCTGCCCCTTATCGACGATCCGGCATTGGATTTCAGGCTCACTGTCATCACGGACAGAATGACGGAGCATCTCTCGGTCTTGGCACGGCAGATCGGCGGCCGGGCGGGGGCCAGCATCGAATTGTGCCCCTGGTCGTTCGACGGTCAGGCCAAGGCACTGGAGAATGCTGACATGGTTATCATTCCCAGCCTCGACCGGCAGGACAAACGCGTTAAAGGCCACAATCGGCTTGTTGAATCGATCAGAGGCGGCGTCCTGGCGGTCGCCTATTCGTTGCCGGCCTATCGAGAGCTGTCCGAGTTCTGTTGGTGCGGGGACGATATGCATACCGGGTTGACCTGGGCGGTGGCAAACCGAGAGGCCGCGGTCGACCGTATCCGGCAGGGGCAGGCGTATATCGAGCAACGGTTCTCGATCGACGCGGTCAGTTCCCGTTGGCAACAGCTCTTCGATGCCGCATGAGCGCTTTCGGAAGGATTGCGCCGCCTGTGTGAGACTTGAAATGCAGCAGTGAACGACCGCTTTGGGTCGGCAGCGGTCACTAGCACAACGGTTGCGCTGATATCGCTCAGCAGGCCGCGTGCTAATGAGGAGCCTTTATGGGAGCTATAAGCCGCCCATTTATAGACATGGACGATATCTTGAGAAGGTCTGGCGGAGAGAGAGGGATTCGAACCCTCGGAACGCTTGCGCGCTCAACGGTTTTCGAGACCGTCCCGTTCAACCACTCCGGCACCTCTCCGAACAGGGGCCGGAACATAGCGGGGCGGGTGCAGGGATTCAACACCGGAATTGCATGCCCGGCTTTCCGGCTTTCACACTGGCCCGCCTCGCCTAATTCACTCGCCTATTTCACCCACCTATTTCAGATGATAGGTCAGGGCACTGCGAACGAGCAGCCGCAGCGGGTCGAGCGGCAGAGCTGCGCCCTCTTTGAAATGCACCGCGCGATTACCTTCATAGTGGAACGCGTCCGGGAAGAGGCTGCGGAAGTCCGGGATGATCGTCGTCTGGCAATGGGCATAGAGGGCAAAGCCGCCCTGTTTCGGCAGGCCTAGCCGGATGGTCGAGCCTGACTTTGTTTCCGGCGTGAGGTAGGCGGGCTGGCCCCATTTCAGGGTTTCCTCAAGCGTGCCGACACCAGGTGTCTCCGCTGCCGTCGCGAAGATCAGCTTGCGCACTGTGAGCAGTCCCTCCCGCAATGGCGGCGGGAAGGACTCGTATGTGGCCGCGACGGCCGGGTTCCCGAAAGGCGGAAATGTTTGCGTCATGACACCGGACCAGTTCACCCGAGCTGATCCTATCCGGCGGTATAGTGCCCGTCAAAAGCGCAGCGGATCCGCCAACTCGTCTCCTGTCCTGCGGGCTGGTGTTTCCGGGCCTTTGCGCCCGCCCACTCCAGACACTATATATAGGGGCCTGATCCGATGACGACGCGGACATCCGGGGCCAACATATCTGCCCCGCAGATTCTCTCAAAAACCGGGCAATCCGCTGTTGACTTGAACGTCGCCAGGAGTATAGTCCGCCGCTCTGACGCGGGAGTAAGTGTCCGCGCGCCCTTTTCATTGCCAGAGTATTGACAATGTTCGCAGTCGTTAAAACCGGCGGTAAACAGTACAAAGTCGCCCCGAACGACGTTATCAAGGTTGAGAAGCTTTCCGGCGACGCCGGTTCTTCCATTGATCTTGCCGACGTTCTGATGCTGGGTGAAGGCGAAGACCTCACAGTTGGTGCGCCGACTGTCGAAGGTGCTGTTGTACGCGCCGAAGTGCTTGAGCAGACCAAAGGCGACAAGGTCGTCGTCTTTAAAAAGAAGCGCCGTCAGGGCTATCGCCGGACCCGCGGACACCGTCAGGATCTGACAGTGCTGCGCGTGACCGACATCCTGGCCGACGGCAAGAAGAAAGCTGCGCCGAAGAAGGCCGCTGCCAAGAAAGCTCCGGCGAAAGCTGAAGCTCCGGCAGAGGTTTCGGCCGAAGCCGAGACGAAGGAGTAATCCATGGCTCATAAAAAGGCAGGCGGTAGTTCCCGTAACGGCCGCGATTCCGCCGGACGCCGTCTTGGCGTCAAGAAGTTCGGTGGCGAAGCCGTGATCCCGGGCAACATCATCATCCGGCAGCGGGGCACCAAGTTCCATCCGGGCGAGAATGTCGGCATGGGACGTGACCATACCCTGTTCGCGCTGTCGGAAGGCAAGGTTGCTTTCCGCCGGAAGAGCAACGGCCGCACCTTCGTGGAAGTGGCGCTGGCTGAAGCAGCAGAATAACGCCGCACCCGCTTTCGGGCGGGTCACGGCTGCGGATGAGGGAACGGTCCTTTGGCTGTTCCCTTTTTTCGTGCCCGAATTCCGGCCCCAATTTCGGATCGCCGGCCCGGGTTCTCACTGGATGACATGAGATGAAGTTCCTCGATCAGGCCAAGGTGTTTCTGAAGAGCGGCGACGGCGGCCCCGGCTGCGTCAGTTTCCGGCGCGAGGCTTTCATCGAATATGGTGGGCCGGACGGTGGCGATGGCGGTCGCGGCGGCGCCGTGGTGCTGGAATGCGTCGACGGCCTGAACACGTTGATCGACTACCGGTACCAGCAACATTTCAAAGCAGACAGCGGCCGTCCCGGCTCCGGCGGTAACCGCAGCGGCGCAAGCGGCGGCGACTCCGTGCTGCGCCTGCCGGTCGGCACGCAGGTCCTCGACGACGAGCGCGAGCATGTTATCGCCGATCTGACGAAGGTCGGTGAGCGTATCGTGCTGATGAAGGGTGGCGACGGCGGCTTCGGCAACGCCCATTACAAAACCTCCACAAACCAGGCTCCACGCAAGTCCCTGCCCGGCTGGCCGGGAGAGGAAATGTGGGTCTGGCTGCGGCTGAAACTGATCGCCGACGCCGGTCTGATCGGCCTGCCCAATGCCGGGAAATCGACTTTCCTGTCCAGCGTCACGCGGGCCCGCCCGAAGATCGCGGATTACCCCTTCACCACATTGCATCCCGGTCTCGGCGTTGCCACGGTCGGCAAGGAAGAATTCGTCATTGCGGATATTCCGGGCCTGATCGAGGGCGCGTCCGAAGGCGCCGGGCTCGGCCACCGTTTTCTCGGTCATGTCGAGCGCTGCGCCGTGCTGCTGCATCTGGTCGACGCCACTCAAAACGATCCGGCCGCGGCCTATCGCACCGTGCGCCAGGAGCTTGAGGAATATGGCGGGGGTCTCTCCGACAAACAGGAGATCGTCGCACTTTCCAAGATCGACTCGGTGCCCGAGGAAGATATCCCGGTGCTGGTCGATATGGTGCAGGAGGAAATCGGCCGCGAGGTGATCACCCTTTCAGCCATATCCGGCGCCGGCCTTGATACCGCGCTTTCCGCCCTTATCGGACCCGTTCAGGAAGCGCGCCGCGCGCGTAAGGACGCGGCGGCGAAGGACGACACCGACTTCTCCGAGCCCGAAGACGAAACAGAAGCCTCCGAAGAAACCGGCAAGACTGGAGCCGGCTGGTCTCCCGTATGAGTCCCGACGGTGCCGAACACCTGAAGAGTGCCGGTCTGGACGACGCTGAACGGATCGTCGTCAAGATCGGCTCAGCCCTGCTGGTCGACGAAGACGGCGGTGAGGTCCGGCGCGACTGGCTGAACTCGCTTGCCGACGATATCGCCGAGCTGAAAGCGCGCGGCAAGCAGGTGCTCGTCGTTTCCTCCGGCGCCATTGCTGTCGGACGGCGCCATCTCGGCCTGCCCAAGGGCGCGCTGAAGCTGGAAGAAAAGCAGGCCGCCGCCGCGACCGGCCAGATCCGGCTTGCCCATGCCTATCAGGAAGCGCTCGCCCGCCATGGCATTACGGTCGCGCAGATCCTGCTCTCTCCCGACGATACCGAAGAGCGGCGACGCCACCTGAACGCGCGCTCCACGCTGACCGCGCTGCTCAGCCTCGGTGCGGTGCCCGTGATCAACGAGAACGATACGGTCGCGACCGAGGAAATCCGGTTCGGGGACAATGACAGGCTCGGCGCCCGCGTCGCCCAGATGGTGAGTGCCGATACGCTGATCCTGCTCTCCGACATCGACGGCCTCTATACCGCCGACCCGCGCCGCGACGCCGCCGCCGCTCATATTCCCTTCGTCGAGCTTATCGACGCGGAGATCGAAGCCATGGCCGGAACGGCCGGCAGCGATCACGCATCAGGCGGCATGGTGACCAAGATCGCCGCCGGGAAGATCGCCACCGCCGCCGGGTGCCGGATGGCCATCGCCAAGGGCTACGCGCCGCATCCGCTCCGCGCCGTCAGTGAAGGCGCGCCCGTGACCTGGTTCGCGGCAGCGACCACACCGCGCGGTGCCCGCAAGAACTGGATTGCCGGCTCTCTCACGCCAAAAGGCTCCCTCACACTTGATGAAGGCGCCCTGAAAGCGCTGACCCGTGGCAAGAGCCTGCTCCCGGCGGGTGTCACGGCGGTCGACGGAAGTTTCGAGCGCGGCGATCTGGTGGAAATCCTCGATCCGGCGGGACGGCCGGTTGCACGCGGGCTTTCGGCCTATAGTGCAGCGGACGCCAAGCTGATCGCCGGGTACAAATCCCGTGAAATAGAGCGGGTCCTCGGCTACCGTGGCCGGGACGAGCTGGTCCACAGGGACGATCTGGTGCTTGAGCGCTGACCGGTGCGCACCGGAAGAAATTGGGGAGCGAATGGACCGATGGCCATTCTTGAGATCGACAGCGCAGATAACGGCGATATTGCCGGGATGATGTCCAGCCTTGGTGCGGCCGCGCGTGAAGCCGCGGCCGCTCTGGCCATTGCGACAACGGAACAAAAAAATGCGGCGCTGAAAGGTGCTGCCGAGGCGATCCGTGCCTCCCTGCCGCAAATTCTGGAAGAGAACACGAAAGACCTTGATTTCGCGAGAGAAAAAGGCGTTCGCGAGTCCCTGATGGACCGCCTGAAACTGGATGCGGGCCGGATCGAGGCCATCGCCCAAGGCATGGAAGACGTCGCCGCCCTGCCGGATCCGATCGGCGGTGTGATGGCTGAGTGGGACCGCCCGAACGGGCTGAAAATCGCCCGCGTCCGGGTGCCCCTCGGCGTCATCGGCATCATTTACGAATCCCGCCCGAACGTGACGGCGGATGCCGGCAGCCTTTGCCTGAAATCCGGTAACGCGGCGATCCTGCGCGGTGGCTCCGAGAGCTTCCATTCCTCGAACGCGCTGGTCGAGTGCCTGCATCAGGGCCTGAAAGCAGCCGGTCTGCCGGAAGCCGCGGTGCAATTGATTCCGACCCGCGACCGGGCGGCGGTCGGCGTGCTGCTGACCATGAACGACACTGTGGACATCATCGTACCCCGCGGCGGCAAGAGCCTGATCGAGCGGGTGCAGAAGGAAAGCCGGATTCCGGTCATCGCCCATCTCGACGGGGTCTGCCATGTCTATGTCGACGCGGCGGCGGACCCGTCCATGGCGCGCGATATTGTGCTGAATTCGAAAATGCGCCGGACCAGCGTCTGCGGTTCCGCCGAAACCCTTTTGATCGATGGAAAAGTCGCCGCCGAGCAACTCCCCGGCATCGCCGCCGCCCTTCAGGAAGCGGGCTGCCAACTCAAGGGCGACGCAGCGGCACGGAAAATCGTTCCGGATATGCAAGAAGCGACGGAAGCCGACTGGTCCACGGAGTATCTGGACGCCATTCTCTCGATCCGGGTGCTCGATGGTGTGGATGCGGCAATCGACCATATCAACCACTACGGCTCGCACCATACGGACAGCATCGTGACCAGTGACGACGCAGCAGCCGCGCGCTTCGCCTCACGCGTAGATAGCGCCATCGTGCTGCATAACGCCTCGACCCAGTTCGCCGACGGCGGCGAATTCGGCATGGGCGCGGAGATCGGCATCTCGACCGGCAAGTTGCATGCGCGGGGACCGGTCGGGGCGGAGCAGCTGACCAGCTTCAAATATGTCGTGACCGGAACCGGCCAGACGCGCCCGTGAACGGGCACCTGCGCCAGACGGGCAGCATGTCCGGCACCCTGTCATGATCAAGACCCCCAAGGCCCGTCGCTTCCTGGCCGCCGCGCGCGGCAAGACCATCGCGGTGATGGGCGGGTCCTTCAACCCTGCGCATAAAGGCCATCTCGACGTCGCGCTCTACGCCCTGCGGAAGCTCAAAGCGGACGAGGTCTGGTGGATGGTCTCGCCGCAGAACCCGCTAAAAACCGCTGACGGGATGGCGCCTTTCGCCGAGCGCATTGCGTCCGCCGAGCGGCTGGCCCGGCATCACTCCAGGATCCGTGTCACGGATATCGAGGTTCTGCTCGGCACACAGTTCACAGCCGACACGCTCCGCACCCTGGTCGGCAGCGTCCGGGACGCCCGGTTCATCTGGGTCATGGGAGCGGATAATCTGGTCAGCTTTCATCACTGGGCTGCATGGCAACAAATCTTCAACAGTGTCGTCATTGCAGTTTTCGACCGTCCATCCTATTCTCTAAGGGCCTTGTCGGGCCCGGCGGCCCGCCGTTTTGCCAGGATGCGTATCCGGGAACGTTCCGGGTCGCTGCTTCGCAATCGACGGGCACCGGCGTGGGTGTTCTTTCACACCCCGCTTAATCCGTTGTCTGCTACCCGGATCCGGTATGGAACGGGATAGCAGGACAAACGGACGCTATTCCTGATATATGGCACGCATTGTGGCGCCGTTCCGGATTGACGGGGCTGCATTATTTGATCGGCTTAGCGCCTCTGGCGCGAAAGGAGACAGTCATACCGAAAAAATCCGCTCTCCCTTCAAGGGAAAGCCTCGTCGATCTGGCCTCTCGCTCGCTCGACGATCTTAAGGCTGAGGATCTGGTCGTTATCGACCTCGAAGGCAAAACCTCGATATGCGATTGCATGATCATCGCAAGCGGGCGATCCACCCGCCAAGTCGCCTCTATGGCGGAACACCTCATCGAGAAACTGAAATCCGCCGGCGTGAAGGGAATCTCGGTAGAGGGTCTCTCGCAGGGCGACTGGGTTCTGGTCGATGCCGGTGACATCATCGTGCACCTGTTCCGCCCGGAAGTCCGCGAATTCTACGGACTTGAGAAAATGTGGGGCAGCGAGCTCGCAGACAGCGGCAGGACCGTCCAGGTCGGCGGCATGGACGATGCCCGGGAATTTGCCCACGCCTGAGTAACCGATCGGATGCTGGCGCGGCGCCGACAATTTGAACCGGCGCCCGCCTCGACATCGCCCGGTCACGGAAAATATCCATGAAACTGACCCTCGCTGCGGTCGGCAAAGCCCGTCGTGACGTTCATTCGGACCTGTTCGCGCATTACAGCGGGCGCCTTTCCTGGCCGCTGGAGCTTCGCGAAGTCGATATCCGCCGCAAGCTCCCGCCCGAACAGATGCAGGAAGAAGAAGCAACACAGCTCCTGGCCCTCGTGCCAGACGGTGCCATCGCCGTGGTACTGGACGAGCGGGGCAAGACGCTTTCGAGTGCTGAATTCGCGGGCAGGATCGGTGGCTGGCGCGATGACGGCATCCGCGACATTGTGTTCCTGATCGGCGGCGCGGACGGACATCATGATCGCGTCCGTCACCGGGCGGATCTGCTGTTCTCGCTCGGCCGGGCAACCTGGCCGCACATGCTGGTACGCGGGATGATCGCCGAACAGCTGTATCGGGCGCAGCAAATTCTGGCCGGACATCCCTATCATCGGGAATGACCCTATCATCATCATCGGGATGACCAAGGGCCCCTAATTCTGTATAAACCGGGACATGACCGAGCAGCTGAACAAACCGCGTCCCGTCGTCCTGTGCATCATGGACGGCTGGGGACAGCGTACCGAGCGTGACCACAATGCCGTCGCCCTCGCAAACACCCCGAATGTCGATCGACTGACCGCCTCCGAGCCGAGCGGCTACATGCGCGCCAGCGGCGCCGATGTCGGCCTGCCGGACGGCCAGATGGGCAATTCCGAAGTCGGGCACATGAATCTCGGCGCCGGGCGCGTGATCATGCAGGACCTGCCCCGCATCAGCAAGGCCGTAAGCGATGGCACCCTGGCCGAAATACCCGCGCTGAAGGAATTGATCGAAAAAGCCAAAGCCGGCACAGGCCGCTGTCATTTGCTCGGCCTCACATCTCCCGGCGGCGTGCATGCGCATCAGTCTCATATCGCAGCCCTCGCGCAGGTGCTCACGGATGCCGGTGTCGACGTCCTGGTCCATGCCTTCCTCGATGGCCGGGACACCCCGCCGAAAAGCGCGCGGGGCGATATCGAACGCCTGCTGGCGGATCTTCCGGACGGCGCGAAGATCGCTACCATCTCCGGCCGCTTCTATGCCATGGACCGGGACAATCGCTGGGAACGTGTTGAAAAGGCCTACAAGGTTATTGCGGAAGCGGAAGGAAATGCCGCCGCCGATCCGCTCTCGGAAATCGACCGGGCCTATGCAGCCGGTGAGACCGACGAGTTCGTTACTCCAGCGGCAATGCCGGGCTATGACGGCGTGAAGGATGGCGACGTCCTGCTCTCCGCCAATTTCCGGGCTGACCGGATGCGGGAAATCCTGGCCAGCCTGCTCGATCCCGAATTCGATGGCTTTGTCCGCGCGCGCCCTCTCAAATTCGCCGCTGCCGCCGGGATGGTGAGTTATTCGAGCGCGCTCGACCCGTTCCTGTCGGTGCTGTTCCCCGCACTCGACCTGAAGAACACCCTCGGCGAGACGGTGGCAAAAGCGGGTCTCGCCCAGCTACGCATGGCCGAGACCGAGAAATATCCGCACGTCACCTTCTTCCTGAATGGTGGCCGCGAGGAAGTGTTCGATGGCGAGGACCGGATCATGGTGCCGTCACCGAAAGTGCGGACCTATGACCTGCAGCCCGAAATGTCCGCGCCGGAGCTGACTGAAAAACTGGTCGATGCCATCGAAAGCGGCAAATACGACCTGATCGTCTGCAACTTCGCCAACCCGGACATGGTCGGCCATACCGGCAGTCTGGAAGCGGCGATCAAGGCTGTGGAAACCGTGGATGGCGCTGTCGGCAAGGTCGAAGCGGCCCTGCGCAAGACCGGCGGCTGCATGTTCCTGACAGCCGATCACGGCAATTGCGAATTGATGCGGGACCCGGAGAACGGCGGCCCGCATACGGCGCACACAACCAATCTGGTGCCGACCGTTCTGGTCAATGCCCCGGCCGGGATCGAGAGCCTCGCAACCGGCCGCCTAGCCGACGTGGCGCCAACCCTGCTGGACCTGCTCGGCCTGGCCCAGCCGGCGGACATGACAGGCACCTCCATGTTGCGCTCCAGCGCCGCCAGCGCGGCAGAGTAGCGACGGCGCGCGGCATGACACGCGCCCCATGTACCCGCGCCCCATGGATCCCCGCCATGAGGAGCAAACGCGGCATCGCAAGCCCGGTGCAGGTCTTCGTCGCGGCGCTCGCAGTGGCTGGCCTGCTTGTCGGGACGATGCCGGCACGTAGCGCCGACCCGCTCCCCGAGGCGGAAACCCTGAACCACAATCTCGACCAGGTGGAAAAGGCACTGCAAAGCGGTGTCGCGCGCAAGCGTGACCTGGACGAGCTCGCAGACAGCGTGGAGCAGGAACTGCAGCGCCTGCGGCACGCGCTGGTCCAGGCTGCCGAAGCCACGCAGGAGCGCGAAGCGGCACTGACCGCCGTCGAGCAGAAACTTGCAGATCTCAAAAGCAAGCGCACATTGAGCGCGGAGGTTCTCGGGGCGAAGAAGCGGCAGCTCGCCCGGGTCTCCGGCGCCCTCCGCCGTCTGGCCGCACGACCGCCGGTCGCCATGGTCGCGTCTCCCGCCGATCCGCTCGATACCGTGCACACGGCCATGCTGCTCAGCTCTCTCGCGCCGAGCCTGCGCCGGGACGCCGGACAACTCGCAACCGAGATTGCCCGGCATGAAGCCGTCGAGCGCGGCATCATGGAGGAAAAGCGGCGTCTTGCCTCGGCGACGAGCGCGCTCGATCGCGAACGGGCAACCGTCACCGCTCTTCTCAAGGAGAAGCAGGAAGCAAGGCAGTCGATGGTCCAGGAGCGATCAGCAGTCGTCGACAGGCTGAATGCGCTCGCCGCCTCGGCACGGGATCTGCGCGACCTGATGCAGAAAATCGAACGCCACAAGGCAGCGGGCGACAAAGCACGGGCCCGGCTGGATTCGATGGTCCAGAAAGACGCAGTACCTTCCGGCGAGAGTGCCGTGGCGCCGGGCGCCGCACCGGCCGATACCGTCAGCGCAACGCCCGGTAATGCCGCTGTCTCACCGGATTTCGTCGCAGACCTGCCAGCCGGCCCGGAGATTGGCGCGAGCAAGGGCGGGCTGACCTATCCGGCCACCGGTGAGATCAGCCAGCGATATGGTGCCGCGAACCGGTTGGGCCTGACCGAACAGGGGGTTGTGATCGCGACACGCGAAAACGCTCAAGTCGTTGCCCCTTTTGACGGAAAAGTCATTTATGCCGGACCGTTTCGCGGATATGGTCAGATTGTGATGATTGAACATGGTCAAGACTACCTTACCTTGATGGCAGGTATGTCCTTGGTCGATGTTCAGGTCGGGCAGGGCGTGCTTGCAGGCGAGCCTGTGGCTCGCATGGGAGATGTCGGGACGGGTGCAGACGGAACAGAGGGGCTCTATGTGGAGTTTCGCCACAATGGTGCCCCGATCGATCCGTTACCATGGTGGTCCGCGCGCACGAACAAGGTAAGGCGATGATGAAATCGATCCGTCAGACGAAATTCTGGACCACAGCCGCTTTGGTTGGTGCCGTGGCCGTAACCGCATTGCTGTTCGCGCCGCCATCGGAAGATGCCAAGGCGCAACTGAAGCCGACCCATGACACCTACGACCAGCTCAAGCTGTTCGCCGACGTGTTCGAACGGGTGCGGTCCGAATATGTCGAGGAAGTCACCGATCAGGAGCTGATGGAAGCGGCCATTAATGGCATGCTGACCAACCTCGACCCGCATTCAAGCTTTCTCAATTCCAAGAGCTTCCGCGACATGCGGGTGCAGACCAAGGGCGAGTTCGGTGGCCTCGGCATCGAGGTTTCCATGGAGAACGGCCTGGTCAAGGTCGTCTCACCCATCGACGACACACCCGCGGCGGAAGCCGGTCTGGAGCCAGGCGACCTGATCACCCATCTCGATGGCGAGCCGGTCATGGGCCTGACCCTCGGCCAGGCGGTCGAAAAGATGCGTGGCCCGGTCGATTCCGATCTGACCATCTCCATCCGGCGCGGCACGAAAGAGCCGTTCGACGTCACGCTTACCCGTGCGGTCATCAAGATCCGGTCCGTGCGCTCGCGGATGATCGACGATGTCGGCTATATCCGCATCACCACTTTCAACGAGCAGACGACTTCCGGTCTGCGCACGGCGATCGAGAAGATCAAGGCCGAGAAGGGCGACAAGCTCACCGGCTATGTGATTGATCTGCGCAACAACCCGGGCGGCCTGCTCGACGAGGCGATCACGGTATCCGACACCTTCCTTGAGCAGGGCGAAATCGTGTCCACCCGCGGCCGCGATCCGGAGAACGCATCCCGCGTTCACGCCAAGCCCGGCGACCTGACCGACGGCAAACCAATCGTGGTGCTGATCAACGGCGGCTCGGCCTCGGCCTCCGAAATCGTCGCCGGCGCCTTGCAGGACCATCGCCGCGCGATCCTGCTTGGCACCAAGAGTTTCGGCAAGGGATCGGTCCAGACCATCATCCCGCTTTCCGGCCAGGTCGCCATGCGACTGACCACGGCGCGCTATTACACGCCGTCCGGCCGCTCCATCCAGCAGACAGGGATCGAGCCGGACATCGACGTGCCGCTGGCCCGGATCGAAAAGCTCGATAACGGACGGGGACGTCGTGAAGCCGACTTGCGCGGCGCCCTGAACAATCCTGCAGGCAATGGCGACGCCGCGCCGGCAGGAACTCCGGAAGACGCAGACGACACAGCAGAGACAAAGCCCGAGCAGGAAGATTACCAGCTCGCCCGGGCCATTGATCTGCTGCGCGGCATTGACCTTTACCAACAGCGCATCGTGAATTGAAGCTACCCATACCAAAAATCAGCCTGAAGCTGCCGGGACTTCCGTTTCGTAAACGGAACCCGGCAGAGGGCGCTGAAGACGATATCGCCGGCGAAGGCAATCCGCCGCGAAAGACCAGCCGGATTGGCAAAATCCTGCGCATCACCGGAATGGCGGTGCTTGGCGTCTCCGTCATCGGAGGCCTCGGCGCCGTCGTCGGATGGCTGGTGGTGAACGGTCCGGAAACCGTCGCCGAGCGCGAGGCCCGCCGGCCAATCCTGAAGGTCTCCGTCCTTGAGGACGGTGCCGTCCCGGAGTCGAATACAAGCCTCGACAACAAGCCTGCGCCGAAGCCCGACAGTCATGGCGACGATCACGCCATGGCGGGCGCTGAGGGCGACGGGCACGGAAGTCCGGAGCAAGGTGCGGCACCGGATGGGCAGGACGCCAATGGTACCGGCCAGGCCGGTACTGAGCCCGCACCGGAAGAACAGAAGGGTCCGCGGTTCGAACTGGCGCTTGTCGAGGAAACCGAGAAGGGCATGCTCCCGATGGTGGCTCCCGACGGGCGCAAAGCCTGGGAGACCTACGCCAGGCCCTTCGACGGAGATACAAAACTTCCCCGGATCGCCATTATCATGACCCGAATGGGCGTGTCCCGCTCCCTGACAGAGGCGGCAGCCGAAATTCTCAGCCCGGAGATCTCGTTCTCCTTCTCTCCCGCGGCGAGCGATCTGGACGATCAGGTCGCGATAGCCCAGCGGGCGGGGCATGAGATTTTTCTCGATATTCCCATGGAACCGTTCGGGTACCCGATCAACGACCCCGGCCCCTTGACGCTGCTGACGTCGCTCAGTGCGGTCGACAATCTCAATCGGCTGGAATCAGCGCTCGGCAGGACCGTCGGCTATGCCGGCGTGATCGGCGTGAAAGGATCGCAATTCACCACTGACGAAGAAGCGCTGACGCCAGTCCTCGCGGTCCTGAAGGAACGCGGGTTGATGTATGTCGACAGCGCCGCGACCTCACGGACCATCGCGCTGGAAATCGCGGGTTCCATCCAGCTTCCCCGGGCCGTGGCAAATGCAAATATCGACGACAATCCGGCTATTTCGGAAATGGAGCGGCGGTTCGCTGCCCTGGAGCGCACCGCACAGCGCACCGGATACGCACTCGGTGTCGTCCCGCCCCTGCCGATGACGATCGATATGCTCGCAACCTGGTCCGCAACGCTTGCCGAACGTGGCTTCACGCTGGTGCCAGTAACATCCATCGCGAACAAGCAAAGCCTGCGCTAGACACACTTAGAATGGATCATGCCGCTTATGGCGCCTGAACCTGCCACTCTCCCCTACCGTCCCTGCGTCGGGATTGTCCTGATCAATGACGAGGGCAAGGTTTTTATCGGCCGGCGTGCAGATATGAAGCCCGCTGCCTGGCAAATGCCCCAGGGCGGCGTAGACGATGGCGAGGACCCACTGCAGGCCGGCCTGCGCGAGCTCGCCGAAGAGACCGGCGTCACCGCCTGTGAGGTGCTCGACATGACACCGGACTGGCTGACCTACGATTTTCCGCCAGAAGCTATCCGAAAGGGGATCAAATCCCGGTATCGCGGACAGAAGCAGAAATGGGTCCTGGCCCGCTTCACCGGTGCCGACAAGGATATCCACCTGTCCGCCCATACTGTCGAATTCGATGCCTGGCGCTGGGCCGACAGCGATGAGGTTCTTCGCCTGATTGTGGAATTCAAGCGACCCGTCTATCAGGCAGCCCTCGACCGGTTCGCACGTTTTCTGTCGCGCTAGCTAGTCTTCTTGCCTTCAGCCGCCGGACTGATAGGGTTGGTCTTGACCGTCAGCCGTCACCGTGACGTTTCCGCACGATTGCCGACCATCGGTTGAGCATAACATAAGGCCAATTACACAATGTCCGGGGCCGCGAACAACCTTCCACAGACATTCGAGCGCCGCGGGACTTGCGTCCCCTTTGCGTCCGTACCGGCGTTCAACCATCTCCGCGTGCGTGAGTATCTGGGCGGGCGCGGGCGCGTGCTGGAAGCGACGATCCCGAATTTCTCCGGCACCCGCCGGGGAGAGTTCGCCATAGTCGACTGGAAGCAGATCCCGAGCATGGGCGTCTTGTCCGAGCGTGACGAGGAAGTTCATGGCAGGATATTAGGCACACGGAATGCGCAGGATCTGGATCCGCTCAATATCCGTTCCATCCTGCAACAGGCCGATGCCGCCTATAACCCGGACGAGGAAACCCGCCGCCTGGCCCGCGAGCAGGCACAGCGCGACCTTGAGGAAAAAGAGATCGTCCGGATGTCCTGTATCGCCCAGATGACACGCGAGTGCGGCGTGGCGCAGGGTGACGCCTTCATGGCACGGGCGAGCACGCAAACCCTGCTGAATTTGATGACCGGGAAGAGTGCCGTCGCCGAGTTCCGGATGGACGAGTTGGTCTCGAAGGTGATGTCTCACACGGCATTGCGCGCCGGCTGTACGGTCAACGAGGTACGGGACTGGCTTGAACCGCTCGTCGGCCTCATCGCACCGTTTGGCTCTGTTGCTTCCGACAAGGAGAAAAAGACCGACGGCTTCCTTTTCCGCCAGCATCTCCGATTGCTGGAACTTCGGGGCTCACTGCAGATCTATGCATCTGAATCGCGGCCCGAGGTGGCTGATTCAATCAATCTTGTTCTCAGGGTGGTGGATCAGACCATCGGCTATGTGAGCGAGCGGATTGTCACCCTTGATAGCCTGCTGGCGAGCATCGCCGGGATGTTCTCGAAGGTCGATAATTCTGTCGCCAAACTGCAGAAGCTGCGGCGGGAAGTCGCGTATGGGCTGGATGGTTGGGACGACCTTGTATCCATCTGGCTGGACGCGTTTGAGAACAGGCACTTGATTGGCGGTGAAGCGGGTCTGGAACGGGCGATCATCCATATTCTGTGGCATCTGCCCGTATTGCCGTACAAGGAACTGCATGGCGATGCGTTCGACGCCCAGTCTTCGGTTGAACGGGCACGGGTCAGGATCGTCAGCCAAATGCATTCCTGGCAGACCGACGAGCTGGATCACGAGCTGAAAGACCGGGTCGAAAAGGGCAAGGAAAAGGCCAGCGAGGAAAAATCCAGCTGGTAGGGATCCCTCGATATACCGCTCTGGCAAGCAGCCAAAGCAAAACGGCCGACGCAAGCGCCGGCCGTTTCGTTATTTCAGTGTCTTTGATCCAGGCGTTTAATCGGCCGCGGCGCGAAGCGCTTCCAGGATCTTGATCCGGCGCTCGATCCGTTCACGATCGAGCTCTTCCTTCGCGTCCTTCAGATCATCACGCAGGTCGGAAATCTCAGAGTCGACCTTGGCTGTGTCGACATCCTTCAGCACCTGAGCGTCTTCGGCCAGCACCGTGCAGCGGGTCTCCGTCACTTCGGCGAAACCGCCGGCAACGAAGATCCGTTCGGCGACGGAGCCGTTCTGATGGATATCAATCACACCGGGCTCGAGGGTCGAGATCATCGGCGCGTGGCGCGGCAGCACACCGAAATATCCTTCAGTACCCGGGACGACGACCATTTCGGCCGCTTCCGAGTAAAGAAGCTTTTCCGGCGATACCAGCTCGAACTGTGTCGTCTCGGCCATGTCTATGGCTCCACTCCGTTAGGCGGCCTGAATTAAGCCGCTTCCGCCGCCATTTTCTTGGCCTTCTCGACGGCTTCCTCGATGGTGCCGACCATATAGAAGGCGCCTTCCGGAAGATCGTCGTATTCGCCTGCAATGATGCCCTTGAAGCCCTTGATGGTGTCTTCGAGAGAAACCAGCTTGCCCGGAGAACCGGTGAAGACTTCGGCAACGTGGAACGGCTGGGAGAGGAAACGCTGGATCTTCCGGGCGCGAGCCACGGTCTGGCGATCTTCTTCCGAGAGCTCGTCCATGCCGAGAATGGCAATGATGTCCTGCAGGGACTTGTAGGTCTGCAGCACTTCCTGCACCGAACGGGCGATCTGATAATGCTCGTCACCGATGATCCGCGGATCAAGCATCCGGGAGGTGGAGTCGAGCGGGTCAACAGCCGGGTAGATGCCGAGTTCGGCAATCTGACGGCTGAGAACCGTGGTCGCGTCAAGGTGCGAGAAGGACGTGGCAGGTGCCGGATCGGTCAAGTCATCGGCCGGCACGTAAATAGCCTGAACCGACGTGATCGAGCCCTTCTTGGTGGTGGTGATACGTTCCTGCAGCATACCCATGTCGGTCGCCAGGGTCGGCTGATAGCCCACCGCCGACGGGATACGACCAAGAAGCGCGGACACTTCGGAGCCGGCCTGCGTGAAACGGAAGATGTTATCCACGAAGAACAGCACGTCCTGGCCTTCTTCGTCGCGGAAATACTCAGCCTGGGTCAGACCGGTCAGCGCGACACGGGAACGGGCACCTGGCGGCTCATTCATCTGGCCATAGACCAGGGCTGCCTTGGACCCTTCGCCGTCCGGCACGATAACGCCGGATTCGACCATCTCGTGGTACAGATCGTTACCTTCACGGGTACGCTCACCAACGCCCGCGAACACGGAGTAACCACCGTGCGCTTTCGCGACGTTGTTGATGAGCTCCATGATCAGAACCGTCTTGCCCACGCCGGCGCCGCCGAACAGGCCGATCTTACCGCCCTTGGCATACGGTGCGAGCAGGTCAACGACCTTGATGCCGGTGACCAGAATCTCGGCTTCGGTGGACTGCTCGGCAAAGGACGGAGCCTGACGGTGGATCGGGGATTTGTTCTTGGTCTTGACCGGCGCGCCATCATCAACCGGGTCACCGATGACGTTCATGATGCGGCCCAAGGTTTCCGGACCGACCGGAACCATGATCGGGGAGCCGGTATCTTCCACCGGCTGACCGCGGACCAGACCTTCTGTTCCGTCCATGGCGATCGTACGAACCGTACGCTCACCGAGGTGCTGAGCAACCTCCAGAACCAACAGATTGTCGCCATTTTTCGTATGCAGGGCGTTCAGGATGGCCGGGATCTCGCCGTCGAACTGAACGTCGACAACGGCGCCAATTACCTGTGTGACTTTGCCTGTCGCATTCTTAGCCATAAGTCAGCTCCAAACCTCTATCCGGGATATCCGGATCCTCGTTAATTCCATTCGATCGAGAGTATCTTCAGTACGGCCTAGACGGCCTCGGCACCGGAGATGATCTCGATAAGTTCCTTAGTAATGTTCGCCTGACGCGCCCGGTTGTAGTTCAGCGTCAGCTTGTCGATCATATCGCCTGCGTTCCGCGTGGCATTGTCCATCGCGGTCATCCGGGCTCCATGTTCACTGGCATTGCTTTCCAGCAGCGCGGTGAAAATCTGCGTCGCGACATTACGCGGCAGCAACGCAGCCAGAATAGCTTCTTCGTCCGGCTCGTACTCATAGAGAGCGCCGCTCTCAGAAGCGGACGAATCCTCTTCCACCTCCGGCACACTTGCCGGAATGATCTGCTGGTTGGTGATGATCTGGGTCATCGCCGACTGGAAGCGGTTGAACAGCAGGCTGCAGATGTCGAAATCTTCGTCTTCGAACATCTTCAGGATCTGGGCCGCCAACTCGTCGGCCGAAGCAAAGGCCACGCCCTTACGGGTCACGTCCTGGACGGAGCCGACGATGATATCGCCGAATTCGCGCTTCAGGGCATCCTTGCCACGACGGCCGACGCAAAACAGCTTGACCGTCTTGCCTTCACCACGAAGCGCTCGAACACGCTGGCGCGCCGCCCGGATGATCGTGCTGTTGAAACCACCGCACAAGCCCCGGTCTGCCGTGAAGACCACCAGGAGGTGGATATCGTCACGACCGGTTCCCGACAGCAGCTTCGGACCACCGGCCTGCGTCGCGGCGCCTGCCAGCGATGCAATCATCCGGTTCATCCGCGCGGCATAGGGCCGGGAGGCTTCCGCCTGTTCCTGGGCACGACGGAGCTTAGCCGCCGCGACCATTTTCATGGCAGAGGTGATCTTCCGCGTCGACTTGACGCTGTTGATCCTGATCTTCAGGTCCTTGAGGGTGGCCATGTATGCTCCTCGCTCTGCTCGCTAGCTGCCGATCCTCAGGCGAAGGTCTTGACGAAGCCGCTGAGGAATGCCTTCAGCTTTTCTTCGATATCGGCGGTCAGCGCCTGCTCGGTACGGATCGCGTCAAGGATGTCCTTACCCTTGGCACGGACTTCCGAGAGATAGGCCTGCTCGAAGCGGGTCACATCGCCGAGCGGCAGCTCGTCGAGATAGCCACGCACACCGGCATAGATCACCGCAACCTGCTCTTCCACCGTCAGCGGAGAGTACTGCGGCTGCTTCAGCAGCTCGGTCAGACGAGCACCACGGGCCAGCAGCTTCTGCGTGATCGGGTCAAGGTCCGACGCGAACTGCGCGAAGGCCGCCATTTCACGATACTGCGCGAGCTCCAGCTTGATGGAACCGGCAACCTGCTTCATCGCCTTGATCTGAGCGGCGGAACCAACACGGCTAACCGAGAGACCGACGTTCACGGCCGGGCGGATGCCCTGATAGAACAGTTCGGTCTCGAGGAAGATCTGACCGTCGGTGATGGAAATCACGTTGGTCGGAATGTAAGCGGAGACGTCGCCGGCCTGGGTTTCGATGACCGGCAGCGCGGTCATGGAACCTGCACCCTGATCGTCGTTCATCTTCGCCGCACGCTCGAGGAGACGGGAGTGCAGATAGAAGACGTCACCCGGGAATGCTTCACGCCCCGGAGGACGACGGAGAAGCAGGGACATCTGGCGATAGGCAACGGCCTGCTTGGACAGATCGTCATACACGATGACGCTGTGCATACCGTTATCGCGGAAGAACTCACCCATGGTGCAGCCGGTATACGGTGCCAGGTACTGCATCGGCGCCGGCTCGGAAGCGGTGGCGGCTACGACGATGGAGTATTCCATCGCGCCGTAGTCTTCCAGAGTCTTCACGATCTGAGCAACGGTGGAGCGCTTCTGGCCAATCGCGACATAGATGCAGAACATCTTCTTGCTGTCGTCGTCGCCGGCGGCGTCGTTGGTGGCTTTCTGGTTGATGAAAGCATCGACTGCGATAGCGGTCTTACCTGTCTGACGGTCACCGATGATCAGCTCACGCTGGCCACGGCCGACCGGGATCAGGCTGTCGATGGCCTTGAGGCCGGTCTGCATCGGCTCATGCACGGATTTACGCGGCATGATGCCCGGCGCTTTGACTTCAACACGCTTGCGCTCGACATTTTCCAGCGGACCCTTGCCGTCGATCGGGTTACCGAGACCGTCGACAACACGACCCAGCAGGCTCTTGCCGACCGGAACGTCCACGATGGAACCGGTCCGCTTGACCGTGTCACCTTCTTTGATTGAACGGTCGTCGCCGAAGATAACGATACCGACGTTATCGTCTTCAAGGTTCAGCGCCATGCCCCGGATACCGCCCGGGAACTCGACCATTTCACCAGCCTGGACCTGATCCAGACCATAGACGCGGGCGATACCGTCACCGACGGAGAGAACCTGGCCGACCTCGGCCACTTCTGCTTCGGTACCGAAATTCGCGATCTGTTCCTTCAGAATCGAAGAAATCTCAGCGGCGCGGATATCCATCAGCCAACACCTTTCATGGCAAGCTGCAAACGCTGCAGCTTGGAACGGATTGAATTGTCGATCATGCGCGAACCGACACGCACGACCAGTCCGCCGATCAAAGCCGGATCGACAGAGAGATTAACGGAGACCTTCTGACCAACGCCCTTTTTCAGAGCCTCGGAGATGTCGGAAAGCTGGGCTTCGCTCAGCTCGACAGCAGAGGTCACATCGGCCGTCACTTCACCGCGCCGGGCGGCAAGCTGGGCCAGGAAAGCAGTAATCATCGCGTTCATCGCGAATAGACGGCGGTTGGACGCGACCGTACCGAGGAACTTCTGGGTCAGCGCATGCGCTCCCATCTTTTCCAGCACCGCCGCGATACCACGCGTCTGTTCTGCCCGCGTCAAAACCGGGGAACGCACCAAGCGAGAGAGGTCCGGGCTTTCGATCAGAGCCTGCCGCAGGGATTTCAAATCCCCCGCAACGGCATCCAAAGCCTTTTCCCCTTCCGCCAGCTCATAGAGGGCGGAAGCATATCTTCCGGCCAAGCCTGTCGTTTCGGAAGCCACCAGGGAACGCCTCATTCCAGAGATTATCGCCGTTTACCGGGCACCGTTTCGGTAGCGCACCGTTTATCAGCGAATATTGACCAATAAAAACCCTCGTCGACGGCAGTTTCCGCCAAGCGCGGCGGTTCTCTAGCATAGAGGTTCAGACCGTGCAAGCGGTGGGTTGTCGCTTCTCGCAGGGTGGGCGGCATAGTCCGGAAGGCTACGGGGCTCAGAGGAAACTGTAGGGATCTATATCCACCGCCACACGAACCGAATTTGGAACCTCGATACGACCGAGCCAACTGCGCAGAACCGCTTGAATATTAACGTCGCGCCGGGTCTTGATCAGCAAGCGACGGCGGTGCCGGCCGCGAAGCAATGCCAGCGGTGCCGGCGCAGGTCCAAGCACGGAGACGCCGTCGAAATCCGGCGCCGCGCGACCGATCCGGCTGGCCACCATATCCGCCTGATTTGGATCCGCCGCGCTGACGATGATCGCGGCCAGACGCCCAAACGGCGGCATGCCCTGTTGTTCCCGCGCCGTTGCCTCTTCCGCGAGAAAGCCGTCGCGGTCCCATGCGGCTATCGCCTTCAGCACCGGATTTTCCGGCTGATGGGTTTGCAGCAGCACCCGGCCCGGATGTTCCGCCCGGCCCGCCCGGCCCGCCACCTGATGCAGCAATTGGTAGGTCCGTTCCGCCGCCCGGAGATCGCCACCGGCAAGGCCGAGATCCGCATCCACCACACCGACCACAGTCAGTTTCGGGAAATGATACCCCTTGGCCACGATCTGGGTACCGAGCAGGATATCAACCTCGCCCGCCCTCACGCTCCGGACGAATTCGGCCGCAGCGGCGGGTCCTTGCAGGGTATCGCTGGAGACGATCTGGAACCGGGCATCGGGGAAAATAGCCGCGACTTCCTCTGCCATCCGCTCGACGCCAGGACCGCTGGCTACGAAACTGTCTTCGGCAGCGCATTCTGGACAGGTTTTCGGCAACCGCGCGCTATAGCCGCAATGATGACACTGCAACCGGCCCAGCAAACGATGCTCGACCAGCCAGGCCGAGCAACTGGGGCATTCCAGCCGGTGTCCACAGGCCCGGCAGAGCGTGAGCGGCGCATAGCCCCTGCGGTTGAGGAAGACCAGCGACTGCTCGCCAGCAGCAAGCGCGCCCGTGATCGCCTCGATCAGCGGCCGGGAGAGCCAACGTCCACGTTGAGGCTGTTCCCGGCGCAGATCGACAAGCTCCACCGACGGCAAGGTCGCGGCGCCATGCCGGGCGGTCAGGCGGAGCTGGCTGTAGCGGCCATTCTCGACATTGCGCATGGTTTCCAGTGCAGGTGTCGCGGAGACCAGGACGACCGGACAGGGGGTCAGGCTGGCACGAACCACGGCCATGTCCCTGCCATGATAGATCACCCCTTCCTCCTGCTTGTAGGCGGATTCGTGCTCTTCATCGACCACGATCAGACCGAGATTCGGGAACGGCAGATAGAGGGCCGACCGGGCGCCAACCAGCACCCGGACCTTGCCCTCGGCGATCTGGCGCCAGGTGTGACGGCGGCGGCGCGGCTTCAGCTCGGAATGCCATTCCGCCGGGCGCACGCCGAAGCGCGCCTCGAACCGGTTCAGCCACTCCGCCGAGAGCGCGATTTCCGGCAACAGGACCAACACCTGCCTGCCTATGCGCAGCGCGGTCGCGACCGCCTCGAAATAAACTTCTGTCTTGCCCGCTCCTGTCTCACCATCAAGCAGCACCGGCGCGAAACTCTCGGCGCTGACCGCCTCACACAGCGCATCAGCCGCCTCCTGCTGCTCATCGGAGAGTGGTGTTGTCCGTGGCAAGTCCGGATCGGGCTCCGGAAAGGGCGTATCCGCCGGCAGGGCGACACTCGCCAAGCCCCCGGCTTCCGCCAGCCCCTTCACCACGGACGTGCCGACCCCGGCCTCATCCGCGATCTCCCGCGCCGTCCGCGGCGGCCCGTCCGCCAGCAGCTCCACCACCCGGCGCCGCGCCGGTGTCAGTCGCAGCCCCTGCGCTTCCACCGCCTCGACCCCGCCGGAAAGCGCGGCATAGGCCGTGACCGGTTTTGCCGGCTCGAACGCATCGGGCACACTGATGGCCATGCGCAATACGGCGCCCTGGGCGGTCAGCGTGTAGGAAGCCGTCCAGTCGACCAGCTTCAAAACGGCCTCCGGCAGCGGCGGCACCGGCAGGGCGCGAATCACCGGCTTCAGTCGGCTTCGTGCCACCTGACCGCTCTCCGGATCTTCCGCCACATCAAGGGCCCAGACCACACCCGTGGTGCGCCGGTTGCCGAGCGGCACCTCGACGATACTGCCGCATTGCAGCGCCATTTCCGCGTCCGCCAGATAGTCGTAGGGACCAGCCAGCGGCAGCGGAATCAACACCTGAATACGACGGGACTCGTCGGGGAAAAGATCGGACATGCGGCGGAGTGTCGAACACCTCGCCACACTCCGCAACGGTCTCGGTTTTGTAGCGGCGGGCCGCCGGCCTCACGGGGACGTGCCGGGCCTCCTGTTTCCTGCAGTTCCGTGAAAAGCCGGTGACGTTACCCCGGCGTCACTGGCACCGGCCCCCTGTATGCGCTAGACTCGCCTCGTCGATTCGGCCATACGAGGCTCGGATTCACCACCTGCCGAGGATACAGGACGACATGAAGTTTTTCATCGACACTGCGGATGTTGCGGAGATCAAGGATCTGGCCGCCACCGGTCTCGTGGACGGGGTAACGACCAACCCGTCACTCATCGCCAAATCAGGCCGCCCGATCCTCGAAGTGATCAAGGAAATCTGTGACGTCGTCGACGGCCCGGTCAGCGCGGAAGTCACCGCGACCGACCACGAGACGATGATGAAAGAGGCCGCTCTGCTGCTCAAGCTGGCCGACAACATCGCCATCAAGGTGCCGCTGACCGTCGACGGGCTGAAGACCTGCAAGGCGCTGAGCGACGACGGCATTCAGGTCAATGTCACTCTCTGCTTCTCCGCCGGGCAGGCATTGCTGGCCGCCAAGGCCGGTGCCGCCTTCATTTCGCCCTTCGTCGGACGGCTCGACGATATCGGCATCAATGGCATGGACCTGATCGCGGATATCGCGGACATCTACGCCAACTTCGATTTCGACACGGAAATCCTCGTCGCCTCCGTACGCGGCCCGCAACATGTCATCGACGCAGCCAAGCTTGGCGCCGATGTCGCCACGCTGCCGCCGGCCGTGCTGCGCGCCCTGTATAATCACCCGCTTACCGACAAGGGTCTCGACGCCTTCCTGAAGGATTGGGCGAAGACCGGCCAGAGCATCCTCTAGGGACGGGCGACAAGCGATGACAGGCAAGGGCTCCGCGGCGGAACCGGGCAAGAAGAGCGTCAAGCAGGCGGCAAATCAGCCTGCCCCGATGCTGACGGCCGGACAAGTCGCGGACTACCTTTCCTCCCATCCGAACTTCCTGATCGAGCACCCGGAACTGATCGACATCCTGACCCCACCGAGCCGGACCAGCGGCGAGGCGGTGGTCGACATGCAGCATTTCATGCTGGAGCGGTTACGCTCGGAGAATCAGAAGCTCAAGGATTCCCACGCCGGGCTGGTCTCCACCGCGCGCGGGAACCAGTCGACCCAGAACCGCATCCACGCGGCGATATTGCGCATCGTCGCAGCGAATTCCTTCGACAACCTGATCCAGTCCGTGACGATCGACCTTCCGGTCATGCTCGGCATCGACGTGGTGACGATCTGCATCGAGGCTGGCGACGTGCCGATCCCGAAGGCCTATGCCTCGGGCGTGCGCTCCATCCCGGCCGGCACGATCGATCGCAAGATCGGCGTCGGCAAGGACGTCCTCCTGGCCGCCAATGTCGAAGGCGATGAAGCTATCTTCGGCTCGGCCGCCGGTCTGGTCTCGTCCATGGCGCTGGCGCGTATCCAGGTCAGCCCGCACTCGCCGATGGGCCTGATGGCCTTCGGGACACGGGACGCCGAGGCCTATCATCACGGGCAGGCCACGGAGCTTCTGAGCTTCCTTGCCCGCACCACGGAGTTGACCATCCGGCAATGGCTGAACCTTCCGGGCTGACACATACCGAGACCATCACGGACCTGGCTGGCGCGACAGATGCCTGGAGACAATGGCTGACGAGCGAAAAACGCGCCTCGGCCCATACCCTCTCCGCCTATGAGCGGGATCTCGAACAGTTTCTCGATTTTCTGCAGGACCATCTGGGCACAGCCCCCGGCATATCTGACCTCGCCGCATTGAAGCCCGCAGACTTCCGGGGATACCTGGCCCGCCGGGTATCGAAAGGCTTTGCGAAAACCTCCACGGCACGGGCCCTTTCCGTCGTGCGCGGGTATTTCCGCTTTCTCGAACGGCGAGGCGTACTCTCGAACGCGGCTGTTTTCTCAATCCGGGGACCGCGCATTCCTGTCTCGGTACCGAAAGCGTTGACCGTCACCGAAGCGGCGGAAACCCTCGATGCCATGGGAGATCTCGCGTCGGAGCCGTGGATCGCCGCCCGCGATGTCGCTCTCGTCTCCCTGCTTTACGGCGGCGGGTTGCGGATCGGCGAGGCACTGGCGCTCAATCGCAGCGATTACCCGATTGGCGACACTCTCTCCATCACCGGCAAGGGCAACAAGCAGCGCATCGTGCCCATACTGCCCGCCGTCCGCGCCGCCATCGACGATTATGTCGCCCGTTGCCCCTATCGCGGCAGCCCGGACGATCCGTTGTTTCTCGGCGCCCGGGGCAAACGCCTGCAGGCCGGTGTCGCCCAGCGCGCCATGCGGCTGGCACGGGGCTGGCTGGACCTGCCGGAAACCGCGACGCCGCATGCCTTGAGGCATTCCTTCGCGACACACCTGCTGGCCGGCGGTGGCGATCTGCGGGCTATCCAGGAACTGCTCGGCCATGCCTCTCTGACCACCACGCAACGCTATACCAGCGTGGATGCGGAGCGGCTGATGGACGTACACAGCCGGGCACACCCGCGCGACCGCTAGCGCGCGCCTAGTTCCGGAAGAAGATCAGTTTGCGGTCCTCTTCCCAGTCCGGCACCCAGAAGTAATAGTGCAGGTCGCACATCCCGTCCTCGAGGATGATCGCGACCGGACAGGCGCCGTCGATACCGGTCATCTCCCGCACTTCCTCCTCCATTAATCGCTCCAGAGAGATCTTCGGCGGCGGGTTACCATCGCCGCACAAACCCATCTGGTTCGCGCTGTCGAAGAATGTCACCACTCCCTCCGAGACCAACTTGCCGTCCTCATGAGTCACCACGGCCATCAGGAACATGGGCCCGTCCGGATTATCGTGGCTTACATACCCGGCGACCTTGTCCTGAAAACCGTCGCAGGTGACGTCCCCGGTCTCGACCTGCCAGTCGTGGCGGAAGACGTTCTGGCCACCCTGGAACCGCATCTCGGCATTGAGGTCGCCCTCCGTCACATCCTGGGCCCTGGCACCGCCGCACCACAGAAACACACATCCAAAGGCAATCAAGACAATCCGCATCTTCCAGGCACTCCTTATCCGCTTCGCCCGAGTGAGCTTGCACAGCCCTTTCGGCTCGGCCATGCTCCATACATATTCATCCGGCGGTCACGCTCATCCGCGCGAACCGCCTCACTAACCATACCGTCCAAACAGGGAACCGCCGATGCCCGAGATTGCGCATAAAGGCTACGCGCCGACTATCTGGGAAAATCTCGCCAGTGCACCGCATCCTTCCCTCAGTTTCCAGAGCTCCTTCTGGCATTCCGTCGCCCCAGCCGGGCCGGTCTGCACCCGCCTTGAAGGTGAGGCGCGAACGGAGACAGCCATTGTCGGCGGCGGTTTTCTCGGTCTTTCGACAGCACTGCATCTAGCCGAGGCCGGGCACAACGTCACTCTGCTGGAAGCGGACGAGGCCGGGTTCGGCGCTTCGGGACGCAATACCGGTTTCGTCGTACCCAACCTCCTCACCGGTCTCGACCCGCGCTATGCAAAAGAGAAATTCGGGCCGGAGAAAGGCGATTTGCTGGTTCGCATGCTCGGTGAAGGCGGCGACTTGGTATTTGATCTGATCAAGCGTCACGAAATTGATTGCTGGGGCAAACAAACCGGCTGGATGCAGCCGATCCATACGGGGAAGAAAACAGCCTGGCTGGAAGACCGGGTGAAACAATGGCAAGACCTTGGCCGGCCGGTGAAGCTGCTGTCCCGCGACGAGGCGGTGGCCGAGACCGGCTCCGAAGCCTATCACGGCGCGTTCCTGGACCCGACCGGCGGCCATATCAACCCGCTCGCCTTCGTGCGCGGGCTGGCCCAAGCCGCCGTGAAGGCCGGTGTCACGCTGCATATCGACAGCCGCGCCAACGAGATCGCCAAGCAAGGCAGCGAGTGGCACCTGAAGACCGACCACGGCACGCTGATCGCCGACCGGGTGCTGCTGACCACCAACAGCACAGGTGGCGGGCTGGCGCCGAAAGCGGAAGGCACCCAGTTCCCGATCACCCTGTTCCAGGTGGCGACCCAGCAGCTTGATCCGGAGCTGCGCAAGAGTGTGCTGCCGAACGACCGCTGCTCGGCCGATACCCGCAAGGACTTGATCGCCTATCGCTGGACGAACGACAACCGGATCGTCACCGGCGGCCTGCTGGCAAACCCGCTCGGATCATTGGAACGCGGGCGCACGCACCATCTCGGCCGTCTCCAGGAACTGTTGCCGCAACTGCCGAAGCTGGAGCCAGAATTCGCCTGGCAGGGCCGCCTTGCCGCCGCACGGGATTACATGCCCCGGCTCATGCGCCTCGGCGACGGTGCGTTCTCCGCCATCGCCTGCAACGGACGCGGTATCGCCATGACCACCGCCCTCGGCCGCAAGCTGGCCTACTGGCTCTCCGGCGGCGCCAACGAGGACCTGCCGCTGCCGATCACCGCTCCGGACCCTGTGATGTTCCCGAAGCTGGCCCCACTCGCCTTCTCTGTATGGCTGCCGCTGAGCCGGCATCAGGATGCGAAGGATATGAGGAAGTAATCTCTCTATCCCTACATCGTCATCCCGGGCTTGACCCGGGATCTCCCGAGGCCGCACTCCGTCCGAGGATCATAAAGATCCCGGGTCAAGCCCGGGATGACGATTAAAGAGTTTGCACAAACAAAAACCGCGGCTCGAAGGCCGCGGTTTTCTGTTCGATCTCAAAAAGCCCGATTAGATGTGGATCGCGCCGGTGCTGGCTGCGAGGCCCGCTTCCTTGACCGCTTCGGAAAGGGTCGGGTGGCCGTGGCAGATCCGTCCGATATCCTCGGACGAGCCGCCGAACGCCATGACGGCCGCGACTTCGTGGATCAGGTTGCCAGCTTCCGGGCCCATGATATGGGCACCGAGCACCGCGTCCGTTTTCTTGTCGGCGAGGATCTTCACGAAGCCCTCTGTCATGCCGACGGACTTGGCGCGAGCGTTGGCGCTGAACGGGAAGGAGCCCGTCTTGTACTCGACGCCCGCTTCCTTCAGCTGCTCCTCGGTCTTGCCGATGCTCGCCACTTCCGGCCAGGTGTAGACGATGCCCGGGACGAGATTGTAATCCACGTGGCCGGACTGGCCCGCCATGGTCTCGACAGCGGCAACGCCGTCTTCCTCGGCCTTGTGCGCCAACATCGGGCCAAGGATCACGTCGCCGATGGCGAAGATGCCTGGGACATTGGTTTCGAAATCGGCATCGACCGAGATGAAGCCGCGCTTGTCCATCTCCACGCCGACCTTGTCGAGCCCGAGACCTTCGGTGAAGGGACGACGGCCGATGGCGACCAGCACCACGTCAGCGTCGATGCTCTCCTTGTCGCCGCCCTTGGCCGGCTCGGCCGTCAGGGTAACGCCGGATTTGGTCTTCTTCGCCGCAGTCACCTTGGTGCCGAGCTTGAAGGTCATGCCCTGTTTCTGCAGCACGCGCTGGAACTTCTTGGCAACCTCGCCATCCATGCCCGGGACGATCCGGTCGAGGAACTCGACAACCGTGACCTTGGAGCCGAGACGGGCCCAGACCGACGCCATTTCAAGCCCGATCACACCGCCGCCGATGACCACGAGGTGATCCGGAACCTTGTCGATGTCTAGCGCGCCGGTGGAGGTGACGATCTTCTTCTCGTCGATCTCCAGACCCGGCAGCGGGGTCGGCTCGGAGCCGGTGGCGATCAGGACGCGCTCGGTCTTGAGCACTTCCTTCTTGCCCTTCTCGCCTGTGACTTCGACCTCGGAAGCGGATTTCACTACGGCGGAGCCGGTCTTCCAGTCGATCTTGTTCTTCTTGAACAGGAAGGCGACACCGCCCGTGAGCTGTTCGACGACGCTGGCCTTGTTGGCCATCATCTGCTTCAGGTTCAGCTTCACGGAGCCGACATCAATGCCGATATCCTTCAGGTGATCCTGAGTCTCGGCATATTTCTCCGAGGAGGAAAGCAGTGCCTTGGAGGGAATGCAGCCGACATTGAGGCAGGTGCCTCCGAGGGTCGCACGCTTTTCGACGCACGCCACTTTCATGCCCAGTTGCGCAGCGCGGATGGCGGCCACATAACCGCCCGGGCCCGCACCGATGACGACGAGATCGTAGCTGTCAGCCATAATAAATCGCTCTCTTGTCCAGCTCGTTCTTGAAAGGCCGCGCGCGGGACAAGCCCGCGCGCGATGAAATTACATGTCGATCAGCAGGCGGCGCGGATCTTCCAGCGCATCCTTGACGCGGACCAGGAAGGTGACCGCCTCGCGGCCGTCGATGATGCGGTGATCATAGCTCATCGCCAGATACATCATCGGCCGGATCTCGACCTTGCCGTTCACGACCATCGGACGGTCCTGGATCTTGTGCATGCCGAGAATACCGGACTGCGGAGGATTCAGGATCGGGGTCGACATCAGCGAGCCATACACACCGCCATTGGTGATGGTGAAGGTACCGCCCGTCATGTCCTTCATGGTGAGCTTGCCGTCCCGCGCCTTGCGGCCGAGATCGCCGATACCCTTTTCCACGCCGGCAAAGCTGAGATCGTCCGCATCGCGCAGAACCGGTACAACCAGGCCCTGCGGCGTGCCGACCGCAACACCGATATCGTAGTAGTTCTTGTAGATCAGCTCATCGCCGTAGATCTCGGCATTGACTGCCGGGAGCTCCTTGAGGGCGGCGATGCAGGCCTTCACGAAGAAGGACATGAAGCCGAGCTTCACGCCGTGCTTCTTCTCGAAAGCGTCCTTGTATTCAGAGCGCAAACCCATGACCGCGCCCATATCCACCTCGTTGAAGGTGGTCAGCATGGCGGCGGTGTTCTGGGCCTCTTTCAGGCGCCGGGCGATGGACTGGCGCAGGCGCGTCATCTTCACCCGCTCTTCGCGCGGGTCATCCGCACGCGGCGGCAACGGACCTGCGGCGGCCGGTGCGGCGCCGGCGGGAGCCGACGCGGAGGCCTTGGCGGTACCGGCTTCGATCGCGGCCAGCACGTCGCCCTTCACCAGACGGCCGTCCTTGCCGGTCGGCTTGATCTTGGCGGGATCGAGATTGTTGTCCTCGACCAGCTTGCGCACGGCCGGGGACAGGGTCTTCAGCTCGTGGGCAGCGGCGGCAGGGGCCGGAGCGGGCTTCGGCGCTTCTGCCTTCGCGGCAGGGGCCGGAGCTGCTTCAGCCTTTGCTTCAGCAGGTTTCGCTGCCGGTTCCGCCTTCTTCGCGGGAGCGGCGCCTTCGGCGATCACACCAAGCAGCGCATCGACACCGACGGTCGCGTCCACGTCAGCGACAATTTCCTGCAGGGTTCCCGCAGCCGGGGAATTGACCTCAAGGGTCACTTTATCGGTTTCCAGCTCAACCAGGGGCTCGTCAAGACCGACAGCATCTCCGACGGCCTTCATCCAGCGCGCCACAGTTGCCTCGGACACCGATTCCCCAAGAACCGGGACCTTGATTTCCGTCGCCATTTTTCCGTCCATTCTCTCTTTATTGCGCCATGACCGGCGCGTCATATGAGTTGCCGCCGGGGATGGGCCGGCGGCTGATATTTGTTTGGATTACTCGGCCGCGTACCTGCTGCCCTTGCTCATCTCCTCGCCAACGGCGAGAGCCTCCTGAACCAAGCCTTCCTGCTCGCGGACATGCCGGCCATGGTTGCCTGTTGCCGGCGAAGCCGCTTCGGCTCGGCCCGCATAAAGCGGGCGCTTGCAGACACCATCAAGTTCGACCAGCACACTTTCGATGCGGCGGTCGACAAAGGACCAGGCACCCATGTTCCAGGGCTCTTCCTGGCACCAGACAACCTCGGCCTGCGGGAATCGCGCCAGCTCTTCCATCAGTGCCTTGCGCGGGAACGGATAGAGCTGTTCCAGACGCAGGAAGAACACGTCGGTCTGACCGCGCCGGGCCCGCTCCTCATACAGATCGTAATAGACCTTGCCGGAGCAGATCACGACCCGCTTCACGTCCTTGTCCTCGCACAGCACCTCGTTGTCATACATGACCCGGTGGAAACTGGTGCCATCGGCCATGTCGTCCAGAGTCGAGACGCAGAGCTTGTGGCGCAGCAGGGATTTCGGCGACATCACGATCAGCGGCTTGCGGAAGTCGCGGCGCTGCTGACGGCGCAAGGCGTGGAAATAGTTCGCCGGCGTGGTGCAGTACACGACCTGCATGTTGTCCTCGCCGCAGAGCTGCAGATAGCGCTCGAGACGGGCGGAGGAATGCTCCGGCCCCTGACCTTCATAGCCATGCGGCAGCAGCATCACGAGACCGGACATACGCAGCCACTTATGCTCACCGGAACTGATGAACTGGTCGACCACGACCTGGGCACCGTTGGCGAAATCGCCGAACTGGGCTTCCCAGAGCGTGAGAATGTTCGGTTCCGCCTGACTGAAGCCATACTCGAAGCCAAGCACCGAGGCTTCTGACAGCGGGCTGTCGATCACTTCGTAATGCTGCGGGTCCGTGCCCAGACTGTTGAGCGGAATATGCCGCTCCTCGGTGTTCTGGTCGATCCAGACCGAATGCCGCTGGGAGAAGGTGCCGCGGCCGGAATCCTGGCCGCTGAGCCGAACCCCGTCGCCCTGCACGAGCAGCGTTCCGAAAGCCAGGCTTTCGGCATTTGCCCAGTCGATGCCTTCGCCGTTCTCGATCGCCTTGCGACGCTGCTCGACAACGCGCTTCAGCTTTCGGTTCATGGCGAAGCCGTCCGGCGCTTCGGTCAGCTTCATGCCGACATCGCGCAGCGTTTCCTTGTCGACGGAGGTCTCCCCCCGGCGGGCATCGCCGTGCGCCTTGGTGAAGCCGGACCATTTGCCCTCAAGCCAGTCGGCCTTGTTAGGCTTGTAGTTCAGCCCGGCCTCGAACTCGCTGTTCAGGTGGTCATCATGCTCCTTGGCCATACTGTCGGCCTCGCCGGGCTTGATGACGCCTTCGCGCTCAAGCTGCTCGGCATAAAGCTGACGGGTGGTCTTCTGGGTCGCGATCTTCGAGTACATGAGGGGCTGTGTGAACATCGGCTCATCCCCCTCGTTGTGCCCGAAGCGGCGGTAGCAGAACATGTCGATAACCACATCGACGCCGAATTCCTGACGGAACTCGATAGCGATCCGGGCGACGTGCACGACGGCTTCCGGATCGTCCCCGTTCACATGGAAGATCGGTGCATCGACCATCTTCGCGACATCCGTCGGATAGGGCGAAGAGCGCGAGAAGGCAGGCGCCGTGGTGAAGCCGATCTGGTTGTTCACGATGACATGGATGGTGCCGCCGGTGCGGTAGCCGCGCAGATCGGAGAAAGCGAATGTCTCCGCCACCACGCCCTGACCGGCAAAGGCCGCATCGCCATGCATCAGAATGCCGAGCACTTTCCGGCGATCGGATGCATCATCCCGTTGGGTCTGTTTCGCGCGAACACGGCCGATCACCACCGGGTTGACGATTTCCAGATGGGACGGGTTGGCGTTCAGAGTCAGGTGGACATTGGCGCCGTCGAACTCACGATCGGCGGAAACGCCCATATGGTATTTCACATCGCCAGAGCCGCCCACGTCTTCCGGGTTCGCCGGATTGCCGAGGAACTCGGAGATGATGGCACGGAACGGCTTGCTCATGAAATTGTTGAGCACGTTCAGGCGGCCGCGGTGCGGCATGCCGATCACGACCTCTTCCAGACCGATCTGGCTACCCCGTTTCAGGATCTGTTCCAGCGCCGGGATCAGGCTTTCGCCGCCATCGAGGCCGAAACGCTTGGTGCCGACATATTTCCGGCCGAGAAACTGCTCGAAGGTCTCGGCGGCGGTCAGCCGCTCAAGGATCGTGTGCTTGCCCCGCTCGGTAAACTCGGTCCGGTTGCGGATCTGCTCGATACGCTCCTGAATCCAGGCCTTCTGTTCCGGGTCCTGCATATGCATGAACTCGACACCGATACTGCCGCAATAGGTGCGGTCCAGCAGCTCGATGATCTGCCGCAGGGTCGCTGTTTCCAGCCCGAGAACATTGTTGATGAAGATCGGGCGGTCCCAATCCTCTTCGGTGAAACCGTAATGGGCGGGATCGAGTTCGGGGTGCGGGGTCGGCGGCTCAAGGCCCAGCGGGTCGAGCTTCGCTTTCAGGTGTCCCCGGATCCGGTAGGCCCGGATCAGCATGATCGCCCGGAGTGAGTCCAGACTGGCCTGCCGGATATCGCTGCCTAAAAGCGGGTCCGCTGCCGCGGCGGACTTGTCGTCCGTGATCGGACCCGAGCCGTCTGCCGCCTCGCCGGTGCCGCCGATGACACGGTTGCCGCGGTCTGCCCAGCTTGGCCCGTGCACATCTCCCTGGACGGGCCCGACATCGTCGTGCAGCTCCGCGAAATATTCGCGCCAGCTTTCGTCTACTAGGGCTGGATCCTGGAGAAATCGTTCGTAGAGTTCGCCGATGAACGGTGCGTTAGCACCGGAAAGAAAGGATTGGTCGCTCACTGCCGTCGCCATATTGGAACCTGCCCCTTTGCGAAGTGGCTGTTGGTCCTGTCTGTGTCGGCTCCGCGCGCCCCTCGCGCAGGGCCTAGGTCACCCTTGCGGCAAAGCGCCGCAACGGCAAGTATCTTCTTATACTAGCTAAGAATTTACTAACTTGAAGCCGTTCTGCATGGCAGAGGGCAAAAAATCGCAAGGGTGTGTCCGGACGGCAGCATGTTGGTGCCGTCCGGAACATGTCATTTAGCCCTTGATCGCCTTGACCATGGTGGTCCCGAGAGATGCCGGGCTGTCGGCAACGAGAATCCCGGCAGACTTCATGGCCTCCATCTTGGAATTGGCGTCGCCCTTGCCACCCGAGATGATCGCACCGGCATGGCCCATGCGACGGCCCGGAGGCGCGGTAACGCCGGCAATGAAGCCACACATCGGCTTCTTCACCTTGTTTTGCCTGAGAAATTCGGCTGCATCCTCTTCCGCCGAGCCGCCGATTTCACCGATCATGATGATCGCTTCTGTCTCCGGATCGCCAAGGAAAAGATCCAGCGCGTCGATAAAGTTGGTGCCGTTCACCGGGTCGCCACCGATGCCGATACAGGTCGACTGACCGAGGCCGGCCGCCGTGGTCTGAGCCACCGCTTCGTACGTCAGCGTGCCCGACCGGGAGACGATCCCGACCTTGCCGCGGCGATGGATATGACCCGGCATAATGCCGATCTTGCATGCGTCCGGCGTGATAACACCGGGGCAGTTCGGGCCGATCAGGCGGGTCTTGGAGCCAGAGAGGGCCCGTTTGACCGTAACCATATCAAGCACCGGAATGCCTTCGGTGATGCAAATCACCAGCGGAATTTCCGCGTCGATGGCTTCCAGGATCGAATCGGCAGCGAACGGCGGCGGAACGTAGATCACCGAGGCATTGCAGCCAGTCCGGTCTTTCGCTTCCATGACCGTGTCGTACACCGGCAGGTTGAGGTGGGTCTGACCGCCTTTACCCGGGGTGACGCCGCCGACCATCTTGGTGCCGTATGCGATCGCCTGTTCGGAGTGGAACGTGCCCTGACTTCCGGTGAAGCCCTGGCAGATGACTTTCGTATTTTCGTCGACCAGAACGGCCATCAGGCTGCCTCCTTCACCGCAGTGACAATTTTTTCCGCCGCGTCCGCGAGATTGTCCGCGGACGTGATCGGCAGGCCCGAATCGGCGAGGATCTGCTTGCCGAGATCGACATTGGTGCCTTCCAGCCGCACAACCAGAGGCACGTGCAGGCTGACTTCCTTGGCCGCCGCGACGACGCCTTCGGCGATCACGTCACAGCGCATAATGCCGCCGAAGATGTTGACCAGGATGCCTTCGACGTTCGGATCGGAGAGAATGATCTTGAAGGCGGCGGTGACCCGCTCCTTCGTTGCCGACCCGCCGACATCGAGGAAGTTTGCCGGCTCGGAGCCATAGAGCTTGATGATGTCCATGGTGGCCATCGCGAGACCCGCGCCGTTCACCATGCAACCGATGCTGCCGTCGAGCTTCACGTAGTTCAGCTCGTACTTGGCGGCTTCGAGTTCGGAAGCATCTTCCTCGCTCTCGTCCCGCAGCTCGGCCACGTCCTTGTGCCGGAACAGCGCGTTGTCGTCGAAGCCCATCTTGGCATCGAGCGCGATCACGTCACCGGAGCCTGTGATGACAAGCGGGTTGATTTCGACCATCGCGGCATCGAGATCCGTGAAGGCCTTGTACATGGCCATCAGGAACTTGACGGCCGACTTCACCTGGTCGCCTTCAAGGCCCAGAGCGAAGGCGATGCGGCGGGCATGGAAGCCCTGCAGGCCGGTCACCGGGTCGATGGCGATGGTGATGATCTTTTCCGGGGTCGCTTCGGCGACTTCCTCGATCTCCATGCCGCCCTCGGTCGAGGCCATCACGGTGACGCGGCTGCTGTCGCGATCGACCAGCAGGCTGAGGTAAAGCTCGCGCTTGATGTCGCAGCCTTCCTCGACATAGATACGGCTGACTTCCTTGCCTGCCGGACCTGTCTGCTTGGTGACCAGCGTGGCGCCGATCATCTCGCCGGCGTTCGACTTGACGTCCGCGACCGATTTGACGACGCGGACACCGCCGGCACCGTTCTCATTGCCCTTGAAGCGTCCAGCGCCTCGGCCACCGGCATGAATCTGAGACTTCACGACCCAGACCGGACCGCCAAGCTCGTTGGCGACCTTCTCGGCCTCCTCCGGGGTGTAGGCAACGCCGCCCCGCGGCACTGCAACACCGAATTTGGCCAAGAGTTGCTTGGCCTGATACTCGTGAATATTCATGGCTCTCCCATTTCCCTTGCACCGGTTTTGGCGCGAGAACCGCCGAAGCCGTTGCTGCAACTGGCCCAACGGGCCAGCTTATTCCCCAAACGCGGGCAGTGGCCCGGTGCCGCAGTCACACTGTAGCACCGAACCACCCGATAACATATGGTGGTATACAATATACCACTATCTCGGCATCAGAGGCCGAATTTCGCCGCAACTTCGTTGAGGCTCTTCACCGCGCCGACCGAATGATCGAACATCGCTTTCTCGTCCGCGTTCATCTCGATTTCGACGATGCGCTCGACGCCATTCGCGCCGATCACGCACGGCACGCCGACATAGAGACCATCGAGGCCGTATTCGCCGGTGCACTGGGCCGCGCACGGCAGCACGCGCTTCTTGTCCTTGAGGTAGGAGTCGGCCATCTGGATAGCGGAAGACGCCGGCGCGTAGAAAGCGGAGCCGGTCTTCAGCAGGCCAACGATCTCGGCGCCGCCGTCACGGGTGCGCTGAACGATCTGGTCGATTTTTTCCTGCGTGGTCCAACCCATCTTGATCAGATCCGGAACCGGAATACCGGCAACGGTCGAATAACGGGTCAGCGGCACCATGGTATCGCCGTGGCCACCAAGCACGAACGCGGTGACGTCTTCGACGGAGACATTGAACTCTTCGGCCAGGAAGTAGCGGAAGCGGGCGCTGTCGAGCACGCCGGCCATGCCGACAACCTTGTTGGCGGGCAGGCCGCTCAGCTTCTGCAGGATACCGACCATGACGTCGAGCGGGTTGGTGATGCAGATCACGAACGCGTCCGGGCAATTCGCGCTGATGCCATCGGCAACGGCTTTCATGACCTTGGTGTTGGTTTCGATGAGATCGTCGCGGCTCATACCCGGCTTACGGGGTATGCCTGCGGTGACGATAACGACGTCTGAGCCTGCCAGCGCGCTGTAGTCGTTCGCGCCGAGCATCTTGGCGTCGAAGCCTTCGACCGGGGACGCTTCAGCGATATCGAGAGACTTACCCTGGGGGATGCCCTCAACGATATCGAAGAGCACCACGTCGCCGAGTTCCTTCAGGCCGGCGAGCAGCGCCAGCGTGCCGCCGATATTCCCAGCGCCGACCAGCGCGATTTTGTTGCGAGCCATCTTGTTCCCCACTCCTCTGATTCGGGACAGATCCGCCGCGCCATCTAAGGCTTCGGCCTCCTCCTGGGCGGCGGAAAACCGAGGCGCGGTGTAGCGCGATTCCGGCACCCCCGCAAGGGTCCTGCCGGTCGAACGTGCCTACAAAGTACAAAGATCAGAAGCGCGGGGCCGAACTCTCAACCTGAAGCAGATGATCCAGGCCCGGTTGAAGGTCGGACATTACGAAGTCCACGCGCTGCTGAATTCCTACATTCGGCTTGGCAAAACGACTACGCCACTCAAAGACTTTGACCGTGATACCGCAGAGTACCTCTGCCAAAGTTGCCTGATGTTCGAGGATCTGCTGCCGTGCCGTGCGGAAATCCTCAAGCGTCAGCGTTTCCCAGTTGAACACCGCCCTTCGATCGAACTCCCGGAAACGTTCCACAACGCTTTTTACGATGTGATCGATGGCGGCGGATACCTGCTTCATGCGCTTGATCGCCGGATCGCCCTTGCGGAACGAACCGCGCTCGATCGCTTCGTCGATCCAGCCGTGCAACTCCTTCACGCGCGGCACGATCAGATTGAGGTAGCTCCGGTAATAGCCAAGGGAGAGAAAAGCGTCGCCATAATCTTCAAGCAGCTCGGGCAGGCTATCGAGATCCGTCTCCAGGACCTCGGACAACAGCTCAAGCTTCTCCCGCGCGGTCGCCTTGTCTGCCATCTGCATGATATCCCGCAGACTGCTGGGGTCCGTTATATCCATGCCGGCACCGCCGAACACATGCCGCACAAGCGGCCGGGTCAGATTGCGCATATGGCCCGCAAGCTCACGCTTCTTCTCATCCGACAGACTGAGCACGTCCGATGTTTCAACATCAATGCCGCTGGACCGGACCGCGCGGCGCAGGGAATAGCAGTCGAACGCCGGAAGCTTGGCCGCCTCCTTCAACAGCGGAATGTCGTGCTTGATCAGGTCTTCGTCCCGGTTGACGTAGTTCGGCAACTCATCGATGCCGAACTGGCCACTGCCCGTCCCGCTGCCGCGAAACAGCTCAATCCGGGTTTCCAGCCGCACATTCTTGATCAGGCGAAGACGGAAAAGGCCCCTGTTCCGTATAGGGAGCGCCGCACAGGCAAACGTGTTGATGGAATCCCGATCCTCACGGTCGATGACGGCGCGTTCACTGTCGTCCTGGTGGGTCGACCCGGGCATGGTGTTCATGACAATAGGCGCGACACACGGAACAGTTCCGCGCGAACGGGCTTATTTGGAGACCTATTCGAAAGTGCCGGCATCGCGTTCAATCTCGGTCAGACGGTCAAGTCCGGCCCGAAGGTCCGACAAGACAAAATCAGCGCGGCGCTCAAAGCTGCCGCCGCCGCCGGGAAATCGGGTTTCCCATTCAAAAATCTTAACCGTGAGCCCGCACAGAACAGCGGCGAGACTCGCCTGATGATCCGTGATCAGGGCACGCACCTGGTTGAACGTTCCCAGAGTCACGCGCTCCCACCGGATGTCCGTCTTATTCTCAAAATTACTGAAGCGGCGTTCCAGGGATTGCTGCAAGGCACCGAGCACGCGCTCCGTCTTGTGCAGCGCCGGCCCCATCATGGGATCCTTGCGGATATGCGGCACCTGGTACGCTTCGTCGACCCAGATCTGGAGTAACGTGATCCGGGGCCCGATCTCGGCCAGATGCTGTTTGTAAAAGGCAAGCGAGAGGAAGACGTCGCCGTAATCCTCAAGCAGGTCCGGCAGGTTTTCAGGCGACGTATCCAAAGCCGAGGCAAGACTGTTAATCCGCCGGAGAACGGCAGCGCTGCTTGTATTAGTCAGCCGATCACGGAGCATTTCCGGGTCGGTCAACTCGATATTGCTCGCGCCGAATACATGCTGCAGCAGCGGTCGCGTCAGGTTCCGCATATGCGGTTGCAATTCGCGTTTTTTCGGATCGCTCAGCTTGAGAGCGTCAAGATTGTCGACCGAAATACCTGCAGCCCTCAAGCCGCGGCGCAGGGAATAGGGATCGAAGCTGTCCATCTCGCCGACGCTAACCAGCATTGGCATATCGTGGAGCAGGAGATCGTCGGTCGCACTCATGAAGGCCGGCAACTCGTCGATTGCAACCTGTCCGCTGCCCATCCCCGCTTCACGATAAAGCTCGATGCGGGTTTCCATCCGGACATTCTTGATCAGCCGGACCTTTTTGAGTCCGTTTGTCCGCAGCGGAAGGATGTCGCAGCGCAGGGTATGAAGGGCGTCCTGATCTCGGTCTGGAACCAGCGGATTACGCTGTCCCGAGAAATCGATGGCGTATGCGATGACTCACTCCCGGATGAGATGCCTTTTACGGGGCCTTCTGCCGTCCGTGAGCCTTATCACGCTCTATCTTAAGTTACTCTTAAGAGTTAGATTTAAATTTAAGTCTTTTTGCGGCTATCGGGCAAGTTATTGCACCACAAACTATTCTCGCACCTCAGCGGCGGCGCGATTCGAAGTAATCAGAGGATTGCATTTCCATCAGCCTGGAAATCGTCCGGTCGAATTCGAAGCCCCAGTCCTCGCCGTCATAAAGCTTTTCCGGCGCGGCCTCCGCCGAGGCAACCAGACGAACGCCCTGATCGTACAGCGCGTCGATCAAAGTCATGAAACGGCGCGCCTGATCTCTGTTCGCAGCACCAAGGATCGGGATATCGGAGAGAATCACCGTGTGAAACCGTTCCGCTACCGCAAGGAAATCGGCAGCCGCCAGCGGCACATCGCACAGATCCCGGAACCCGAACCGCGCAATACCCGACGCGGCAGCCGGAACCGCGATCTGCCGGCCCTTGCGATTGATCGCATCCGGCTTTGCCTCCGCATTGTCCGTCAGCTCGGCAAAGGTCCGGTCCAGAGCCGCATCCGCTTCCGGACCGCACGGAACATGATAGACGGTCTGCCCACGCAACCGGCCAAGCCGGTAATCTTCCCCGTCATCCAGCCGGAACACCTCGTGACGCGCTTTCAGGATGCCGATAAACGGCAAAAAGAGGTCCCGCTGCAGGCCGTCCTTGTAAAGCTCATCCGGCGCCCGGTTAGAGGTCGCAACGACCACGACACCCAGCTCGAACATGGCAAAGAACAGACGGGAGACGATCATCGCGTCGGCAATGTCCCGAACCTCGAACTCATCGAAACAGAGCAGCCAGGCACTGTCGGCGAGTTTCTGCGCCGTCGGACGAATTGGCTCCGCCGTTTTCGAAACCTTGTTCTCCTGCCGCCATTGATGGATTAGCTCGTGGGCCTCCCGCATGAATTCGTGAAAATGCACGCGCCGCTTCCGCTCGACCTTTGCTCCGTCGAAAAACAGGTCCATCAGCATGGATTTCCCGCGCCCGACCGAGCCGTAGATATAGAGCCCTTTCGGCGGCGTGGACGGTTTGCTCCGGGCAAAGCCGAGCTTCGCCGTCCAGCCCGTCTTGGCTTGCGGCGGCCGGTAGTCGATCAGCTGGTCGTGCAGCCACTGCAGTTTCGCGGCGGCCGCCGCCTGCGCCGGATCGGCCGTAACGGAACCCTCGGCGATCAGGGCTTCATAGCGGGCCAACGGCCCTTCATGAGTCACAGTTCGTTCTCCCGTCGGACGAGCCATTCGGCCCGTTGCCCTCGGCGCACACAAGTTGCGCAAGTCGCGGTTCCCGTCAAGCGGAGGCAGACATGAGGCAGGTTCAACGCCCGCCTGCCACCTCGAGGATCGAGCCGGCGCAATATCCCGCCGAATCGCTGAGCAGCCAGACGATGGCCTCCGCCACTTCCTCCGGCGCGGCCGCCCGGCCAATCGGCGTGGTCGGTCCGAGGCGTGCCACCCGGTCCGGCGCGCCGGCACTGGCGTGAATGTCGGTGTCGATCATGCCAGGCGCCACCGCGTTGACGCGCACGCCCTCGGCGATGACTTCGCGGGCGAAACCGATGGTGAAGGAATCCACCGCCCCCTTGGACGCGGCGTAATGAGTAAACTCGTTCGGCGCGCCGAGCCTGGCGGCGATCGAGGAGAGATTGACAACGGCACCGCCGGCACCGCCATCCTTCTGCGACATCCGGCGTACCGCCTCACGGCAGCAGAGCATCAGCCCGATCACGTTAAGCTGCATGACCTCGAGGATCGCGGCTTCGGACATGTCCCGAACCTGGGAGATCTTGCCGGTGATCCCGGCATTGTTGACCAGCCCGCGCACCGGGCCGAGTGCGGCCTCCGCCTCGTCGAAGAGCCGGACAATGTCGGCTTCCTTCGAGGTATCCGCCTGAATAACGACGGCCTTGCGCCCCTCCGCTTCGACCTTAGCTGCAACCGTGCGGGCGGCGGCTTCGTTGCCGGCATAGTTCACCGCGATGTCCCACCCGTCGCGCGCCGCCAAGACGGCCGTGGCCGCGCCTATACCGCGGCTGGCACCGGTGATTATGCAAAGCCCTTTACTCATGGATCGTTCCCCCCAGAACATTTTGATTCCGGGGGGATCATAGCGCGGTTCAGTCGCCGGAGCGAACTTCCGCCGCGAATCTGACAGAGGCACGCAGCTCGGCTTTCTGGGCAACACTGTCGCCGCCACCGCTGGCATCGGCTGCAAACTTCGGCGCCGCTTCCGAGCGCAGCATCATCGCTGGCTGCGGACGCGGGGTAGCACCCGGCGCAATATGAATCGCGGCCACGCGATATCCGCGGTCCGGATAAACCGCTTTCAGGCGCGCCAGCTCATCGGCGGCACGCTGGTAAATTTCGGCGCGAAGATCGGCTTGTGCCGCTTCCCGTTCCGCCAGAGTCGGCGTGAAATCGATCCCGAGCAGGGCGTAGCTGCGGCCCGCCTCGCCAAGATCCCCGACAGTGCTGCCGATGCCGCCAAGAGCCGTGCCTGGCAGGCGGGCTTCCGCCGTTATCCGCCAGCGCTCGAACCCGGCCTCGTCCCGCAAACGGTCATACCCGACCAAGCGCCAGGGAGCCTTGTCCGATATTTTCGTCAGATCCATCTGCACAGCGGCACGCGCGACGCCGAACCCGCCAGCCTTGACCGCGAGGTCGGCGACCACAGTGACCGTCGCCGAATCGGTCTCGACCCATTTTTCCAGGCTGAGATCGAGCGTGACGGTATCGTCGCGCACCGTTTCCGCCTGCACGACGGGAGACGCGAACAACATCAGGACCGCGAAGGCGGCGGAGAGAAAGAGTCGGGTCATTGCATGCTCCGGCTTGGCTGAATAACTGGGGCTAAACTGAATAACGGACGCACTATCGCCTTGAATTACGTCGGCAAAATGACACATGCGCCAAATTCCCACCATCCTGCGTCAGTGCATTCACGCTATCGCGACTGGCCCGGCGAAAAAAATCGCGATAGGGTAGCACTGCAACTGACCGTGGAGGTTCACCAATGCGTAAACTGATCGGAATGTTTGTTCTCGCGGCTGCCGTCGTGGCCTTTACCGCGCCAGCCGCGTTTGCAGGCTGCTCTTCGTCGCACAAGACAGCGGAACAGAGCAAACCAGCACAGACCTCATAAAACCAAGCGGCAGTGGTTCCCTTTCAGGAGAGCCACTGCCGTATTTTGCCTAACTCATCGTAAAAACGGCCGCTGTTTCCAGCGGCCGTTTCTTCTATCCACGATATCCCGCAGACCTACATGCGCTGGACCATCAGCTTCTTGATCTCACCGATCGCCTTGGCCGGGTTCAGGCCTTTCGGGCAGGTCTTGGTGCAGTTCATGATGGTGTGGCAACGATAGAGCCGGAACGGATCTTCCAGCTCGTCCAGCCGCTCGCCGGTATATTCGTCGCGGCTGTCCGCGATCCAGCGATAGGCCTGCAGCAGGATGGCCGGGCCGAGATAACGGTCGCCGTTCCACCAGTAGCTCGGGCAGGAGGTCGAACAGCAGAAGCAGAGGACGCATTCCCACAGGCCATCAAGCTTCTCGCGCTCTTCGGTACTCTGGCGGCGCTCCTCGTCCGGCGGCGGCGGCGATTTCGACTTCAGCCACGGCTCGATGGAGGCAAGCTGCGCATAGGGTTGGGTCAGGTCCGGCACCAGATCCTTGACCACCGGCATGTGCGGCAGCGGGTAGATCTTCACGTCGCCTTTCACATCGTCGATGCTCTTCAGGCAGGCCAGCGTGTTCGTGCCATCGATATTCATGGCGCACGACCCGCAGATGCCCTCGCGGCAGGAACGGCGGAAGGTGACGGAGGTGTCGACCTCGTTCTTGATCTTGATCAGCGCGTCCAGGACCATCGGGCCGCACTCGTCGAGGTCGATCTCGTAAGTATCGAGCCGCGGGTTCTGCCCGGTGTCCGGATCGTACCGGTAGATCTTGAATGCCTTGACCCGTTTCGCGCCGGCTTCAGCCTTGTGGGTGTTGCCGATCTTGACCTTCGAGTTTGCCGGCAAAGAAAATTCAGCCATCTCTCAATTCCGATCTTTTCTTCGTTCTCAAGCGATCAGTAGACGCGTGCCGCCGGCGGCACGACCTCAACCTCGTTCGAGAGCGTGTACATATGCACGTCGCGATACATCACCTTGTGCTTGTACTTGTCGTCGAGCCACATGACGGTGTGCTTCATCCAATTCTCGTCGTCCCGATCCGGGAAATCCTCGTGCGCATGCGCGCCGCGGCTTTCCGGACGAAGGCTCGCCGAAGTCAGGGTGATCACCGCCTGGCTCATCAGGTTCTCGAGCTCCAGCGCCTCGACCAGATCCGAGTTCCAGATCAGGGAACGGTCGCTAAGGCCGATATCCGGCAGCGTGGCCGCGATATCCTGGATTTTCTTCACGCCATCATCCATCAGCTCGGTGGTGCGGAACACCGCCGCGTGCTGCTGCATGGCGCGCTGCATGTCGAGACGGATCTCGGCAGCCTTACGCTCACCCTTGGCGTGGCGCATCTTGTCGAGACGCGCGATGGCGTACTCGCCCGCATCCGACGGCAGCGGCTTGTGCAGCTCACCCGGACGTACGGTTTCCTTGGCCCGCAAGGCAGCGGCCCGGCCGAACACGACAATGTCGAGCAGGGAGTTGGTGCCAAGACGGTTGGCGCCATGCACGGAGACGGAAGCCGCCTCGCCAATGGCCATCAGGCCCTGGCAAACCCGGTCCGGATCGTCCGCCGTCGGCGACAGAACCTCGCCATGATAGTTCGTCGGGATACCGCCCATGTTGTAGTGCACGGTCGGCAGAACCGGGATCGGCTCCTTGGTGACATCGACGCCTGCGAAGATCTTCGCAGTCTCGGAAATGCCCGGAAGCCGCTGTGCCAGCACAGCCGGCTCAAGGTGCTCGAGATGCAGATAGATGTGATCTTTCTGCGGCCCGATACCCCGGCCCTCGTTGATCTCGATGGTCATGGCCCGGCTGACGACGTCGCGTGAGGCCAGATCCTTGGCCGTCGGCGCGTACCGCTCCATGAAGCGCTCGCCCTCGGAGTTGGTCAGGTAGCCGCCCTCGCCGCGCGCACCCTCGGTGATCAGACAGCCGGAGCCGTAGATCCCGGTCGGGTGGAACTGGACGAATTCCAGATCCTGCATCGGCAGACCCGCACGCACCACCATGCCGCCACCGTCGCCGGTGCAGGTATGAGCGGAAGTGCAGGAGAAATAGGCCCGGCCGTAACCGCCGGTCGCCAGCACCGTCTGGTGTCCGCGGAAGCGGTGCAGAGTGCCGGTCGCGAGATCAATCGCCATGACGCCGCGGCAGGCGCCCTCTTCGTCCATGATCAGATCGATAGCGAAATACTCGATAAAGAACTCGGCCTTGGCCTTAAGGCTCTGCTGGTACAGCGTGTGCAGAATGGCGTGACCGGTCCGGTCAGCCGCAGCACAGGCGCGCTTGGCCATGCGCTTTCCGAAGTCCAGCGTGTGACCGCCGAACGGGCGCTGGTAGATCTTGCCCTCGTCGGTCCGCGAGAATGGCACGCCGAAATGCTCCAGCTCGATGATCGAGGGGATGGCGTTCCGGCACATATATTCGATGGCATCCTGGTCACCCAGCCAGTCCGACCCCTTGATGGTGTCGTACATGTGGAATTTCCAGTTATCGCCCTCACCCATATTGTTGAGCGCAGCGCCAACGCCGCCCTGCGCAGCCACAGTATGGGAGCGGGTCGGGAAGACCTTGGTGATGCAGGCGGTCTTCAGGCCTTCGTTTGCCATCCCGAAGGCGGCACGCAGGCCGGCACCGCCGGCGCCCACGACGATGACGTCGTAGGTATGATCGATGATCTCATAGGACTTCATGGAGCTCAGCCTCCGAAAGCGAGTTTAAGCACCGCAAACAGGGCGGCAATTGCAAGAAGGGAAGCGAGCAGCTTCACACCGAGAAGGAGCGCCAGCTTGACGCCTTCGTGATGAACGTAGTCCTCGATCACGACCTGCAGCCCGAGCGCCGCATGATAGAAGGTCGCGATGATCAGGCCGATCATCAGAACGGCAACGATTGGTGAGCCGAGCCAGGCAACGGTCTCCGCATAACCGGCACCGGCCAGCGAGATCAGGGATGCCACGAACCAGAGTGTGAGCGGGATCAGCGCCACGGCGGTCACGCGCTGCATCCACCAGTGATGCAGACCGCTCTTGGCGCTGCCAAGGCCGCGTACACGGCCGATCGGCGTACGCATTGAATTGTCAGTCATACCAGCCTCTCAAAAGAGTCTTTTTGTTGGCCCTGCCTGTTAAAGGGCGCAGGCGAGTATCCAGGCCAGAACGGTCAGGACCACCGAGGAGGCGATGACCAGTTTGGTCGCCATTTCGGCTGCCGCGATCTCAAAGCCGTATCCGCTATCCCAGAACAGATGGCGGATGCCGTTGCAGAGATGAAAAAACAGAGCAAAGGAAAAGCCGAACAGGACCAGAAGTCCGATCCAGGAGCCCATTACGCTCTGCACAAACTCGAAATAGCCCCCACCGGTCGCCGCTGCCATCAACCACCAAACGAGAAGTAACGTTCCGATGCCAAGCGCGACTCCTGTTGCGCGGTGCAAAATCGACGTTATCGCAGTGAGAGGTAGCCTATAGACCTGAAGATGCGGGGAAAGAGGGCGGTTGGAAACGCTCATAGCGCGCCTTTCCTGAGGAACATCAACAATGAAGCCGCACCATATTGCAGTGCGAACGTGATCTCAATTTATTTCGCCCCTCTGGCTTGTCCAGCCCCCTTGCCAGACCGGCGTCCGTAAATTCATGCACATGGGGTCTGTGGATAAAATTTTGACTTAGCTGTGGATGATTTGTGAGAAAATTATTTGAGGCCCTTTTTTATACGCAAAATCAGATAATTAATTATGTATCCAAATGTGCATATCTTTCCTCATACTTAACATTAAAATGTGCATCAATTGATACTAACTTTGCGTTTACTGAAACTTCAGGATCACGACGACCAGTTTTTGATATTTTTATTGATCCCGCCTCAAAAACCGGTGATAGTTTTATTGGAGACATGGAAGCATTGCTTTAGTTCGGTCTTGTTTTCAGGGCTGGGATAAAGTGGGGCGCCACAAAATGTACCGGCGGAGTCCGTGCCAAGACAGTCGCATTGGTCCTGTTGGTGTCTGCCTTCCATGTCCGACGGGCCGCACGTCTTCTGACGGGCGGCCCGTTCGTCTTCCAGAAGCCTTCCTGCATCCTTTTGAAATCGCGACGATCTGCCGGCTGGCATTGCCCAGCCCATCTGATACGGTACGGCCGCGCCATTTGACGAGATGTCCGGGATGCAGCGATCAGTGTTTCAAACTATCCAATCCAGATGCATGCACCTGAGCGGGGCAGTTGCCTTGCTCGCCGCGCTAGTGCTTTTTCCGACCATGAGCCAAGCGGCATGTAGCGATCCGCCGGGCCCCGGCGTCGACTGGCGGCGCTGCAATTTCGACAATTATCCGCTGGCCGGCGTCGACCTGAGAGGCGCCAATCTGAACGATGCCAGCTTCAACTGGGCGGATATGACCGGCGCCAAGCTCGACGAGAGCCGCGGACGCGTGCGTTTTGGTCGGGCCAAGATGAAAGGCGCCACCTTCCGGGATGCCCAACTCCGCGATGCCGATTTCAGCCAGGCCGATTTGACGGACACGGATTTCACCGGCGCGAACCTGATCAACGTGCGATTTCAGACAGCGATACTGCGCGGCGCCAACCTGACCGGCGCCCGCCTGCGCGACGCCGATTTCTTCCGGGCCGATCTTTCCGGAGCAACCTGGATCGACGGCAAGCGGATCTGCGCCGAGGGCTCTATCAGTTTCTGCCGCTAGGCCGGGCGGCGTCAGCCCGCGCTCTCGCCACTGGATTCCCGATACTCGATCATTTCCGCCAGGGCCAGGATCCGCCGGGCATTCTCGACATGCAGGGACTCAACCAGCTTGCCTTCAACCAGAGTCACGCCGCTGCCTTCCGCATCCGCCTGCTGGTGCGCGTCGATGATCTTGCGTGACCAGGCAATCTCCTCACCGCTCGGCGCAAAGATCCGGTTGGCCGGCTCAAGAGTCTTCGGGTGGATCAGGGTCTTGCCGTCGAATCCGAGCTGCAGACCCTGCCGGCAAACCTCCTCGAAGCCCTTGGGGTCGTCGAGATCGAGATGGACCCCGTCCAGCACCGCCAGACCGTAAGCCCGGGCAGCCAGGACGCAGAGCCCGAGGCTTGTTACGAAAGGCAAACGATCTCGCGTGTGCAGGGCGTGCAGATCCTTGGCAAGATCCGACGTGCCAAGCACCAGACATCCGAGGCTCGGACTGGCGCCGGCAATCTCCTCGGCATGCAACATGCCGAGCGGGGTTTCCATCATGCACCAGATCGAGAGGTTCGCGGGCGCCCCGGACGCAGACAGCGCCTCTTCGGCGAACCAGACCTGATCGGCATGCTCGACTTTCGGCAACAACACAGCATCGGCACCGGACTGGGCCACAAAAGCAAGATCCTCCGGCCCCCATGGGCCGTCCGACGCATTGACCCGGATGACAATTTCCCTATCGCCGTAACCGCCCTCTTTCAGGGCCGCAGCGATGGTCGTGCGGGCCTCCGCTTTCTTGTCCGGCGACACGGCATCCTCAAGATCCATGATCAGGACGTCGGCTTCCAGTGTTCGCGCCTTTTCCAGCGCTCTCGCGTTCGACCCCGGCATGTAGAGCGCCGAGCGGCGCGGCCTGATGGAAGCAGTCATTGATCGATCTCCGATTGTCCCGTTCAGCGCATCCTAGTGGATAGCAGAAGAAAACCAAGCAGAGAGAGTGACTTGTCACTTGACCGGAGCCCCCTCGCCGCTTCATCTCAAGGAAGACGGGACGGCATGGTCAGAGGAGCCAGCATGGCAATTTTATCGATCCAGTCCAGGGTCAGTTACGGCTATGTCGGCAACAGCATTGCAGTACCGGCGATCCAGGCGACGGGCCTTGAGGTCTGGCCGCTCGACACCGTCTCCTTCTCCAACCATCCGGGGCACGGACAGTTCAAGGGCGAGATCAGGTCTGCCGCGGAACTGGAAGCACAAATCGACGGGCTGACCGCACTGGGTGTGTTGGACGGGATCTCGGCCGTGCTCTCGGGATATCTCGGCCTGCCCGGCACCGCCGCCGTGGTTGCCGCCGCCGTCGACCGGACCCGCGACTCTAACCCGGGCCTTCCGTTCGTGCTCGATCCGGTGATCGGCGACAATGGTCGGCATTTTGTCCGCAAAGGCGTGGCCGAGGCTATTTGCGAAGAGCTTCTGCCGCGCGCCGATATCGTGACCCCGAACCTCTACGAGCTCGGGGTGCTTTGTGGTGCTGCAATACCCGATGAGGCAGATGTCATTACCGAGGCGGCACGGACCCTGATCCGGAAATCCGGGTTGATGGCGGTCGCTGTCACCGGTATCGAGCGCGCCGGCATGGTGTCCAATCTGCTAATACTCGAAGAGACCAGCTATGAAACCATGACACCGCGTCTGGATCGGGGGTTCAACGGCACCGGTGACCTCTTCGCCGCGCTGCTCACAGCATGGTTCGTACGTTCCGGAGACATCCGGTCCGCCTTCGCGCGCGCCGCCGGAGGCCTTGATGCGGCGACACGGATAACGGCGCAGGCGAAAAGGATGGAACTGGATCTTCCTGCTATTCTGAAAAGCCTGAAGACTCTTTGCCCGGCCGCTCTGGTGCAGGGCCACTAACCAGGAATTCAGGCCGGGTCGGCTTCGTGCCGGCGCAACCGCTCGCGGGCGAGCTGAACACGCTTGCGGGCCGTACAATTCGTGATGCAGAGCCGTTCGGCGATCTCTGCATAGGAACGTCCTTCCAGAAATCGCAGGATGACCGGACGGCGCAGAAGTTCGGGAAGGTCGTCGAGACCGCGCTGCAGCGACCGCATGGACTCACCCGTCTCCGCGACTTCCTCCGGCGTCGGTTCCGGCGATGGTGCGGAGGGTATGAACTCGCCGTCCGTCATGGCCACGACCTCATCGGTCCAGCGTTTCTGGCGGGATCGGGCGCGGTAGAAATCGATGCAGGCGTTATGGGCCAGTCGGGACAACCAGGCGCGTTGATTGGAAATGGCGTCACCACCGCCTTCGGCGAAATGGGCCGAAGCCCGAAGCATCGCGTTTCCCAGCGCATCTTCGGCATCCGCCATGTTGCCTGACATCATCCTCATGCATTGGCGAAGTAACTGATGCTGATGCTCGAACCAGAGATCCCAGAACGCATCAGGCGGTAAAGCTGGAGCGCCGTCGCAAGGTTTATCCGGCTCGGGGCTGTCCCGGGGCCTTCGGTCCAGCGCTTCCCGCACCGGCGACCGGGTCGTCGGCCGGATTGGCGGCGGCGTGGTGATGGAGACACTATCGACAGCGTTGATCATTGCCTCGGCGACGATGTCGCCCAGGACGCTCGCTTGACTGGCAAACCGGCCATTGCCGGTGTCCCGATTTTCAATCCCCACGTTAAGCCCCGACACATTGCAAAGTGTTCTGATCTTTAAATGCGACGAAGTGAGTATTTTTATACTCAGCGCATCACAACAAAGACGGGCTCACGTAGAATTGTGTGAAATTATAAATTGAAATTCTTTTCAAACAAAAAGCGGCCGGCGATATGCCGGCCGCTTCCTGATTTGATATTCCGCCTGGGTCAGGCAGCTTTTTCGAGGTGGTTTTTCACCAAGGTCTCGGCAATCTGCACCGCATTGAGGGCAGCGCCCTTGCGAAGATTGTCGGATACGCACCAGAAAATCAGACCGTTCTTGACCGTCGGATCCTTACGCACCCGGCTGACATAGACAGCATCCTCACCGGCACATTCCTGCGGCGTGACATAACCTTCGTCCGCCCGATGATCGACCACGACGAGGCCGGGGAAATCCTGCATGGCATCGCGGGCTTCCTCGACGCTGAGCGAGTCTTCGGTCTCGATGAACACCGCCTCGGCATGACCGATAAAGACCGGCACGCGGACACACATGGCGACGAGTTCGATGGCCGGATCGAGGATCTTCTTCACCTCGCTGGTCATCTTCCACTCTTCCTTCGTCGATCCGTCATCCATGAACTTGTCGATATGCGGGATCACGTTGAAGGCAATTTGCTTGGTGAACTGCGTGTTTTCGACCGGATCGTTCACATAGATCGCGCGGGTCTGGGTAAAGAGCTCGTCCATGCCCTCCTTACCCGCACCAGAAACCGACTGGTAGGTGGAAACAACGACGCGCTTGATCTTGGCAAGATCGTGCAGCGGCTTCAACGCGACGACGAGCTGCGCCGTGGAGCAGTTCGGGTTGGCGATGATGTTGCGCTTGCCATACTTGGCAACGGCCCCGGCATTCACTTCCGGCACGATCAGCGGCACATCCGGGTCCATCCGGAAGTGCGAGCTGTTATCGATGGCAACGCAACCGGCAGCGGCCGCTATCGGTGCATATTTCTCCGAGATCGAACCGCCCGCAGAGAACAGAGCGATATCTGTGCCTTTGAAGTCGTATGTCGCCAGATTCTGAACCTTGAGTGTTTTCTCCTCACCATAGGACACCTCTGTGCCCGCCGATTTCTCGGAAGCAAGCGCGACGACTTCGGTCGCCGGAAAATCGCGCTCGGCAAGGGTAGTCAACATCTCACGACCAACGGCGCCCGTCGCGCCGACTACGGCAACTTTGTAGCCCATTGTTCTGGTCCAATCCTTCGGTTGTTGAAGTCCATTAAACGACTTCGGCGGGAGACTTACGCCCCCCGCCGAGTAAACTCAAGTCATGCTGGTTGGGGAGGGCTATCCCGATACAAGTTTGTCCAGCTCTTTAAGCAGGCTGTCTGTCATCACGGTCGTCGACACACGTGCCATGCCATCCTGCATGATGTCCGCAGTTCGCAGCCCCGATTTCAGCACGTTCTTGATTGCTGTCTCGAGCATGTCCGCTTCTTCGCCCATGTCGAAGGAGTAGCGGAGCGCCATGGCGAAGCTCAGCATTTCGGCGATCGGGTTGGCGATGCCCTTGCCCGCGATGTCCGGGGCGGAACCGTGTACCGGCTCGTACAGAGCGTGGCGCTTGCCAGTCACGTCGTCGACCGCGCCGAGCGATGCGGAGGGCAGCATACCGAGGGAGCCTGTCAGCATCGCCGCGCAATCCGAGAGAATGTCGCCGAACAGGTTATCGGTAACGATGACATCGAACTGCTTCGGGTTGCGGACCAGCTGCATGGCGCAGTTGTCGGCATACATGTGCTCGAGGGTCACACCTTCACCCTCGGCCTTGTGCAGATTGGTCATGACCTCGCGCCACAGCACGCCGGACATCATCACGTTGGCCTTCTCGACCGAGGTGACGCGCCCGTCCCGCTTGCGGGCCATATCGAAGGCAACGCGGCCGATCCGCTCGATTTCCGGGGTCGTATAGACCTGCGTGTCGTAGCCCTTCTTGGTGCCGTCCGGCAGATCGTCGATGCCACGCGGCTGGCCGAAATAAACGCCGCCGGTCAGTTCGCGCAGGATCATGATGTCGAGCCCGGAGACCAGCTCCCGCTTCAGCGAGGAGGCGTCGGCCATCGCGTCGAACACCATGGCCGGGCGCAGGTTGGCGAACAGGTCCATTTCCTTGCGCAGGCGCAACAGGCCGCGCTCCGGCTTCACCTCGAAAGGCAGGCTATCATACTGCGTACCGCCGACGGCGCCAAACAGGACCGCGTCGGAATCAACTGCATCCGCCAGGGTTTCGTCGGTCAGCGGCGTGCCGTGCTTGTCATAAGCGGCACCTCCGACAAGACCTTCCTGAAGGTCGAAACTGACAGACCGCTTCTTCGCCATCCAGTCGACGACACGGAGTACTTCCTTGACGACTTCGGGACCGATCCCGTCACCGCCGAGAACCAGCATTTTACGATTGGAGGCCATGAACTCTGCTTACCCTAGTGAGACCGGTTACCTTGGTGAGACTGACCCGTTGAGGGGTCCGAATTCTGTGTGTTTCTTATAGTCAGGCCGGCGCTCCGGTTAAAGCCCGGAGCGCCGGATTGGTTCCGTTATGCGGGATATTTCCCCGTCAGGACGCCGCCAGCCACGGCCGGTCGGCTTTCCGCTTCTCCTCGAAATTCTCGATCGAGTCGCCCTTCGCCATTGTCAGGCCGATATCGTCGAGACCGTTGAGCAGGCAATGCTTGCGGAAGGAGTCGACGTCGAAAGTGATCTTCTCACCATTCGGGCGGCCGATTTCCTGTTTTTCGAGGTCGATTTCGAGCACCGCGTTGGAGCCCTTCTCGGCATCGTCCATCAACTCGTCCAACTGCTCCTGGGTCACCTTGATCGGCAGGATCCCGTTCTTGAAGCAGTTGTTGAAGAAGATGTCCGCGAAGCTGGTCGAGATCACGCAGCGGATGCCGAAATCGAGCAACGCCCACGGAGCATGTTCGCGTGAGGAGCCACAGCCGAAATTCTCGCCGGCCACGATGACCTGTGACTTCCGATAAGCCGGCTTGTTCAGTACGAAGTCCGGATTTTCGCTGCCATCGTCATTGTAGCGCATTTCGGCAAAGGCATGCTTGCCGAGGCCCGACCGCTTGATCGTCTTCAGAAAGTTCTTCGGAATGATCATGTCGGTGTCGATGTTCATGATGTTCATCGGCGCCGCGACACCAGAGAGCTTGGTAAACTTATCCATTATCTCTCCTCCCCTAGTTCAGCAGGTCGCGGACATCGGTCAGATGACCGGTTACCGCTGCTGCTGCCGCCATTGCCGGGCTGACCAGATGGGTCCGTCCGCCACGACCCTGACGGCCTTCGAAGTTACGGTTCGAGGTCGAGGCACAACGCTCGCCCGGCTCCAGCCGGTCGGCATTCATGGCCAGACACATGGAGCAGCCCGGCTCGCGCCATTCGAAACCGGCCTCTAGGAAGATCTTGTCGAGACCCTCTTCCTCTGCCAACTCCTTCACAATGCCCGAGCCCGGGACGATGATCGCGTTCACGCCATCGGAAACCTTCCGGCCCTTGACCACACCGGCGGCAATCCGCAGATCCTCCAGCCGGCCGTTGGTGCAGGAGCCGATGAAGACCCTGTCGATCTTCACCTCATTGATCGGCACACCGGCTGTCAGGCCCATATATTCGAGCGAGCGGGTGATCTTTGCCTTGCGCACCGGATCGGTAAGCTGTTCCGGGTCCGGAATGTTCGCGGTGATCGGGATCACCTCTTCCGGGTTGGTCCCCCAGGTCACCTGCGGCACGATCTCGGCAGCGTCGAGCTCGACTTCGGTGTCGTAAACCGCGCCTTCGTCAGTCGGCAGCGTCTTCCAATAGGCAACGGCCTGCTCCCAGGCGGCTCCCTTTGGCGCGAAAGGCCTGCCCTTCAGGTATTCGAAGGTGGTGTCGTCCGGCGCGATCAGACCCGCGCGGGCACCCGCCTCGATGGACATGTTGCAGATGGTCATCCGCGCTTCCATCGAGAGGTTACGGATTGCATCGCCAGCGAACTCGATCACATGGCCGGTTCCGCCGGCTGTACCGATCTTGCCGATGATGGCCAGCACCACGTCCTTGGAGTTCACGCCCTTCGGCAACGCACCCTTGACCGTGATCCGCATGTTCTTGGCGGGGGACTGGACCAGCGTCTGGGTTGCCAGCACATGCTCCACCTCGGAAGTGCCGATACCGAACGCCAGCGCGCCGAACGCGCCATGGGTCGAGGTGTGGCTGTCGCCGCAGACAATCGTCGTGCCCGGCAGGGTGAAGCCCTGCTCCGGTCCGATGATGTGCACGATGCCCCGGCGATGGTCGGTCATGCTGAAATAGGGCACGCCGAAATCGGAGACATTCTCCTCAAGGGTCGCGACCTGGATCCGGGAATCCTCGTCGGTAATGCCCTTGTCGAGATCCTTGGTAGGGACGTTATGGTCGGCGACCGCGAGGGTTAGATCCGGGCGGCGCACCTTGCGGCCGGCATTCCGGAGCCCCTCGAAGGCCTGCGGGCTGGTCACTTCATGAACCAGGTGTCGATCGATATAGATCAGGCATGTTCCATCGTCCTGGACGTCGACCAGGTGATCCTGCCAGATTTTATCGAACAGCGTACGCGGCTTGGACATCGCTGCTATGCTTCCTCTCGTCTCTCTGCGCGGCCCCGGTTTATATGGGAACAAATGCCCCTCCGGATGCCGCAGCACCATATCTCTCGTCGTTCACGACGGGGCCGGAGCATACCGAGTCGCTCCCGGCGACAAAAGCTGAATCTTGCGGTAAATCCGGGCTTTTTAGAAATAATCAAACCGATAAAGGCCAATCCCGAATGGATCTGAACTCGATTACTTCCATATTGGAAGCGGCCAGCCTTTGGCAACTTGGTTTCGGGGCCGTTGCGGTTGGTCTCGCCGGTCTGGTCCGTGGCTTTTCCGGATTTGGCGCGGCCATGATCTCGATCCCGTTGCTCAGCCTGCTGTTCGGGCCGCAAACCGCCCTTGCCTGCCTGACCACGATGGAGATGCCGGCACAGATCCAGCTTCTGCGTATGTCGCGCCGGGAGGCGGACTGGAAACAGGCGGCCCCCATGGCGCTCGGCGGCATCATCGCCCTGCCGCTTGGCACCTGGATTCTGGTCAGCATAGATCAGGATCTGCTGAGGCGGCTGATTTCCGGCATTGTTCTGCTGCTAGTCGCCCTGCTGGCAAGTGGGTACCGGCACACGATCTCCCGCCGGCTGGGGATCGATTTCGCGGTCGGCACCGTTGCCGGTTTCCTGAACGGATCGACCGGGCTCGGCGGGCCGCCGATCATCTTCTATCTGCTCTCCGGACCCTATGCCCCGACAGCGGTGCGAGCCAACATCACCGCCTTTTTCCAGATAGGCTTCATCTTCGTTGTCGCCAGCTATTTCTGGTTCGGCGTGCTCACGCCTGAACGCATGCTGCTTGGCGCCGCGTTCGCCCCCTTCTATGTGGGCGGCATCTGGCTGGGTGGGAAGTTGTTCTACAAGGCGAGCGAGCAGACCTTCCGGCGCATTGCCTATCTGCTGCTGGCCGTGATCGGCGGTGGCACATTGTTCAGCTGAGCGCCCCAAGGCCCCACAAGACCCAAAAGAGACGCTCAAACGCAAACGGGCAAACGCAAACGGGAGCGCCAAGGCGCTCCCGTCCGGATTTCATATGGACCTGACGCTTATGCAGTCTTGGTCTTGGTCCAGGTGTTCTTCTCGGCAATACGAGCCGACTTACCGCGACGACCGCGTAGATAGTAGAGCTTCGCGCGGCGCACTTTACCGCGGCGGATCACCTCGATGCTGTCCAGGCGCGGGGAGTAGAGCGGAAACACGCGCTCGACGCCTTCGCCGTAGGAGATCTTGCGGACGGTGAAAGCGGAGTTCAGGCCGTCATTCTTGCGCGCGATGCAGACGCCTTCATAGGCCTGGATACGCTCGCGGGTGCCTTCGACGACACGCACGTTGACACGCACGGTGTCACCCGGGCCGAATTCCGGAACCGGACGTTCGGAAGAGAGCTTTTCAACCTGCTCTTTTTCGATCTGTTGAACGATATTCATTCTTCTTCTCCAATTCGCGCCAGTGGCGACCGGTCCATCCAGGGACCGGTGAATACCGGCTCTTCTAATAAAACACACAGCTCGTACGTGCCCGGTTATCGGACCGCAGAGGAGCGGCATGCCGCTACCGTTCGAGCGAGATCCGGACAGCCAGGCCGTCCGTACCGCTCACTCTTCCGATCCGCGATAACGGGCCCAAAGATCGGGCCGGCGCTTCCGCGTGATCTCTTCCGACTGTTCCCGCCGCCAGGATCGTATCTTGGCGTGGTGGCCGGATAACAGGATCTCGGGGACAGACATACCATTCCATTCCCGAGGCTGCGTGTAGTGGGGATACTCAAGCAGCCCCTCTTCAAAACTTTCCTCGTCCAGCGTTTCCGCCGCACCGAGCACGCCCGGCAGCAGACGGATGCATGCATCCAGCAGCGCCAGGGCCGGGATCTCGCCGCCCGAAAGCACGAAATCCCCTAGGCTGACCTCTTCCAGGCCACGGGCATCGATCACCCGCTGGTCAAGGCCTTCGTAACGCCCGCAAAGCAGCACCACACCGGGTTCCGCCGCGAGCTCCCGCGCCATCGCCTGGTCGAAGCGGGCACCGCGCGGGCTGAGATAGATCCGCCGGCCCGGCATGTCATCGACGGAGGCCAGAGCCGCGTCGACCACATCGGGCCGCATCACCATTCCGGAGCCGCCCCCAAAAGGGGTTTCGTCCACGGAGCGGTGCTTATCGCGTGCAAAATCCCTGATGTCCAGAGATTTCAGGGACCAAAGCCCGGACTTCCGGGCCTTGTCGGCAATCGAGTGGCCCAGCGGCCCCGGGAACATTTCCGGGAACAGACTGAGCACGGTCGCCTGCCATGGCGCGCCGCCCTCAGCGCTCATCGCCAGTGCCCTCGGCGCCAGCACTCTCAGCGCTTGAGGATTCCCCCTCGTCATCCAGCAAGCCGGCCGGCGGATCGACCACCAGACGGCCGGCATCGAGATCGATCTCCGGCACCACCTCACCGTTGAACGGCACCAGTACCGTCTTGCGACTGCCGTCGACCCGGATTTCCAGAAGATCGCCGGCGCCGAAATTCTGCACCGCGACCACCTCTCCGAGAGACTCCCCCGCGACCAGATCCGCCCGAAGGCCGATCAGGTCCGCGTGGTAGAACTCGTCCTCGTCCGCTTCCGGCAGCCGGTC